>JANXMY010000086.1 GCA_025354405.1 Armatimonadota bacterium
CAGTGACATTGCCAGCCCCAGCAAGAACAATGCAAGGCCTAGACAACCTGCTTGAGTTTGTCGTGCTGCCCTCAACTTTTCACTATCCATATCAGGAACCGTCCGCAACCATACTGCGTACGTGCGAGCAACCTAACGACACAGCTCAACCGCGACACCCGCACTGCAAAGCCTTCCAATAACGCAAAGCAAACCGGGCGGGTGGCGTCGGGTGCAGCGCATTGTTAGGTGGCAGGTTGGCTGACTTTATGTCTACTCCAAAAATGATGGCACACGGCAACTATTCCAACTATGCCGAAACCCCAATAATAAGGATTTCTGAAGTTGCTTGGATAAGGGTAAAACGACTGCGCCGCCTCGATTGCAAAACCCAAACCTGCATAAAGGAACTCCCATGTACCACTTGCTTGTCGCACGAGAGTTCGTTTCTCGTCGGGAAGCCGGCAAAACCATATCTTTCCAAATGCCCACAGACAGAACAGACTTCCGAGGCCAAACACAATAACTTCTATTTCATTGCCTTTTGTCATTGTTTTGCTCTATCGCAACCGCCGCAGAACGAGCCTTTGGCCCTGCGACCTAACAAGTATTTTACCGCGTTTCACCGCAGACCGTTTGCGGTATAACACACGAAATCGGCGGCAATTACCGCAAGGAAGCGGTATAACACACCACAGGCGGAGTTTTACCGCACGGAGGCATGATGGCCGCCGTCTCTCTGTTATTTTGTTATCATACCACAATTCTGCCACGGAGGGAATGATGGGAATTACGGCATTTCTGGAAGAATTATTATGCCATTCCTACCCGCACGACGCAACCAGCCCCTTCCCCATCACCTCAACGACCAGCTAAATGTCACGCCGTTTCTCGCGTAGAGTAACTTACAGCCTGTTGGGTAAGGTAATGCCAATACTGGGTATACTGAAAAGTCTTTAGAATGGATACACCGAGATGCAGCAGGCTAAGATGCGGAACGTGATTATAATCGGGGCGGGAATCGGCGGCATGGCGACGGCTATGCGGCTGCAAGCGACAGGTCAGTTTCAGGTAACAATACTCGAGAAAAACTCCACGGTCGGTGGACGGGCGAATATTCTGGAAGTGGACGGGTTTCGGTTCGACACGGGACCGTCACTGCTGCTGATGACGGATGTTTACAAAGATCTGTTTGCGGCCTGCGGGGAAGAGTTTTCCGAATGGGTAAAGCTCATCAAAATGGAGCCGAACTACGAGGTACACTTCGGAGACGGCACTTCGATGGTCATGTCCAGCGACCTCTCGACAATGATCGGGGAGCTGGAGCGGATCGAGCCAGGCGTAACACCGGGATACTACCGCTTTCTTGAAGATGCAGGGAAGAAGTACCGGATCGGGCGCAAGCAGTTTGTCGAAAAGAACTTCAACAAAGCTTCTGACTTCTTTACGGCGTCGAACTTGAAGCTGCTCGGCCAGCTGAATGCCCTGGATAAGCTTTATACCCACGTCTCAAAGTTTTTCAAGGACGACCGGCTGAGACAGGCCTTCTCGATGCAGTCCATGTATTTAGGCATCTCGCCCTTCGATGCCCCGGCAGTCTACACCCTCCTGCCCTACACAGAGCTTGCCGAAGACGGCCTTTATTATCCTGAAGGCGGCATTTACGCTCTGCCGACGGCAATGGCCGCGGTCGCACGGAAGATGGGAGTCGTAATTGAGACGGATCAGAACGTTACGCAGATCATGGTTAAGGACGGCAAAGCCAGGGGCGTCTGCATCGACGGCGAGATGCTGCCGGCTGACCTTGTGATCTCGAATGTTGACCTGCCCTACACCTATACTAACTTACTGGAGAAGCGGCCTGCAAACCGAACGGAAGCGGCCTGGAAGAAGCAGCCATTTACTTCGTCAGCTTTCATGCTGTATCTCGGCACAGACAAAATCTATCCCGAGCTTGGGCACCACAACTTCTATCTGTCGGGGGACTACAAGCGCAACTTCGAGGAAATCTTCGATGCCAAAGTCCCGCCACGCGATCCATCGTTCTACATAAACGCCCCTGGCCGGACTGACCCGACCGTCGCCCCCCCGGGACATGACAACTTGTTTGTGCTGGTGCCAATCCCGCATCTGACCGACCAGATGACCTGGGATGAGGCCCAGATCGAGAAGTTTAAAACCAAAATCTACGAAGCCCTGGAAGAGCGGGGCCTCACGGACCTGCGGAAGCACATCGTAGTCGAGCGCGTGGTCACGCCGCATGAGTGGCGCGACCTTTACAACCTCAAGTTCGGGGCAGCGTTTGGTTTGTCGCATGGGATACTTCAGGTCGGCTACTTCCGGCCCGGCAACAAGGCTCCCGATGTCGACGGTCTGTACTTCGTCGGAGCCAGTACCGTTCCCGGCACAGGGGTCCCACTGGTTTGCCTCGGGGCCAAGCTCGTCACCGAACGCATACTTGCGGATTTTTCTGAACTGCCGACCGCTGTTAGTCAGGAGGCCGCATAATGCCAAGTGCTGAACTCACCGCCGCGTACGAAGAATCGCGCCGCCTGAATGCCAAACACGGGAAGACGTACTACTTTAGTACGCTGTTCTTCCCGCCAGATATTCGGCGCAGCGTCCATGCCCTTTACGGCTTTGTCCGCTATCCCGACGAGATCGTCGATAACCCACCGCGCGGCTCGGACCCCGCCGTGTTGCTCGCTGAGTATCGACAGGCGACACTTGTTGCCCTGAACACGGGACAATCCGATCTGCCGGTGCTCTGCGCTTTCGAGGATATGGCCCGCCGCCATAATTTATCTGCCGATCTCCCTCTGGCATTTCTCGACGCAATGGCGATGGATCTGACCCGCACTCGCTACCAGACATTTGAGGACCTGAAGACCTACACCTACGGCAGTGCATCGGTCGTCGGCCTGATGCTCTGCGCCCTGCTCGGCGTCACCGATCCCGACGCTCTTGTGCGTGCCCATGACCTCGGCCTCGCGATGCAGCTCACCAACTTCTGCCGGGACATCGGCGAGGATTGGCGTGAGCGTGGCCGGATCTATCTGCCACTGGAAGATATGGCTTGCTTCGACTACACCGAAGACGAATTGGCCTGCGGCGTCGTGAATGACAACTTCGTCGCCTTGATGCAATTCGAGATCGCCCGGGCCCGCGAGCTGTACGCTTCTGCCGACCTAGGCATCCCCGCCATCCGGTCCGATTGCCGCCGCCCGGTGCAGCTTGCCCGCACTCTCTACGCCCGTATCTTAGATAAGATCGAAGTGGGTGGCTACGATGTTTTCCGCCGCCGCGCCCGAACATCAGGCTTTGAAAAAGCTGCCGAAGCTCTGCGTCTGCAGATTTCTGGAGAAACGGGTGGCCGCCGCCGATAACAGGTATATGGCGATAGCACCAACTCTCTTTAGCCTTATAATACAACAAGAACAAGTTCGACCCAAAACAGTCCACGCCCATTTCGCGTTCCTGGACGGCATACGCGGCGTCTTGGCTTTAGCAGTCGTGTTCAGCCACAGTACTAACTTGACAACCGGCATAGCTATGCCTGCCCCGACTGGATGCGCTTGCTGCAAGCTCTTGGCGCATTCGGCGTCCCTGGTTTTATTCGGTAGGGGTTTAATACCCCGAAGCTTGCTTCGCCGGGAGTTTCCATGCTACTGTGAACTATGAGTACCTATATTCACAAGAGCCATAACGTCTCGGTTCTGCTGTATCATGCGGTCTGCCCGGCCAAATACCGTCGTGTGGTTTTCGACAGCCGGGTGGACGAAGTTCTCAAAGAAGTTTGCCTAGAGATTGCCGCCCGTTATGAGATCGATTTTCTTGAGATCGGCACCGACCGTGATCATGTGCATTTCCTGATGCATTCGGTTCCGGTTTTGAGTCCTACGCGGATTACACCGATGGTCAAGAGCATTACGTCCCGCGAGATTTTCCGCTGTGAGCCTTCGGTCAAGAAGCAGCTCTGGGGCGGATCGTTCTGGTCAAGCGGCTTTTTCATCAACACGGTAGGCCGTCATGGCAGCGAAGAAGCCATCCGCCTTTATGTTCAGGAGCAAGGCACGGACGAGGACTACAAGACTTTGCACGTGCAGCAGATGGAACTGTTCTGAACCCGATGCCGCCCGGCGCCCCCGCGTGAAGCGTGTAATACCGCGCAGCTTGCTGCGACGTGTAGTTTATTCGCTGCCCTCTTCTATCTCCTGTTCGAGCATCCCTATCTGTCAGAACGACTTAATATTTCAAACAGAGACATCCCCTCCATAAAACCCACCATCCCGCCATAATAACAGTATGAGTACCAGTGCTGCTGTTCCCCTGCCCCAGGCACAAACTAAAGCCGACACTGATGCCAGAGCTGGCCTGCGTCTGGGAATTGGGATGGTTGTGACGTCTCTGATGCTGCTTATTTTCGTCCAGTATGCCCTGCCGCCGGAGGCACACGCGCATTACTGGGGACTGAATCCCGAGGGAATGCGGCAGTTCAGATCGCACTGGGGCCTTTCATGGCTGCCAGCTTTGAGCACGGACAGTTATTCGCTGGCGTTTCGCCTGCTGCTGGTCGTCCTCTGGAGCGGCTATGCGCTGGCTATTCTATCCGCGAAGCAGGGAGCGACACTCAAAGCAAAGCCGATTTCTGTGCTAATCGTAGTCACGGCTCTGCTGACTGCACTTTTTGCTCCACCCCTGCTATCGCATGATGTCTATGCCTACGCAGCTCACGGACGGCTGGCCGCACTCTATGGATTGAATCCCTACTTCCACCTGCCCTCTTTTCTTGCTCATGTGCATGACCCGGCAGCCGCTTACATCACTTGGAACTGGCCGACTGTGTACGGCCCAGTTTGGACACGGATTGAGACAGCCTCGGTCTTTCTTCTAAGCGGGCAGGGCCTATGGGTACAGGTCATCGCGCTCAAATTGATCGAGGCTGGGGCTCTGATCGGATCCGTGTTTGCCGGGAGACGGATCGCCGCTTGTGTATCTCCAGGCCGGGAAAACCTGACATTGCTCGCGATCGGCCTTAATCCACTACTGCTGCTCGAAGGGCCAGGCAGCGGGCACAACGATCTGCTGCTGATCTGTCTATTTCTGGTCGGGGTCATGTTTTATGTCGAGAAGAAGTATGTCTGGGCTGCGTTGTTTCTTGGCGGCTCTGTCGGAATCAAGCTTATCACCCTGGCGGTTCTGCCCTGGGCCTGGATAGAATGGGCGCGGGCACGCCCATGGCGGGAGAAAATCCTGGGCGGTGCGGCAGCAGTTATATTGACTCTGCTTCCAACGGCTTTCTGCTATGTTGGCCTCTGGCATGGAGGGGCAACTCTGGCCTCCCTGCATGCTCGCACTCTTTACAATCTGAGTGCGGCAGCGCAGCGAGAAAACGCCAGCATTGCCGAGTGGCTTCTTCGGCATGGTGTGGGCGGCTCGACTTCAGGCTTTCTGGTTACTCTCTCACAAAACAGAGGAATACTGGGGGCATTTACCCTGCTCACACTATGGCTCGTGCTTCGGCCCCGCCCCGCCCAGTGGCTTGCTGCCTGGGCTGTTTTCGCATCACTGCTGATGCTGCTTGCGATGGGCCTGCCCTTTCCATGGTATATCTGCTGGTTCTGGCCGGTCTGCCTGCTGCGCTGGGACAAAGTCGGGATGGGATTATCTGCCGCATGTTTCGGCCTCTCACTCCTCTGGGTGTCAGGATACGCCGTGATGAGCAGTTATTAAACCATGAACACTAAAAAAGGAAAACGATGAACGGAATTGTCATCATACCGACCTATAATGAAGCGGCAAATATTGAGCCGCTGGTCAAACAGATTTTATGTCAGCCAGGGGCCTTGGACATCTTGATCGTCGACGACAACTCGCCCGACGGCACAGGTCGCCTAGCCGACTCCCTCGCGGGGGATTGGGCAGCCTCCAATGGGCGGGTGAATGTCCTGCATCGTCCCGGGAAAGAAGGTCTCGGCCGGGCGTATCTTGCGGGCTTTGCCTGGGCACTCAAGCGAAGCTATGAATTCTTAATTGAGATGGATGCTGACTTTTCGCATGATCCGATCTACTTGCCGCGACTTCTCGACGCAGCGCAGGACGCCGATGTCGTTCTCGGGTCGCGATATCTCCATGGTATTTCCGTCGTCAACTGGCCTTTGCAGCGTATCCTGCTTTCCTGGGGTGCGAACCAGTATGTGCGCCGGGTGACCGGCCTCCAGGCCAGTGACTGCACCAGTGGCTATCGCCTGTATCGGCGCGAAGCATTGGAAGCGATGGACCTAGGCAGCGTGACCTCAAACGGTTACTCGTTCCAGGTAGAAATGGCATTTCGCGCCCATCAAGCCGGGTTTCGGATCGTCGAAGTACCCATCGTATTCACCGAGCGGCGTTCGGGCCACTCAAAGATGTCTCGAGGTGTCATCTGGGAATCGATTTTGGTCCCGCTGAAGCTGCGCAGGACGGTTAAACAAACCAATCCTGCTGCCGAGCGGAATTTGATGCGACCAATTAAGAAAGCAGCGTGAGAGGTCATCTATGTCACTCCCGGTCGTCTCAGTCAAAGCCCAAAACACACCCTTGAGCCGTGTCCATTGCATCATTCTGTTCGCAATCCAATTTGCAGCAATTGTCCTGATTGGTTCTCAAGACATCTCGGCGACAAACCATTATAGAACCGGTGATCTCTGGATATATTATCAGGATTCAAGTCGCTTGTTAGAGGGAAAGATGCCATACAGGGATTTTGCCCTGGAATACCCCCCTTTTGCTCTAGCGGCCTTTACCTTTCCACATTTCATGCTCCTTGGTCTGAATCAAACATTTTACAACTACCTCTGGGCATTTCTGTTACAGAGTGCAATCATCAGCACTGTGACCGCCTGGTATGTCCGTCGTTTGGCCGAAAAGGTGCGATTCGGCTTGTCGCCCGACCTTTCATTGATCGCTTATTGCAGCCTTGTGATTGTGACCGCATTTTATCTGCCCTGGCGTTATGATCTATTTCCAGCCTTACTGACAATGCTAGCCTTTACAGCACTCATCAACCGTAAGCCTTTAGGTGCCGGGATTTGGCTGGGATTAGGGACCACCGCCAAACTTTATCCTATCGTGCTGCTTCCAGTATTTTTCCTTTTCTGCATGGTGGAAAGTAGAAAAAGTGCAGGTCTCAAACTTGTCGGCGGATTTGGTGCAGCTCTCAGCTTTTGCCTGCTGCCGCTTGCTGCTCTGTCTCCGACTGCACTATTGTCTTTCCTCAAATACCACCAAATGCGCGGGTTGGAAATTGAAAGCATTCCTGCCGGGCTAATTCTTTTGGCACACGCTTGGGGTCTAACTTCAGCTTCCGTAGTCGTCAATTACGGGGCGGATCATATCGTGTCTGCCTCTGCCCCAATGTTGATACGTTGGCTGCCTTTAGTTTTTGCTGCATTATTTGGAATTGTGTTATGGAAAGCGTGGTCGAGATTTCGCAATGAAGGGAAGGCTGGTCAAATCGAGTCTGCGACATTGCTGACTTACACAATTACCGCACTACTGGCTTTTATAATTGCAAACAAAGTTTTTTCACCGCAGTATCTGATATGGCTGCTGCCATTCGTACCGCTGCTCAGGCCTCGACCTGCCTTGTCCTTGTTAGCCGTGTTCGCATTAACAACGGTGATTTTCCCGTACAACTTTTCACAACTTTGCTCATTAGCACCGGGTGCGATTTGTTTGGTCAATTTACGAAACGGAATATTAGCCTTCATTTTTTCTGTGCTGGTTTTCCGTCTGCCGCTTGTCGAGAGGCTAAAAGCTTTTTTAGTATCTCAGTGAAAGAACGTCCATGTTCCCCGTTAACTTATTCCACACCGACTCTCTGCTATCGTCACTTATCTGGGGATCCATCGGGGTTGGGTGCGTGATCTACGGCAAAAAGCAGACTGAGGCCGTTCCGCTCATCGGCGGGCTGGCCCTGGTCGCTGCCTCCTATTTGGTCTCTTCCGCTTTATGGATGTCTCTGGTCAGCCTGCTGCTGATCGGGGGGATGGCAGCGGCGAAGAGGCTGGGATACTAAAACATTCTCAGGAAATCTGCCAGCAGTCCGGAGAGACGAGCAGGTCGAGAGTGCCGTTTTGGACATCGGGGGTCTGGGCGGTGGTGGTGTAGAAAATCGCCTCGCGCAGGAGCCTCTGGGCGGGGTTGGTCAGCAGGTGGGCATTGCCCCCTGTCGCGGTCACTGCCGCATGGGCAGCACGGACGGCTAGCACGATGGCTGCGGCGCGAACACGCAGAGCGTGGTCTTTGTAGTCCGGCAGGTCGGCACAGGAACCGGTCCAGATGAGGGCTTCCCGGCGGCAAGAATCGACCTCGCGCATGATCTCCTCAGCAGCATGTGCGAAATGCACGTTGCTGCGCTCGGAAGCCAGTGCATGCAGATGGTGCACGGAGCCGCGTGCGCAGCCCAGTGGGAGGTAGACATGGCCGGAGATGCCGCAGAAGTCCGAGCGGCGCAGGTCATCAACCGGACGTTCCGAGAGCAGAAATTCGTCGGGCAGGAATAGTCCGTCGAAAGTTACTTCTACAGTGTCCGAGGCATTCATCACGACGAGTGGGATGCGTGGGCCAGGCTGGATTGCATCCGAGTTTTCAGCTTTCGGGACATAAAAATAGACGTGATCCATTTCGGGCAGACGCATCGCTCCCAGTATAAATGAGTCTAGAATTCCCCACCCCGTAATCCAGGGGGCTTTACCGGAGACGCGGTAGCCACCGGGAACACGCTCCGCCGTCACCATCGGGATGCCGGATCGTCGCAGGTGAGAGAATGCGACCCCGCACAGCTCTTCGCCTGAAGCGAATCGCGGCAGAAGCTGCTGTTTGAGATCCGCATCGCGGCCCCGCCCGACGAAGCCGCCTCCGGCATGAAGCTGCTGCTGCACAAACGCCGTAACCCCACAGGCTGACGCCATCAGCTCAGTGTACTCACGTCGCACCGCATCATCTGCGCCGAAGCCGCCAAACTCGGGGGAAATGCCGAGGCCAAAGTAGCCGGACCGAGCCAGAACTCGTATGTTTTCGCCGACCTGCCCAGAGATTTCGCCCATATCGGCAAGCTGGGCATTGGGTCGAAATACGTCGTCGGCCAGACGTCGGGCTTCGGATAAAATATCTTCAATCATCGTAGATTTAGTATACCCAAAATAAGTTGACAAGCATCGGGTACACTGGTAAACTATGGCGAAAATTCTCATCCACACGCTCGGTTCCTCCGGCGATCTCAATCCTTTTCTGGCCCTGGCGACGGAGCTGAGGCTTCGCGGCCATCACATACACTTTGCTCTCAGCCCCCTGTTTGCTGAGAAGGCGGAGGCCCTGGGCTTTTCGGCCACGATCGCCGGTGAAGACCCACAATGGGATTCTGAGATGATGCGGCGAATGCTAGAAGCACACCGTACCGACCCTGTGCGTGTGATCTTTGAGGAGGCACTGATTCCGGCAATCGCCCCCGCCGTGAAATCATTGGAGCCTTTGGTCCGGGAGGCTGATCTCTTTATCAGCCACACGATCCAGCTGGCCGCACCGATTGTCGCCGATCGTACCGGTGTCCCTTGGGTGAGTGCCAGTGCGGCGACCATGATCCACGAAACAGCAGCTTATCCCCCGCCAGGAGTAGCCTGGAAAAACAGTCCGGCGTTTCTGAACCGCCTGGGCTGGAAACTGGGCTACAGAATCTTTGCGGGGATTGACGAGCTGGCGGCGATCGAGTATGAAAAGCTGGGGGCAAGGCCGCGCACGAATATCATGGCGGGGGGAGGGTATTCGCGGCTTTTGACACTGGGCCTGTGGTCCCCCGCATTCTTCCCGCGTCCCACCGACTGGCCAGACTGGTTCCAGGTCGGTGGGTACGCCCGCTCAGACGGCGATACGCCGCGCTCCGCTCTTTCCTCTGGTGCGGAGACGGGCGCGGCCCCGACGATCTTGTTTACACTGGGCTCCTCGGTGGTGAATGACCCGCGCGGTTTTTATCATGCGGCATTGAAGGCCATCGCATCGTCACCCTGGAATGCCGTGCTGCTCGGTGCTCCAGAGGAAATCCCGGTTCCGCGGTCACTGCACGGGCGCGTACGCGTACTGCGCTACGCCCCCTACGCCGACTTGTTTCCGCAGATGGCGGCGATCGTCCATCAGGGCGGCGTTGGAACCACCCAAGCCGCCTGCTACTACGGTATTCCATCGATCATCGTACCGCGCGGTTTTGATCAATTTGAGAATGCCGCCCACATCCAGCGGGAGGGCTGGGGTTTGCGTCTTTTGCCAGCAGATTTTTCTGCCTATTCTCTACGCTATCGTTTGGAGAGGCTGCTGCGATCAGAGGAAATTCAGACGAAGGTCAAAGCACTCAGCCGGGAGATGCAGGCCGAACCGGGAGTTGTGCGAAGCGCGGAGATGATAGAAGCTGTGCTCTAAGTAGGAAACTTAGCCCATCTGGGCTTTAAGCACATCGGGGGAATTGGTGATGATGCCGTCCACTTTGCAGACCTGACGCATTCGACGCATGTCTTCCGCCAGATCCACCGTAAATGCATAGACTAAAATGTCGCGGCGATGCAGAATTTCGACGATGCTCGGCGTCAGCAAGCGGTGATGCCAGGTCACTGCCTCCGTGTCTACTTCCAGAAGCAGCTTCGGGGTGACGAGATGGGCTTGGTCCATATCCAGGGTCAGGCTCAGAGGAATGCGCGGATCCAGGCCGCGCAGGATTTTCCGACTGGTCTCCCCTGCCCCGGCCACGACAAGTGAGTCGAGGGGAAAGCCAGATGCCCGTATGAAGCGGGCCAGAAGAGCCTCCGTACCCGGCTCTTTAAAGTCGAGAATAAGACCAACTCCCTGTTCGCTAGCCAGGGCAACTACATCGTCGAGACGGGTGAGCGACGCCCCCCATTCCCCACCGTGCTGCCGCCAGTGCCGATAACTAAAATCACGCAGCGCACTTTCTTCGCCACCCATCAGATGCACATTTTCCTGGTCAAGCACGAGGACATCGTCGCGCGTACGACGCACATCCACTTCCAGCATTTCCGCCCCGATCTCGATGGCGCGACGCAGCGAAGCCAGGGTATTACCGGGTGGCACCTGGAAGGGTGCACCGCGCTGGCCAACAATGGAGAATGCACGTAGCTCTGAGGACATGAGATTTGCTGTGATGCGTCTGGGGGGAAGACAGAAAGGGAGAGCATAGCTCTCCCTTTATCTGTCAACGATTCTTGTATACGCTTGGTTTGCGCTGGTATGCCGCCTACGGGATTTGAACCTGTGACACCTCAATTTTCAGTCGAGTGCTCTACCACTGAGCTAAGGCGGCTTATTGATTGCTAGTATACCTGCGGCACAGGAAAAAAAGCAAGTACGACAAACAAGTATGCTCCCTGACAGAATCGAACTGCCGCTTCTTCCGTGTAAAGGAAGTTCGCTACCATTACAACAAGGGAGCCTATGAAGAAGAGTATACCGCGACTCGCGCATCGGCGTCAAGGCAGGCGGCCATCTCTTCTCTTCACGTCGCCCGCAGCGTTACCACGGTTGCCCCGGCACCGCCTTCTTCGGGATCTGCGGTTGCAAAGCCGTCCACGAGTGGGTGACTCTCGAAATACTCCTGCACGGCCCGCCGAAGCGCCCCGGTTCCCTTCCCATGGACAACACGTACCCGGCTGAGGCCCGCAGCATAGGCATCATCGATATACTTTTCGACGTTCTGGATAGCCTCGTCAGCGCGCTGCCCTAGCAGTGTAATTTGCGGGGTAATGCCAATGGTTTTCTGCAGAGAGTACGAAATCGTATCGCCATCTTTGCCGTTGGCCCCAATGGGAGAGTCGCGTGGCGGAGCCGTGCTTGACCTTGGGCCGGTCGTTTTGGGGGCTTTCTCCGTACCGACAAGCAAAAGACTGCCAGGGAGTACGCTCACGCGCATCGCCCCAACCTGAACCGGAACCGGAGAATCGCCGCTGGGAGCTTCCAGCAGCTCGCCGATCATATCCAGGCTTGAGATGCGTACCCGGTCACCCCGGCGCAGCGGTCGATCGAGAATACTTTCTACCGGGCGCGGCGCATCTGCCATCAAGCTCACTGAAATCGCTGCCTGCAGATCGCTGCCGATATCTTTGATCTTCTGACGCGCCCGCTCGGTCTGGCGCCCCTCGGTGTTTTCGCGGCGTATCTCCGCCAGTGTGTTGTCCAGTTTTTCCTGCGCCCGCTTGATAATTGCACGCGCTTCTTCCTGTGCCTTCTGCTTTGCTTCCCGTTTTAACGCCTCTAAATTGGAGAGCTCGTCCGCATAGCGCCGCTTCAGCATCTGGGCTTCGACGCGGGTCTGTTCGGCCAGACGGGCTTCAGCGACGGCCTTGCGGCGGCCCTCTTCCAGCTCACGCAGCAAGTCCGCCGTATCATCAGACCCGGTCAATTCCACTCGGGCATTACTCAGTACGGATTCCGGCATTCCCAGTCGTCCTGCAATCGCAAAGGCGTTGGACGAACCCGGAATTCCCTGCAGGAGTCTGTAGGTTGGCGAGAGCGTCTGTTCATCAAACTCAACACTGGCATTCTGCACCCCATTGGTCACAAACGCATAAGTCTTCAGCTCGCCGTAGTGGCTGGTCGCGATGACCCGAGCCTCTTTCTCGCGCAGAAAGTCCAGCAGAGCGCGGGCCAAAGATGCCCCCTCGCCAGGGTCGGTACCCGCACCGACTTCATCCAGCAGCACCAGTGCATTCCGCCGCAGGTCTTTGAGGATTCGGACGATATTTGTAATGTGGCCGGAAAAGGTCGAAAGCGACTGCTGCAGACTCTGCTCATCGCCGATGTCTGCAAATACCTGCCCGAAGACATTCATCTCCGCATGTGACGCCGGAACGTGCAGCCCGCACTGGGCCATCAGTGTCAGCAAACCGGTAGTTTTCAGGCTGACCGTCTTGCCGCCGGTATTCGGCCCCGTGATCAGCAGTACCTGGTTTAGCGGGCCACCAAGCTCGATATCGATTGGAACAACAATCTTTGGGTCGATCAGAGGGTGGCGGGCCGATAGAAGGCGCGTCAAACCAGTGTTGTTTAGTTTCGGCTCGACAGCTCGGTGGACTTCCGCCAGCTTAGCACGGGCGGCGATGAAGTCTATCTCGCCCAGGGAGTTAACGCTTGTCATCAATCCGGGCGAGACTTGGCGGACGCTTTCCGTCAGCCGCAAAAGTATCCGGGTGATCTCCTGCTCCTCTTTGATCGCCAGCTCTTTCAGCTCATTGCCGAGATCAACCACGACTTGGGGCTCCATAAACAGCGTCGCACCGGACGCGGAGATATCGTGGACAATGCCGCCGAAAGCGCCCCGGTGATCGGCTTTCACAGGGACGCAGTACCGGTCGCCGCGCTGGACTATCACCGGGTCCTGCAGCATCGCCCGCTGTGGCCCGGTAACGATGGCATTGAGCCGCTCCATCATGCGGGAGGAAGCCGCTTTGCGGCGGGAGCGTAGGCGGGCCAGCTCCGGCGACGCCGAGTCTAACACTTGACCGCCAAGGCTGATAGAGGCGTTAATCTCCGACTCCAGAGCTGGAAACTGGCCTAATCCCCCCGCCCGCTCCGCCATGAGCGGATATTCCTGTCCAATCTTCTGCAGAAAAAGCTTAAGAGACCGCGAGGCGGCGGCAAGGCCGACGATGTCTAGAAAGCCATGCGGATCCAGCGCCGCCCCGATCTCTGCCGCCCGTAGGTGAGGGCGAATATCCATCACTCCCCCCAGCGGAAGATTTCCTTTAACCCCGATGAGCTCCCGGCATTCGGTCGTCTCAGCCAGCCGTGCCTGTGCCTGCGGCAGCCAGTCAGCCGGAAGCATCGTTTCAGCCCGCTCCCTGCCGAGTGAGCAGGCGGTCTGAGCGACAAGTTGTGTCCGTATTGCGTCGAATTCGAGGACGCGTAGTGCGTGTGTATCCATGAGTATACAGAATTATACCCGCATAAGGGAGGGGAGCGAAACGTGCAGGGAGGCTTCAAGCCTTGAGGAAGTGATAGCTGATAACGATCATAATCCAGGAGGCCATAACCCACCAGTGAATTTTCGTAATTCGGCGAGAGAATAGGCCCATGACGGCCGCAAAGAACAGTATCGGGAGGATAATTGTCATGGGAGAGGGGCCTCCGGAGGGGACGGAGAAATAGGCGCTCCGGGAGTACGGGCCGTTCGGACCCATTCCTCAGAGGAGCCGCTTCCGCGACGGCGCAAACCGCGAGAAAGCAGCAATGCAAACTTCCAGAAGGCATAAAACGGAGCACGAATCAGTGCTCGATAGGCCTCGGACGGAGCATTTGACACCCGAAAACCCGCGAGAATGTAGATAAGCAGGCCCAGGACCGTTAAGCCGGCAGAAATCGCCCAGGTTGACGCATATGGCAGGAGATGCGTCGCTCCGCCAAGGAAGATCAGCAGCAGCCATGCTCCAATCACTCCGGCCAGTTCCGCAAGCGGGGGGATAACAAGGTCCCATCCCATATCCCAGAGCAGCAGATTACGGCGGCGCAGGCCTTCCAGCAGCAACGGAAGCGCACGCTCGCGCACCATACGCGCACGCCCCTCTTCCCAGCGTGCCCTTTGCGAAGAGGCCTGCGTCCCATCAGCAGGCATCTGGGCCAGAACAGTCACTTCCGGGGCGTAACCGACGCGCACATGGAAGCGTCGCGCCATCTCCAGCCCATAGTCAAGATCTTCCGTGAGCGAACCACCGGACCACGGAATCTGCGCCGCGAGCGCGCGGGAAAAAGCCATGCCGTTGCCTTTGAGGCCAACACTTAGGCCAAGCATCTCGCGCCCCATTGGCTTGACGTGGTTAACCAAATCGAAGGCCCCCGCCATCAGAGCAGCCCGCCATCCGTCCTGAGAGTTCAGCACCCCATAACGTGCCTGCCACGCGCTGAGACCACTTGGCCCCGCGCCAGAGGCCAGCCTGATGTTCATTGCAGAGAGCAGCTCGGAGGAGACACAGGTGTCGGCGTCGACAATCAGGAAACCGTCAGGAACATCAGGGGAAGTGAGGAGATGAGAAATTGCAAAATTGAGTGCGTAGCCTTTGCCGCGCTCCGCCAAATTGGTACGTTCTAAAACGGTCGCGCCCAGGGACCGCGCGATTTCCGCCGTGCGGTCGGTGCAGTTGTCGGCGACCACGAATATCTCGTATCGCTCAGCGGGGTAACTCTGAGCTTGCAGACTTTTGAGTGTTTCCGCCAGCATGAGCTCTTCGTCATGGGCCGGGACGATCACGGCCAGCCTGAGCGCAGCCTCTGCGCTCCCCGAAAGGCGAGGACGCCTGGCGAATACTGCCGCCGCCGCCAGCAGAAAAAGCAGCGTGAGGACACTTACCAGAGAAACCACGCCCACACAGGCGACAAGGATGAGGTACAGCAAAGACATAGATCACACGCAGAATGGTTACGCTTTCGCGACCCACTTTCGAAGCCAGTTCGGGCCAGACGATTTCACGCGGTTCAAAGTCACCCCGATTACTTTGTCCCGTCCCAGGGCATCCAGAGCCTGTGCGACCACATCCCGCGGTGTTGCCCCAGCACGGGCTACGACCAGCAAACCGTCCATATGGCGGGTGAGCGGGAGTGCATTATCGGAAGCGACCGAGGGCATATCGACAATAACGACATCGAAGGCCATACGCGCAGAGATAATCAGCTGCGCCACGCGCGGCGACCGAGCCAACCGGGCAGCATTGTTCGGCGCCTTACCCGCTGGGATGATCACCAGATTGTCGCACCCGGCAAGCTGCAGGGTGGGTACAACATTGTCACTGTCTTCCAGTACTGGGATCACGCCTTCACCGCGGGACGGGACACCCAGCCGAGCGGCTAAATCCCCTTTGCCGAGGCTCATATCGATCAGACAGATCTTTTTGAACGTATCGTGCGCAATGGTCATGGCCAGATGCAGAGCGACTGTTGTTTTACCTTCTCCCATGACCGCGCTGGTAATGCCGAGGACGTAAGGCCGTTCGGCTCCCAAGGTCTCACCGCTGATCAGGGTGACATCCCCGACTCCAGCGATCTGACGCTCGAGTGACGCATACAGGTGACTAAATTCCGTAGGAGTCTTCTCGACATCCATGTTTATGATTGGCGAAGAAGAAATCCGGCCTAGCGCAGATTTCCCCTCTTCGGATCCCGCGTTTTCCTCAAATTTTGTGTCAGAGGGTTGATCAATCGAAAAGTCTTCGGGATGCATCGTCCTCTCAGGCATGGAAAGCACGGAACGATCCATCACAATCGTTGCCTCGGAATTTTCAGGCTCAGGACGGACGCTCAGAGAGTTATCAATCATGACTGCAGAAGGCGTGGGAGTTCCGTTACGTTCCGGCTTCAAAGGGGTTTCTTCCAATCGGATATCGCTCATAGGTTTTGTCCTTCCGGGGCCGGACTGGGCGAGCTGCGGTCTTCTCTGCCGCCAAGAAGGCGCCGAGGTACTGCGACGAGCAGGCTAGAGGTCTCAGGCAGAGCAGCTAGGATAGGAACACCCAGGAGCCGCTCAGCGTCCGACTCATGCCGCAAGGAGTGGTCCGACCATTCGCTCAGCACAATCAGCAGGGAACCCACCAGGCCGCCCAGAAGCAAACTGCCTAGAAGCATTGCAATCATCTTTGTTTTGCCCGTGGTCGGCTGAGCGTAGGTAACCCCAATCTGCTGCAGACTGTTGCTCGCAGTCGCTCGCAATAATCGCTCTTGAAGCCTAGCTTGCTCGCGCTGCTGCTGCAGGCGATGTTCGGAGTCTGTCAGCATCGAATATTCACGCGTTTTGTCTACCAGCATACGCTGAGCCGCCGGAATTTTCCGGACGAGGGCTTCGTACTTGCGGATTTGCTGATTCAGATTTTGTATTTCTTGCTGATCCCCTGAGGCGGCAATGGAGGCTTCCGTGATCTGTCCCCGCAGGGCTTGGTACTGCGGGTTATCCTGCATTTTCGTTAACTGATCATGCCGATTTTCCGGGGCATTACCATTTGTTCGCTGCTGCCGCTGCAGCTCAGAAATTGTAGAATCCAGCCGCACCACGTCAGGATGCTGCGGTGTCCGCCCCTGTGCAAGGAGTGTTGCCCGGCGTGCCAGCAGCTCTCCGACTTGGCGCTGGAGCGGAGTTTGTTCTGCGATACTGGTCTCCAGGATACTCATCGGATGAAGCTGCGTGAGTTCCGCCTGCAATGCAGCTTTGCGCCGCGCGTTCTGTCCCTCTGTTATTTGCTTTTCATCCCGCTGTGCGGTCAGGCTGCTGAGCTGATTGGCAAACCCGCTGTCCGGACCAGCCATCTGTCCATCCATGCTGGATTTGTAGTCGGTAAGTGCTTTTTCAGAGGCGCGCATTCTGGTCTCAACATCAGCGAGTGTGACGTCCAAGAAGTGAACCGTTTGAGTGGAGACAATGGCCTGGTCATCACCCACTTCCGCGATATACTGATTTTGCAAAGCGGTCGTGATACTCTGCGTCTCTTCCGGATTGTCCCAGGTGAGATCGATCGAGAAAATATTGGTGCTTTGGACACCAGCCATCAAACTTTTTTGCAGTGCCAAATATCGGGGATCATCGTTTCTTGGATTCACGTCAATGGGCTTGGAGAGATGTGCCGCTCTGAGCGCCATATCCAAGAATCCGCCGGGCTGATCCTGCTTGATCATTTCCATAAAGCGGTCCGCATTTTTTTGAGCCGGTGTGATCCATGTGTTGGCATCGGGCGTCCCAAGTTTGTTCGCGACACTATCTGTCTGCACCTGAGTAAGTGCGGATGCATGAAATGTTTTGCTCCGCGCATAGAGCGCCGCCATCGTCAGACTGCTGACAATCAGCAGTGATGTCCAGAACAGAACTTGATATCGGAAAAACGAGTCGAGGATCCGAAAGATAATCGGGGTACGACGGTACATAAGCTGGACTTTCTCTTGTGTAACGAGCACACCAGGTATGTGCTCGTTGTGAAATACCGGGACGTAATCGCAATTTAGTATAGCACGGAATAACTATGTATCCTATTCCGCGAATTAATAGGCACCTTCCGCCCGAAAAACGGCGGGAATGGTCAACAGCAAGATGCGAAAATAAAGCGCGACGGATTGGTGCTCAATGTAATACAAATCCAGCTCGATGCTGCGCTCGAAACTGAGGGAAGCACGGCCTGAAACCTGCCATAATCCTGTGACGCCTGGCAAGCAGATCAACCGCTGTTTTTGACGAGACGTATACTTGGCAATTTCCGTTGGCAGAGCCGGACGCGGCCCGACCAGACTCATCTCGCCTTTCAAAACATTGATGAGCTGTGGCAGCTCGTCCAGTGAGAACTTACGAAGAACCCGTCCGGTACGTGTCACACGTGGATCATTTCGCATTTTGAAGACCGGCCCGCTCCGTTCGTTATGCATCTCGAGTTGATGACGACGCGCTTCGGCATCGCTGACCATCGATCGGAACTTGTAGAAGGGAAACTCCGCTCCGTCCTGACCTACTCGAAATTGTTTGAACAAAATCGGACCAGCACTGTCGAGTTTGATCATCAGCGCAATGACACCGAAAAGAGGCCAAATCGCCAGCAGCAGCAATCCGCAAAACACGATATCAAAAACGCGCTGCGCCGTTTTAGCACGTGAGTGACCGGCAGAAACGCTCCGAAGTAAGACAGTATCACCGGTGACGCGGCTTGGCAAAGGCCGCCTCGCCTCTGTCGCTCCGCTGATCGCAGCACTGTCGCTATGAGATTCGGGGTAAGTCGGTGTATTCATGCTGTCGTTCTTTGAGATGGGAGCTTGGATCTCGCCAAAGTTTTCTGTCTGTAAATCTTCCAAAATATGCTGCTTTGCAGGTCGATAGCGGGCGTATTTTTGGAATTCAGAAATCAACTGTGCAAATTTCATGCCAAACAACGCAACTTCATAAAATTGCCTATCTAAGTGAGTGATACGATACTCGAGGACCAAAAATAGTCGCTCAAGAATATCTTCGGATAAAATCAGGAAAAACTATATCCGAATTAGTACTATTATACTCACTCTCACACTTTGCTCTTGATTGCCGGCTTACAAATGATGCAGGGAAACACTGAGTGTATGTCGAATTAAGCACATACACTTAACTTATCACTCAATTTTCAGAAGGGAAACATAATATTTCATGGGAGCTATACTCGTCACCGGCGGAGCCGGCTATATCGGCAGCCATACGACCAAATTGCTGCTCAAAAAAGGATATGATGTTGTGATCTACGACAGCTTAGAGCTGGGTCACCGCCAAGTTCTCAATTATCTCCCCGGGGCAAAATTCGTGCAGGGTGATATCGGGGATGGCGAGCTAATCGCACGCACGATCAAAGAAAACCAGATCGACTCGGCCATCCACTTTGCAGCCTATGCCTCCGTTCCCGATAGTGTGGCCGATCCGGTGAAATACTATCAAAATAATATCGTCAAGACACTCTCCCTTTTAGATGCACTCAATTTGCAGGGTGTCAAACATATTTTGTTTTCCTCGTCCGCTGCGACGTTTGGCGAAACGAAATATGTGCCGATCGATGAGCAGCATCCCCAGTTTCCAACTAATCCCTATGGTCAGACCAAACTGGATGCCGAGCATATCCTGCACTGGTACGATGTCGCATTCGGCATCAAGAGTATCTCTCTGCGCTATTTCTGTGCCGCTGGAGCCGACCCCGAGGGGGAACTCGGAGAAGATCATACGCCGGAAACGCACATGATCCCGCTCACTCTGTTTGCAGCCCTGGGCCGTCGCCCCAGCATCAAGATGTTCGGCAGCGACTACCCTACTCCAGATGGCACCGGCATACGTGACTATGTCCATGTCACCGACTTAGGCCAGGCACACGTGCTGGGCCTGGAAGCCCTCAAAAATGGCGCCGAGACCACGGCCTACAATCTTGGCAACGGTAAGGGCTACTCGGTGAAGGAAGTTATCGAAATGGGCCGGAAAGTTACTGGCCGAGAGATCGTCGCAGAATCCGCCCCGCGCCGCCCCGGTGATCCTGCCGAATTGATCGCATCTAGTGCAAAGATTGAGCGCGAGTTGGGATGGAAGCCCCAGTTCGGCGATCTGCCAACCATCATGCGTACGGCTTACGAGTGGTTTGAAAAACATCCAAACGGCTACGAAGGGCAATGAGAAGAGTGAAGTTTAGACCATTGGACAGGTCATTGCAAAACAGCGTTGCGGGTACAATGCCCGCATGAAGTCATTGATTCGCTTTTTTTCTGGCCTGAATATCCTGCTGCTCTTTATCCCTGTGAGCATTGGTCTGCACTATACCGCGCAGAACTATCCACTCTGGATATTTCTCGCGGCGGCGCTGGCAATCGTGCCACTGGCAGGCCTGATGGGCAAAGCGACGGAGGAGCTGGCAAAGCATCTAGGAGCTTCCTGGGGCGGCCTGCTCAACGCGACCTTCGGCAATGCCACGGAGCTAATCATTGGTCTGTTTGCACTTCATGCCGGGCTTCTGGACTTGGTGCGGGCCTCGATTGTCGGCTCCATCATCGGCAACCTCCTTCTGGTACTGGGCGCAAGTATTCTCGCAGGCGGAATCAAGCACAAAATACAGACATTCAATCAGGATCAAGCCGAGTCGCATGCGATCAACTTGCTGCTGGCCACACTTTCACTGGCTGTTCCTGCGATTTTCGTCGAAGCATTCCACCGCAGCAAAAGCCCCACTAACCCTGATGTCGAGAACCTGTCACTGTGGGTCTCCGGAATATTGCTCGCCGTCTATCTGGCTTCGCTCTGGTTTTCTTTACGAACACACGAGGCACTCTTTCGAGACTGTGAACAGGAAGCGGAGAACGATCCAGCCCACTGGACTAAGAAACGCTCCTTTGCCGTGCTGGCGGCGGCAACCGCCCTGATTGCCCTGGAAAGTGAATTTCTGGTAGGGAGTGTACAAGGCGCCGCAACAAAACTCGGGTTCAACAACCTGTTTATTGGAATCATCGTGGTGGCGATCATCGGAAATGCGGCTGAGCATTCGACTGCAGTCTGGATGGCGATGAAAAACAAGATGGACATCACGATGAATATTGCGATCGGGTCCTCCACCCAGATCGCCATGTTTGTCGCTCCGGTGCTCGTCTTTGCCAGCCTCTTACTGGGCCATCCTATCACCTATATCTTCACCGTCCCCGAGCTGACTGCTATCGGATTCAGCGTGATTATCACGGCATTTATCGCCGGAGACGGCAAGTGCCATTGGCTCGAAGGGGCACAGCTGCTGGCAGCTTACGCGATTATTGCGCTCGCTTTTTACTTTCTTCCGCCGGGCTAGATTGCACAGTGTCAATAGTGGGTATTATTACGTCAAATCTTCGGAAGGAAACGCTATGAAACCTGTTATTTACGCTTTGGTCGGTCTCTCTTTGCTGGGTGTGGGTGCGCATGCTCAATCCACCACTTCTCCTCTTCGCCCGGCAAAAGCCGCAGAGCGGCAGGCGGCGGTACTCTCCATCCAAACGCAGTTAAATGCATTCGCCCGCGACGATTACAAGACGGCAATTACTTACCAGAGTGCTGGTCTGAAAAAGAACTTTGCTTCCCCTGATGCTTTCCGAACGATGATCGTACGTGCCTACCCCGAGTTTGCTCACTTTAAGAGCGTCCAATTCGGCGCAGCACGGGCAGATGCCACAGGAAATCACGTCGCAATCCCAGTGGCGGTAACCGGCCGAGACGGCATCACGGTACGCGCACTGTACTTCCTGGTACGTGAAAATAAGACCTACCGGATCGAAGGTGTTCATGGCGGCGTGCAGGCCCCGCCAGACCGGGCTGACGGTGTCTCAGGCATGGATGTCTGATCGCGGGGCCCTAGGCCTTGACCTCATACTAATATCTGCGCCGCCGCATGGGAACCTATTTGACATTCGATAAGGAATACCTATGGGACAATTCAGTAAGTCGGCAATTCTCGCCTTGGTCTCAGTCACCTCTGCCCTTCTTGGCTTCGGGTGTGGGAAGCACGAGGAGACTTCCCCCGCTGGGCAGACATCTCCTGCGTCAGACTCGGCGGGGGAAACAACGCTAACTGGGGCCGGCGCGACATTTCCCGCTCCGCTCTATCAGCAGTGGTTCCAGGAATACAAGGCAAAAACCGGGGTCGCCATCAATTATCAGCCGATTGGTTCTGGCGGTGGAATTAAGAATATCACGGCGAAAGCCGTTGATTTCGGGGCATCAGATGCCCCGATGAACGAATCTGAAATGCGTTCTGCTCCTGGCATCCTGCATATTCCAACCGTGGCGGGAGCTGTTTGCGTGTCTTACAACACACCAGGAGTTCCACCGCATATCCACTTGACCGGGGGGGTTATCGCCGCGATCTATCTGGGCGCGGTCAAAACCTGGAACGACCCGGCGATCTCGGTGCTGAACCCAAGCGTTTCACTTCCCGCCACTCCCATCATTGCCTGCCACCGCTCAGACGGGTCTGGGACGACAAATATCTTCACAAATTACCTGGCAGAGATCAGCCCGGCCTGGGTGACGTCCGTAGGCGCAGGCAAATCTGTGAAGTGGCCTAATGGTCTCGGTGGCAAGGGCAATGCGGGGGTCGCACAGCTGCTTCAGCAGAATACTGGAAGCATCGGGTATGTTGAGCTGGCATACGCCGTCCAGAACAAAATCAACTTTGCAGACGTTCAAAATGCCAAAGGCAATTTCATTGCTCCTTCTGTCGAAGCAACAACTGCGGCAGCTTCAGGGGTCATCTTACCAGCGGACTTCCGCAAAGTGATTACGAATACGAGCGATCCAAAGGGTTACCCGATCACCGGGTTCACTTTTCTTCTTGTTTACCCAGACACCAAACCAGAGGTCAAGAAATTCCTGCTCTGGGCAATGGCGGATGGGCAGAAAGATGCCGCGTCTCTTTACTATGCGCCTCTGCCGCCCGCGATTCAAGAGAAGGCAGTCGCGGAAATTAATGGGATGAAATAGGTCTGGCTCGACGCCAGTAAGGGCGCAGGGCTGCCCCTAAGATAAGCAGGGATAACACGCTCCACAAGGCTGCCCAGACGAAGGGCGGCAGGGGGATTATCTGAGACATGAGAACGGCATCCGAGACTGGCCCGCCGTAGCCTGAGGACAACCCCAGCAGGGTTTTCAGATCGAACAGTGCATTGACAACGCACTGCACCCCCAGGAACATCGCCGTCAGCTCGGCGATGCGGGCCGGAAGTCGCCGGGCAGCCAGAATCAGTCCGGCGGCAATCACGACTCCCCAGCCGAAGCCAAAGCCGTTTCGTACAAGAAAGACATCCAGCAGAGCGACGATTACTCCAGACAGCCCCAGGATAAAACGTGCCGTATTCGGCCGTCGCGCCAGTGCCAGCAGGGCAGATCCATAAGCCGCCGCACCTAAGTACCCGGCCATGACGATTAGTATCCCCCACCCCCCTCCGGTGAGTGTATATCCCGAGGCATCCGGCAGTACGACGATTTTCTCCGCAGCACCGCCCGTCATGATCGCCGCGAGGGCATGACTGCCTTCATGGATAAAAGTCACAAATAGTCGCAAGGGGTAGAGCGCGAGCGATGCCATCGGGACAAACCATAGCCCAGCGGTCAGCGCACTTGCCAGTAAAAGTGTTGTCAGTGCCGAGCGGCTCGGAACCGGGACAGTTGGGGGTATCATGTGGAAATTATACCCATGCCCTATTTTATTTCGCCTCGCGACGCCGGAGAGGCCGATATCGTCGGCGTCGGCGGCCCGCTTACCCCGCAGCTGCTGAGAGATGCCTACACGCAGGGCATCTTCCCCTGGCCAATGACCGGGTATCCGCTGCTCTGGTTCTGCCCGCCTCACCGGGCGGTTCTGGATTTTGATCGCCTGCATATCCCCCGCCGTCTCGGGCGGATACGGCGACACACATCCCTCACTTTCACAATGAATCAAGCTTTCCAATCCGTGATTACTGCCTGCCGCAGCACTCCGCGCTCCGGTCAGGACGGAACCTGGATTACCGCAGAGATGCAGGGAGCTTACACAGAATTGCACCGTCTCGGCGATGCCCATAGCTTTGAGGCGTGGGATGAATCGGGAAGACTGGTCGGGGGCATCTACGGGGTCTGGATGAACGGGTACTTTAGCGGCGAGAGTATGTTCCACTTTGTCCCGAATGCTTCTAAGCTCACTCTCTTGTTTCTGATCGATTACCTTGCACTCCAGGGGATACAGTGGCTGGACTGCCAGATGCTGACACCGCATATGGTGGCCCTGGGAGCGCGCGAGATTCCCAGGAATGAGTTTTTGGACCGGATACCTGCCCAGCAGGTATAATACAGCTATGAGTAATGAGTACGATGTGATAATCTGTGGTGCGGGGCCTGCCGGGGCTTGCGCTGGATATGAAGCGGCGAAAGTGGGCCTGCGAACTTTGATTATCGAGCGGCGTACCCTCCCCCGTTACAAGACCTGCGGCGGCGGCGTACCCCTGACTATAGGGAACGACCTGCCAAACCTCGTCCCGGAGGCCTTCGTTGAGGCCACTGTCACACACCTGCGGCACACCTGGGACTTCGCTGACGCCCATCTGGCGGAGATTAATCCTGACCCGAATGAACCGCCGATGAGCCTCTGGATGGTGCAGCGAAGCGTATTCGACAACGCTCTGACCGAACGAGCCGCACAGGCGGGCTGTGATGTCCGCGACGGCCTGACTGTCAAATCAGTCGAGGTGGATGGAGATACGCGTGTCCGAGTTTCGACGACTGATGGCGATAGTTATACGGCGTCTCACGTCATCGGTGCGGACGGAGCGAATGGCGTCGTCGCCCGCATGGCCGATCTCCGAAAAACGCGATTGCTGGCGATTGCCCTGGAAGCGGAAATTCCGCACGAGTGGGGTACCGGCCATGAAACACTGCGTCCCGAAGTGGCCCATCTGGAGTATGCCGTCAAACAGGGCTATGGATGGGTTTTTCCGAAGGCCGGGCATCTCTCAGTGGGAGCAGGGATGTTCGGGCGCCGCTCCGCCGAGGGCCGAGGCGAAGCCAGCAAAGAGGAGTTAGCCTGCTGGATACTCGGCTATCTGGAAGCGCTTGGTGTCCCGCGGAAGCGTGAAGAGATCGAGTTCCACGGCTATCCTCTTCCCATCTGGGGAGGGGCAGAGCCCGTGGAAGCCTGGAACGGGCGAGTGCTTTTAGTCGGCGATGCGGCCGGCCTGGTCAACCCTCTATTTGGCGATGGGATTTCTTACGCCTGCCGATCCGGTGCCTTGGCAGGTAAAACCCTGGCGAGAGACGGCGCGGCAAATTGGTCAAAGATTCTGCAGGCGGAGTTTGGAGCAAGCCATGATGCTTCCCTGGCTATCGCAAAATTCTTCTATCAGTTTCCCGGTGTCTGCTACAAGATGGGGGTTAAAAGCCCAAGAGGGACCCGTACCGCCGCCCGGCTCATTGGCGGCGACCTCAGCTTCGAGTCCGTACTCGAGCGTCTGCCCTGGAAGGGCCTGATGAGCAAGACCAAATTGACGTGGTGAGCGCCACAAGGAGGCTTCAGAGACCGGGAAACAGAGAGCCACGGATTGAAACACAGGGAGCCTCGGATTTCCAATCCGTGGCTCTCTAAACTTGTAATTCCAACCAGAGGAGAAACCAGATGCGGCATCAAATTCACGGCACGACCCTTCAGACACTGGAAATTGTTTTGCAGCCCGGCGAGATGATCTTCAGCCAGACCCACCAGATGGCCTGGATGGACGACGGCATTACGATGGACACCAGCACCGGCGGGGGCGTGATGAAGGGCCTCATGCGCTCACTCTCGGGTGGCTCGCTCTTTGTTACACACTTTTCCGCTCAGCAGGGGTCTCCCGGCCTGGTTGCTTTCTGCCCACGTTTTCCCGGCACGATTATCGCGCGTCAGCTTGGCCCAGGGGAATCACTGATCTGCCGAAAAGAAACGTTTTTGTGCGCCGAGTCGTCGGTTCAGCTGGAGATATTTTTCCGCCAGCAAATTGGCAGTGGCTTGTTTGGGGGCGAAGGATTCATTTTGCAGAAGGTCACCGGGCCAGGCCTGGTCTTTTTGGACTTGTCGGGAGAAGTGGTTGAAAAGTCACTCGACCATGGCGAGCGCCTTCAAGTTCATGTCGGCCATGTCGGGATTCAGGAGCCGTCTGTGACGTTCAGCATCACGATGATGCGCGGCTTTCGCAACGTGCTGTTTGGCGGGGATGGTTTGTTTCTCGCAACACTGACCGGGCCGGGGAAGATATGGCTTCAATCCATGCCGATTATCAACCTGGCAGAAGAGATCTTCCGGCACGCGCCGGGAGGCGGGAATAAACCCAGTGGCGGAGTAGGTGGATTGCTAGGTGGCCTTCTGGGCGGCTAAGTACTCGCGCAAAGATTTCCTGGGATCTCGACCCGGCCTTGAAAGGCCGGGCTACTCGCAGAAATCCCCTCTGCCACCCGGCTATGGAGCGGCGCGGCTGCGGGCGGGGCTGAGGAAATCCCGGGTTACTTATTCACAAGTACTCAGCAGAGGCGGAACTTGCCCCGCCCTCTTTTCGGCCCCAGCTTTCTTTTTTTGGCTCAGCCCCTGTAGTAATTCAATCTATCAATTCATACCGGGTGTTGCGCCGTCTCACGTCGTAGCCCGCATCGGTGATCAGCCGCTCGATCTCTTCCAGCGGCACGGTGAAGACGCAGCCTGCCGTTGAAACGACATTCTCTTCCATCATCGTGCTGCCGAAGTCGTTGACCCCGTAGCGCAGGGAGAGCTGACCGACACGCGGCCCCTGTGTCACCCAGGACGCCTGGATATTGGGGAAGTTGTCCAGGTAGATCCGGGCAATAGCAATGGTGCGCATATAGTCGAACGCCGAAGCCCGCGTTCCGCCTAACTCTGTGCCATCCGGCTGGTAGTTCCAGGCGATGAACGCCGTAAAGGCAGTCGGGGAAAGGGCCAGTGATTCGTCCTGCAACTCACGCAGCTTCCGCAGGTGCTCCACGCGGTCTTCGACCGTATCCACCGATCCGTACATCATAGTCGCCGACGAGCGCAGGCCGACCTTGTGAGCGACTCGCATACAGTCCAGCCACTCTTCAGCAGTGTCTTTGTAAGGGGCGATCCACTCGCGTACCCGATCCGTCAGCACTTCCGCCCCGCCGCCCGGCACCGAGTGCAGTCCGGCGGCCTTCAGACGCGTCAACGTCTCTTCCATCGTCAGCTTATTCAGCTTCTTGATGTAGATGATCTCGGCGGGCGAAAGCGCATGCAAAATCACAGTCGGAAAGCGCTCCATGATCGCACGGAACAGCTCCTCGTACCACTCAATCTTGAGCTTCGGGTTCAGGCCACCCTGCATCAGAATCTCGACTCCGCCGACATCCACCATCTCCTGAATTTTTTGGAAGATCTCTTCGCGCGGAAGAACGTAGCCGCCTTCAGCACCGGGAATACGATAGAAATTGCAAAAACGACAGCGGACGTAGCAAACATTGGTGTAGTTGATATTACGCCCAATAATATAGGTGACTGTGTTATCCGGATGCTTGCGGAATCGCACGAGATCGGCAAGCTCGGCCAAGTCAATAACATTCTTATGCGCAAAGAGTCGCAAAGCGTCTTCGTCGGTAATGCGCTCTCCGGCATAGACCTTGTCCGCGATATCTTCGATGCCGGAAGCTTTTCCGCCCCAATTCTGGGGAGCGGGGAGTAATTCACGCTCTAAAACAGCCATTGTCGTCGGCCTTTCTAATTTGCCATCGCCAGCGGGATCGCCGGGCGCGGAAGCACATCGTGGCGAAGGGGATCGTCCAGCTCATCGGCCTGTGCCACTTCATTGTAGAAGCTATCCCGCTCGACCGGTGTCCGGCCCGCTTCGATGATTAAATTTACCAGCTGAGGCCGGGTCAGCACCTGCTGCTTGTTGCCCTGGGCATTGTCCTGGTAGGTGATCTCGTACTCGTGAATCGTGCCGTCAAGGTCATCTGCGCCGTACCACTGAGCTAGCTGGGAAACCTGGGGCGTGTTCATAATCCAGAAAGTCTTGATATGCTGGAAGTTGTCCAGCATCAAGCGAGAGATTGCGATATTGCGCAGGTCGCCGTCGCCGGTCGGATGCGGCAGATGAGAAAGCTGAGTGCCCTCCGGGTGAAACGAAAGCGGTGTAAAGGTGACAAAGTGCCCCGTTTCATCCTGGAGTGCCCGCATTTTCACCAGATGCTCGACACGCTCCGGGATCGTCTCAATATGGCCATACAGCATAGTCGCATACTGGGTCATACCCGCTTCAGCGGCGGCTTTAGAGATTTCGATCCACTGGTCACCGTCGAGCTTGCGGTCAAACAGCTCCATATGGACGCGGTCCGAGAGTATCTCGATACCGCCGCCCGGAAGCGAATCTAGCCCCGCCGCCCGCAGCTCGGCGAAGACTTCCGGCAAGGGCTTATTAGCCTGACGCTGAATCTCGGCGATCTCAACACAGGTAAACGCTTTGATGTGAACACCGGGCCGTATCTGCTTGACAGCGCGAAGCAGGTCCAAATAATATTGGTATGGAAGCTTGGGATTGATTCCCGCCACCATGTGCACTTCTTTGATTGGAATATCCAGGTGTGCTCGCAGCTTGTTCTGGACATCGACGATGCTCATGGTATATGGGTCAGGGCCACCCTTCTGGGCATAGAAGGCACAAAACTTACAGCCTTTATTGCAGACGTTCGTGTAGTTGATGTGCTGGTTTCGCACGTAGAAAGTCTTGGCCCCATTCATACGCTCCCGAACGATATTCGCCAGTGCACCGACCGCGTTTAAGTTTGGATTGAGATAGAGAGCTAGGCCATCCTCAGAATTCAGACGCTCTCCACCCATCACCTTATCATAAATATTCGTCAGCCCCGCCGATTCGATTAACCGCTTGCTCATGGCCGCCGCTCCATTCTAACTACACTTTTGCCCAGCCGACTTTGTGAATTAATGTACAATGTATTGTACCACAAAATCGGAAGTTTCCAACCCCAATTCGTCACTTTGGCAAGGCCGACATCCACGCCCTGACCACCGGTCGTCTGATGGCAGTGAACGGCCAGCGTGATTTTCGCGCCTGGTTTGAGCAGTTTTGCTGTATTCTATGGAGACGGTTTCAGGGTCGCGCAATCAAAGACGCCCCCTGCCGTATTTCCTGCGTGGGCCTCGAAACGAACTGTAATGCTGCTGCTGCCCGAGGCAGCCTTCAGAGATACAGGAAGGGAGTATTCGACCTCGAACAACTGCCCGGGCTTGTTATGATTTAGTACCTGCGTCGCGATCTTCTGTCCATCGACCAGTATGTCGAAAGTGCGCCCGGCATCATCCCCCCAGTAAGTCACCCCCAGGGTCATCGGGGTATCCGGCAGCGTTTTCAGGTCCCACTGAAATGCCTCACCATCCCGCCACCCACCATCCCCATACGCTCCGGTATTCGAATGAGTGGCAGCCAGATGATGCTCTTTCTCGGACGCAGCATTGTTAGGCTGGACGCTGTCCACGATGCGTGCTTCGCGTTTCAGGCGTGCCTTGCCGGCAGCCTGGATTGCCTGATCGCGGGCACTGCCGGGAGCCACAACCGACCAATAGACGCCGTAGGGCTGGTCTATCACTTGATAGAGCGGTACGAACGTGACATTGTGGGGCTGGCCGACAGTGCGGAAAGTCAATGGGTGTCCCAGCACAGGAGTCAGCCAGGAAGAGAGGCTGAGAGAGTTCTCTCTGAGGTAACCGGTCGTTTTCTGGTCTGGCGTCAGGGGCGTCCCAGCATCCATAACCCCGGCAAGCACAAGTGGGCCAAACATAAAGGACTGTATGGACGGGTCGTCCGGCATCGGAGCAGAATGCAGGTGCATCGGGGTGGCGACATGCACCGTATCACCTTCTTTCCAGACTCGGCGGAGCGTTGCATAAGAGGCTGGAGCGGCATTGATCGCAGCGGGTTTGCCATTGACAATGACTTTGAATCCCTGTGCCCAGCCAGGGACGCGCAGGTGCAGGGCCATCAGCGTCGGATATGGGACATGAACCACAAATGTTGAGCCTTGCTCTTCCGGGAAGCGGGTCTTTTGAACAATGCGAACACCGTATTCCGGCCATGTCACTTCGGAAGCAACGTAAAGATTCACATACAGGCCATTTTTGTCATGGAAATAAATACTGTCGTTCAGCTTGGCATAGGATTCGATCCCGGTGCCATAGCAGCACCAGAAACTGTCTTTAGGCGTTCCCCATTGCTTTGTCTTTCCCGCGGCCAGCGGCAGATAGTAGAGCATCATTCCGGTGTCGGGGCGCTGTGCCGGCAGCAGGCCGTTGAAATAGTCGCGTTCATAAAAGTCGGCATATTTGGGGTTGCCCGTCCAGCGAATCAAATCGCGCGTGACCTTGAGAACATTGTAATTGGTGCAGTTTTCCTGATTGTCCCCGCTCAATGTATGCGCCAGCTTATCCGGCTCCCCCCAGTGCTCCCCAACATTACTGCCACCGGTGGCATAGGAGTGATGCTGCGTCAGCTGATCCCAGAAGTAGGTTGTAATCGTGCGGGAGTCCGCATCCCCTGTCAGCTCATAGCGGCGCGCCGCCCCCAGAATGACGGGAATATGAGTGTTGGCGTGGAAACCTGCCAGGTCGTCCTGACGATGGGCGAGAGGGTCCAAAAACGAAGCCTGCTCAAAGCGATGCGCTAGGGCCATGTCCGCGGGGCGATGGTTGATCCCATAGAGATCGTACAAAACGTTCGCCATGCCGCCAAACTCGGTATTCAAAACGACAGCCATTTGCGGGCTGCTCAATCGGTCCGTGCGAGCTTTAAAATAATCCGCCATGCGCTCTGCCACCTGCAGTGCCTGCCGGTTGCCGCCAAGCTGATACATGTCTACCAGCCCGGCCATGATTTTGTGAATCGTGTAATATGGGACTGGAACCGCTTTGCCGGCTTCCAGATCATCGAATTCACTGGTTGGGAACGCAGACAGGTAGCCGTCCTGGTTTAATGCCGTCTGGCACTTGGCAAGCTCGGCGACCAGGTAGTCACCACGAGCTTTCATCACCGGATCATTGCCGCCTGCATACATCAAAGCACAGGCGGACAAGTAGTGCCCGACAAAGAAACCACGCCATCCAGCCCCGGGATTTTCCCAGCCACCCAACGGCGCTCCCGGGGTAGGAAGTCCGGCATTCTTGCGAAATGTCCAGAGCAGGGTGTCGGTGGAAAGTGAGAGCAGATACTTCCGGTTGGCCTCCCGCCGCGTCTCCATCTGTCCGGGCAGCAGGCGCACCTGACTCAGGGCAAAGGGCTGCAAGGCGGCCGGTAAAGCGGCAGAGGGAGCCGCCTTGACTTTAGCCTGAACCCCGCAAGCGGGCAGGAGTAAAAGGCCAAGCGAAAGTGCGAGATAATTCATGAAGTCTTCTCAAACAAAACAGAGCGGCATAACACGCGCTGATATTTCTGCGTGTGTTATGCCGGAGGGGGGTGAGACACGCTGCCTTTAGTGGTTGAAGCAACTTACGTTCAACTTCTCAAAACAGCTAGGCCTTGACGCTTTTCTTTCGAGCGATAAGGGCTATGCCACCCAGAGCCAGCAGGACGCCCAGGCCAATTGATGAAGATGCCTCGGGAACCGCCGCAGAAGCGATGATCGCATTGGGTCCGAAATAGCCGGGAGCCTGAAAATTAATGGCGCCACCATTTGATCGGGTGCCCGACAGTGTCGCACTGGCGTTGTACTGGTTCTGGTTGTATGTGATCCCGTTGTAGATCGTACCGGTAGCATTTTCGACAAAGCCATCGCCAGGAGAAGTTCCGGTCGTGCCGAACAAAGTATACTTTGTGCCGGCGGTCAAAGAGACCGGCGTCACAGAGTTGTAGACAAAAACGCTGCCATTCGTATCAGCAGTCCCCACCGATCCTGCCGCAATAAGTGTGGACGCGAGCAGGGTTCCCGCTGGGTCGTACAAGCCGACCGAATGTGCGTTGGTCAAGCCGGAGCCGGCGGTGGCAGTGCCATTGAAGTTGAAGTAGCCCAAGGAGGTGACGGATTCATTCGCGGTCGGCGTGAAATCGAAACCGACGTTGCCGGTGAAGCCGTTATCTCCGGCGTTGGTGAAGGCGGTAGTCGCGCCGGTGGTATCACGCACTTTGCCGCCGTTCATCGTGTAGATGGCCTGCGCGGAAACGGACTGCGCAGCAAAGCCCAGGGCGGCCGCAGCGACGGCAAAGCCCGTGATTGTATTTAAAGTTTTCATATCGGATATTCCTCATTGAGAGAATGAATAAGTACTGCTTAGAGAACACGCTTATGGATTATTTTTTTCAGACAGTGCGTATGTTCCTTTCTAAAGTTAAGATTCAAGTACAAATGCTCTCTGGTATATTTTAGTTGGTGACCATCGTCGGATCGAGCGGGAAACCAACTTCAGCTTCTTCCAGGTTTCCGGCAGTGGCGCCATGGGTTCCATTGCTGGCAAGACCAAAGTCCATCGGAGTAATGGTGGATGATTTTTTGTATTTAACATGACCATCACAGAACAGCAGGTTGTCTCCGTCATTATGCAGCGCATAGGGATTGCCTTTTGTTCCGTGAAGAAGCTGATAAGTGCTGCCGGTCGTATATTGCTGCGGACGATAGAACATACAGGAGAATTTTTGCGGATACTCCTGGATCATCACAACATTTGCCGAGGCCTGGATTGCGGCCAGAGATTTAGGCCGCGTGACTCCATTGCCTCCGCCGTTTCCACCACCAAAGACCACGGAACTGATCAAATAATTCGTGTATTGATCAGCAGCGGTGTTTGGTCCGCCGTACTCATTTTGGACTGCGTCGGGACAGGCGTAGATACCATAGCTTTTGCTGTAATTGTAAATATCCTGGTAGCAATTACTCGTGGGGGCCTTCGTCCAGTGAAAAATGCCATTTTGATCGACATCACGTACCGACGCATACGGATATGTTTCGTCACTATCCTGAACGTATTGCAAGACCGCCAGGCCCATCTGTTTCAGGTTAGACTGGCAGGCGGCACGGCGTGCGTTCTCTCTTACTTTCTGGAAGACAGGGAAAAGAATAGCGGCGAGTATTGCAATAATCGCGATAACCACGAGCAGCTCGATCAGCGTAAAAGCTCTTAGTTTTGTGTTGTTTGTCATGATTTATGTGACCTTTCTGTAAAAAACTTTTGACAGCGCCTCAGGGAGCGCTTCACCAATGGACAGATTATGAAGTTTTGAACCTTTCCCCCCCTCTGGAGATTTCCAAAGTCGAAAGCAAGCGAAAATTTACACTTGCCGATCCGAGGAAGCACGAATCTCCAGTTTTGCAGTGACAACTCCCTGCTGACAGATATGATCCGGTTCCTGCATTCGCTTTTGCAGAAATTGCCAGGCTAAGGCGCACATCTCTTCCACGGGCTGAACAATAGTACTCAGCGGCGTTTCCAGATACTGCGTGTCCTCAATACCGTCGCAGCCGACCAGGGCCACTTGCTCCGGAATACGCAGGCCGAGGTCGCACAGTCCCCGATAAGCTCCCAGTGCCATATCGTCGTTATAGCAGAAAATACCGTCCGGGCAGCCAAAACGCTCGATGTAGCTGCCGATGGTACGGCGCACCTCCGCACGCTGCTTACTGTCCGTCAAAATATATTCCGGTGCAGCACCCGCTTCCTTCATCGCTTCCAAGTAGGAATCATGACGCGACTCACCTTCACGTTTCGCCGCCGCCGGGACGAGAAAAGCCACTCGGCGGCGGCCATTTCCCAGCAAGTGCCGCACGGCACCGCGCGCTCCAGTCGCCAGGTCAATCGTGATGTAGTCGGAGCTTTGCTCGTGATATTCTCCCATGCTGACTAGTGGCAGGTGAAAGACCGGGTTCGCTTTCAAAAAGGCCTGCACGTAAGAAGCACCCTGAAAGGCGATGATGCCGTCCACTGGCCAGCCCGAAAGTGGCGTGAGCTGCTCAGGGTCACCCGCCATTTCGCGTATGATTGTTTCATAACCACCCTGCCGCGCCTGCCGCTGCAGATGATAGATCACCTGAGCAAAAAATGGGGCATGTGCATTCGCGATCCAAAGAGCGATCACCTGGCTGCGCTGGCTCGCCAAAGTGCGGGCTGCAAAGTTGGGGCGATAGCCGAGTGTGCGGGCCGCTAGCAAGACACGCTCACGGGTCCCGGGACTAAATGCTTTCGAGCTGTTACTCAGTACGTAAGAGGCCGTCGCCTGCCCAACCCCAGCCGCAGCCGCAACATCTTTGAGCGTATTGTTTCGTTTTATCATGTCACTTTTAGTGAAGCGCTTCACTCTCAAGTATTATAGTACAGGTCCCGCTTTTTGTCAAGCATTATTTTCGATTATTTATTTTCACTCGACGGGGGCTTCGTTCGCACCAAGACGGTGGATATCCATGACATCGGTCAGGCGCTGGAGGCGTACGGTCATGGCCGTGATATGAGCCGTGTCGATCGCATCAAAACTGATCTGCATGACAGCGGTGTGATTTGGGAGGGAGCGTGTGCGAATTGCCTGGATAAACGTTTTGGCTTCGCTGAAAAGTTTTCCGATGTCTTCAAGCAGGCCCAGACGATCCACCAGCTCGATCTTGATATCAGTTGAGTAGCGCTGTGTCGGATCGCTCGGTTTCCAGTCTATTTCGATTAGGCGTTCCGGCTCCGTCTGCTGATAATGCGCGACATTGGCGCAGCCATGCCGGTGCAGCGCGATTCCCTTGCCGCGAGTCATATAACCCGTGACCTCATCGCCGGGTACGGGCTGACAACACTTGGCCCGGACAATCGCTACATCTTCCAGATCTCCCCCGACCTGCAGCTTGCCGGTGTTCGTCCCCTTGCGCTCAAACGAACGTGTATCGTCAGGAGTTGTCCCCGGAACTAAGGCGCGCAGACGTGTCAGAACCGAGCCAACGGGGGCGTCGCCATACCCAATTGCCGCCAGCAGATCTTCCTGCGTATGCAAATTCATCTGCTCAGCGATTTTATGCAGCACTTCAGGGGACAGCAGATGCCGGGAATCCAGATGCACCCGTTCCAGTTCCTTCTGCATGATCTCCCGGCCGCGGGCGACATTTGCCCCATATCGGAGTTTGCGGAAATAGGCTTTTATTTTTGTGCGGGCATGGCTGGTTTTGGCAATTGCGAGCCAGTCCAGCGAAGGATTGGCACTCGGACGAGAAATAATCTCCACAATATCGCCGTTCTTAAAGCGATATGTGAGGGGTACGATCTTGCCGTTGACCTTGGCCCCGGCACAGTGCTGGCCCAGATCTGAGTGAATACGATAGGCGGCATCGACGGGAGTTGCCCCCAGAGGGAAATCGAGAACATCGCCCTTCGGCGTAAAGACAAAAACTTGATCCGTGAATAAGTCACCGACGATCGAGCGTAAAAACTCGCCGGGTTCTTTGGCGTCGGACTGCCAGTCGAAAAGCTGCTGCCGAAGCAGGGTCATCTTTTTGTCGAACCGCTGGTCCCCAACCGACGTTTTCCCTTTACCTTTTCCTTCTTTGTTTTGGCCCTCTTTGTACTGCCAGTGGGCGGCAATGCCAAAATCCGCCATCCTGTGCATGTCACTGGTCCGGATCTGTATCTCCAGAGGCTCCCCGTTCGGCCCGATGACTTTGGTGTGCAGGGACTGGTATCCGTTGGACTTTGTTTTCGCGATGTAATCATCGAAGCGTCCGGGCAGCGGCATCCAGACCTGATGCACGATCCCCAGCGCGTGATAACAGTCGGCCACAGTCGGGACAATAACACGCAGGGCAATGAGATCATAGATTTCGTCCAGCCCGAGCGTCTGCTTCTGCATCTTATTGTAGATTGAATACAGATGCTTGGGTCGGCCCTGGAACTCGGCGGTGATATTCTCTTCGGCCAAGCGCTCTTTCAGAACACTGGTCGCCATAGCGATATCTTTCTCACGCTGTGACCGGGTCTTATCTAATTGCTGCTTGAGATCACTATAGGCTTCGGGGTTCGTATATTTGAAAGCTAAATCTTCGAGTTGCCATTTGATCTGCCAGATTCCCAGACGATGTGCCAGCGGTGCGAAGATTTGGAGGGTTTCCTGGGCGACTTTCTTCTGACGATGCTCCGGCATCGCCGAAAGTGTGCGCATGTTGTGGAGGCGGTCGGCCAGCTTGATCACCATAACGCGCAGGTCATGGGCCATCGCCAGCAAAATCTTGCGCAGGTTGGCTGCACTTTTGTTGGTCTCTCCGTGACGCTTTTTTCGGGCCAGGGCCTCCGCCGCTTCCGGAGAGGCCGGCTCAGTCGACGGCAAAGTATCGATACGTGCCCCGGGCTCGGACTCATTGCGGGCCTCGAAGTCAGCCATCTTCAGCTTGGTGACGCCGTCCACCAGATCGGCAATTTCTTCGCCGAATTCTGCCGCGATCTGTTCCCGCGAGACGCCACAATCTTCCACCACGTCATGGAGCAGACCAGCGGCCAGGGTGGCATCGTCCATTTCCAGCTCGGTCAAAATGGTAGCAACGGCCAGGGGATGCATGATGTATGGCTCCCCGGATCGGCGGGTCTGCCCTTCATGCTTTTCGGCAGCGTAAGCGTACGCACGGCGGAGCAATGCCGCGTCGGTGCTTGGATGATACACCCGGGCCAGCGCGATCAAAGTTTCCGCCGGTCCACTGCCTAGCTCGGAGAGATTGTCCGCCGCGGGTTTGTGCGCCCGCTTCCCATACTGCGTCAAAACGCGTGTGAGCAGTGTTGCTCTTGTTTTACCCAAATCTCCAGTGACTTGTCCCAGATCCGCCTTCATACTATCATTGTGCATCATTTTGGTGAATTCTGTATGCCGAATGCCAAAAGACCACCATAATCATATTTTTAATCATACTTTGGAGGGTTTTTTTAATCAGATGTCCGAGTGGATCAGCTCTTTCCCCCGTGAACTAGAGCATATTTACTTCGGTGGCCACTCGGGGTACTAAACGAAAGAGGTTTCCCATGCCCGAGACTTGCTGCCAACACGTCCAAGCACAGCTTCTTCACACACTCTGACTACGACGCAGCCTCTCACTGGAGGGGTGGCGAAAGCGGTTCAAGAAGACATTTCACCTCGCAGGCGGCGAGATCGTTCGCTCATTTTTGCTCAGCACCGGCTATCTGCCCCGTGCCCGCTCTAGATGGAAAGGCCACTCTCAAATGCCTGAGCTTTACACGATCGGCTATGAAGGAGCGGCGCAAGCGGCCCTCCTCCAGACTCTGGTCTTTCATGATGTCCAAACTCTGCTCGATATCCGCGAACGGCCTCAGAGCCGCAAACCAGGTCTGTCTAAAACCGCGCTGACCCAGGCCGCTGCGGACTACGGATTGTCGTATGCCCATATCCGCGCATTAGGCACGCCGAATGATATTCGGTATCGCCGCAAAATTGACCATGACCAGAATGCGTTTAAGGAAAGTTTTTTGGAGTATCTGGCAACCCAGAATGAGGAGATGGAGGCACTGGTGGAACTCGCCGAGCGCGAACGCTGCTGCCTGCTTTGCTACGAGGCTGATGTCCTGGAATGCCACCGGCTATTTGTGGCAGAACGTGCCGCGAAGATGAGCGGCGGGGCATTAACAATAGTGCATCTGTCAATTGAGAGCTTTGGATAAGCCCCAGAAAACAGCCTGAGAAATAAGCCCAAGGTGGGAATCGGACCCACGACCTCTTCTTTACCAAAGAAGTGCTCTACCACTGAGCTACTTGGGCAGACGGTATTAACGAGTACCAGTGCAATAGTATCCCTATAAACGGCGCTCCTGTCAAGGCCTTGACAGCATTCTCTGCCCTCTGCTATACTCGCCTTATAACTTCATCGTGTCAACGCCTACGGTGCGTCGCGGTCAACGCGACGCTTAATTGGGGAAGCCGGTAAGTCCAAACCTTAAAAGTTTGGGCAACTCCGGCGCTGTCCCGCAACTGTGTTAGGTCTTTCCTCGGAGAGCCCTTCAGCCAGAATGCCAGCCGTCGGTACGAAGTGATTGGGATCACTTCGATTTCCCTGCCTGCGCGCGATCAGGCGGAAAGATCATTACCATGCCTCGCCACGTCTTCGGCGCGTCCCCTTGCGGACGCCGCCAATTTCCTGCCCGCGCCCCTTGTCGGGCCTTTACCCTGATCGAACTGCTTGTCGTCATCGCGATTATTTCCATCCTCGCGGCGATCCTTTTTCCGGTATTCCAAAAAGTCCGCGAAAATGCCCGCCGGACCGTCTGCACCAGCAATCTGAAGCAGCTGGGACTGGCCTGGATGATGTACGCCG
>JANXMY010000095.1 GCA_025354405.1 Armatimonadota bacterium
CTCGTGAACAAGGCTGTTATAGACATCACGGCAGACAGCCAGCGTTTCATTGAGCGTTCGCTGCTGCGAATGATTGGGGAAGATTCTATATTTTACACTAACCTTATTCACATTTACATCATACTCCAACATAGTGTAAAATACAACTATCGAGACACCAATCAAACGAAAGGGATTTGTCGTCTTCGGAAAGACGACGCGCTATCCATCCCCATAGCTAAAGCGAGGGGCCTTTCGCGCATTTCTGGTAAACCAGTCGGGGAACAACACCGCCCCATAACGGGTTTTAGGGATGTCGGCGTTTTTCACACTTTGCTTCACTTTAGACATAGGAACCGCAGCGATGCAAAATTATGATTATCTCGTTCTCGGCAGCGGCAGTGCCGGACTTTCGTTCGCACTGCAGGTCTCGTCGAAAGGCCGGGTCGCGCTGATTACCAAAAAGGACCGGACAGACAGCAGTACCAACTGGGCGCAGGGCGGGATCGCCGGGGTGATGGGGCCGGATGATGATCCGGAGCTGCATGTGCAGGACACGCTGATCGCCGGGGCGGGGCTGTGCCACGAGGATGCGGTGCGGGTGCTGGTGGCGGAAGGGCCGGACCGAATTCGGGAGCTGATGGAGTTCGGGGCGAACTTCAACCGCGAGCCGGGCGGCGAGCTGTCGCTGGGGCGTGAGGGCGGGCATTCGCGGCGGCGGATCATTCACACGGCGGACCTGACGGGCAAAGAGGTTGAGCGGACACTGGTGGAGGCGGTCAAAGCCCACCCCAGCATCACTGTTTTAGAGCATCACTACGCCATCGACCTGATCATGCAGGACGGGCGGTGCTGCGGGGCGTATGTGCTGGACGAAGCGGCGGGCTTAGTCGAGGCGTATGTCGCCCCGGCGACACTCCTGGCGACGGGCGGGGCGGGACAGGTCTATAAGTTTACGACCAATCCTCCCATTGCCACCGGCGACGGGGTCGCCATGGCCTGGCGGGCGGGGGCGGAGATCGCCGACATGGAGTTTATCCAGTTCCATCCGACATCGCTCTTCCATCCCGACGCCAAAAGCTTCCTCATCTCCGAGGCTGTGCGCGGCGAAGGCGGCATCCTGCGGCGCCGGGACGGCACGGCATTCATGGCGGAATACGACCCGGAGCGCAAAGACTTGGCCCCACGTGACATCGTGGCCCGCGCCATTGACAGCGAGATTAAGAAGACAGGCGACGAGTGCGTTTTTCTCGATGTGACCCATCTGGCCCCAGAAGAGATCAAGACTCACTTTCCGACGATCTACGCCCGCTGCCTGTCGTTTGGCATCGACATCACCACGGACCTGATCCCTGTGGTTCCCGCCGCCCATTATTCCTGCGGTGGCGTGGTGTCCGACCTGCACGGGCGAACTTCTCTGGAAGGTCTTTACGCCTGCGGGGAGGTCGCCTGCACGGGAGTCCATGGGGCGAACCGGCTGGCGTCGAACTCGCTGCTCGAAGCCTTAGTCTTCGGCAAGCGTGCCGCCGACGATTCCCTGGCCCGTACCGATCTGCCAGCTGCCTGCGTGAGCGTCTTGCCATTTCCGGGAGCGGCTAAACGCGTAGGTGCCCTCGACCATGCCCTGGTCGCCGCCCTGCGCCACCGGCTGCAGGGCGTGATGCAGAAATATGTGGGGATTGTCCGCAGCGATTCTCGCCTGCAAAAAGCCGCCGCCGCGCTCCATGCCTTGTCTTCTGAGGCCAAGCCGCTCTTCAACAATTACGTTCTCGCCGATGATGTTCTGGAATTGCGGAATATGATAACAGTCTCGGACCTCATTATCCGGTGCGCGCAGAAGCGCAAAGAGTCCCGCGGCCTGCACTACACCACCGACTATCTTCAGACTCTGGAGAGCGAGCGGCACGATACAATTCTCACGAAAAAGTCGTCTGAGGCAACGGTGTGATTATTCAGACTCGGGACGCAGGCAAAGCAAAAGAAGTACTCGCCCTCTGCCTGCTGCTCGCAGGGGGGCTTCTGTCTCTGCCTCTAACCGCCCGGGCTGACCGCGTGGCTTCGGCGTTTCGGGTCGTCGCCTACTTGCCGGACTATCGGATCGCCACCCTGAATCCGGCAGGCCTTCGCTACGTGACCGATCTGGTTTTCTTCTCGCTTGAGCCGACCTCGTCCGGT
>JANXMY010000097.1 GCA_025354405.1 Armatimonadota bacterium
CTCGTGAACAAGGCTGTTATAGACATCACGGCAGACAGCCAGCGTTTCATTGAGCGTTCGCTGCTGCGAATGATTGGGGAAGATTCTATATTTTACACTAACCTTATTCACATTTACATCATACTCCAACATAGTGTAAAACACAACTATCGAGACGCCAATCAAACGAAAGGGATTTGTCGTCTTCGGAAAGACGACGCGCTATCCATCCCCATAGCTAAAGCGAGGGGCCTTTCGCGCATTTCTGGTAAAGAAGACAAACCCTAGCAAACCTTATCGGGGCACCGTCGCCATTCTCATGTTTCCTGCGATCCTTCGGTGTCGAAGTATGCGCTCAGCCGCACTTTAGCATAACTACTTAGGACTGGGCTGGCCCTTTGCCGCCCCGAAAGGAACACCACAAATGGCTACGATTGAAGCTCCGGCTGCCGATCATCTCGATCTCGGCGACCATAACCACCACGCCGTCGGCCTGCGCCGCGACGCCCTCAGTTTCACTGAAACGCTGGCACAGTCCATCGCAAATATCGCGCCGACTCTGACCCCCGCCGTCAACCTGCAGCTCGTTTTCGGTTCGTCCGGCAACGGCACCTGGTTCACCTACCTGCTGGCAACACTGGGATTGCTGCTCATCGGTGTCTGTATCAAGCAGTTTGCCCGCAAAACTTCGACCCCTGGGGCCCTGTATTCCTATGTCTCGATGAGCCTCGGACCGACTGCCGGTTTTATCACCGGATGGGCTTTGATTCTGGCGTACCTCGCGACCGGAATCGCTGTCGCCTCCTATACCGTACCGTATGCACAGACACTTCTGCACAATATGCACTTCGCCGTCCCGGTGGTAGTCATGTTTTTCGCTCTGGTTGTTGGCCTGGTCTGGCTCATTGCCTATAAAGACGTCCGCATCTCCGCCAAAATGATGCTGGGTCTGGAAGGTGTCTCGATTACGCTGATCCTCATTCTGGGAGCCGCCATGATCGCGCACACAGGGCTGCACCTTGGGTCGCAGCTTTCGCTTAAGGGGATGACCTTGAATGGTCTTCAGGGCGGAATGGTACTGGGCATCTTCTCTTTTGTCGGGTTTGAGAGCGCGACCGCGCTTGGGGCGGAAGCGAAGAATCCCAGGCGGAGCATCCCCCGGGCTGTGTTCATGAGCACGGCGATTGCCGGCGCGTTTTTCATCTTAATGTCGCTGATCATGGTCTCGGCTTTTTCAGGATACAAGACGCACCTGGACGATCCAAACCTGGTCGCACTGTCGGCCATGGCCGAGATCGCCCATGCTCCCGTCCTGGGCGTCCTGGTCTCCTTCGGAGCGATCATCAGCCTCTTCGCCTGTACGCTGGCCTGTGTCACTGCGACCTCGCGAATCCTGCTTTCCATGTCGCGCGACGGCTTGATCCACGCGCATCTAGGCAAGTCTCATCGTACCAATGCTACTCCGCACGTTGCGGCCACGGCCTGTGCACTTCTCATGTTTGCAGTTCTGGCGGGCCTCTTTCTCAAGGGATTTGCCATTCTGGATATCTACAACATGAATGGCACGATCGCGACTTACGGCTTTCTGCTGGCATATGTCTTGATCGCCGTCGGGTCGGTCGTTTCGGCCTCCCGGGATAAGACGCTCTCGCCATGGCTGATCTTCTCGGCCGTCGTCGGCACTCTCTTTATGGGTCTCGCGATCAAGGGCAGTATTTCGCCCTGGCCGGCTGCGCCGGACAACTATCTGCCGGAGATATTCGGCGTTTACATGGTGCTCGGCCTGATCTGGATGTTCGTTGACCGTCAGCGCTCAGGTCCGAAGTTCCGGCTGTCATCCGGGAATTGACAAAATGCCGAGCTGGGGATCGGAGGAATGCCGCTCCCCTGCTCGCAACATCGAAGAGGCGGGAGATATACTTGAAAGGTATCAAGGGACGTGTGGCGATCATCACCGGTGCAAGCGCCGGGATTGGGCGCGGAATCGCCCGCATCTTCGCCCAGGAAGGGGCAAAGATTGTCGCCGCCAGCCGAAATATCGAAGCTGGTGAGCGGCTGGTCCGCGAAGTACAGGATGCCGGGGGCGACGCCATTTTTGTCGCCGCCGATATCAGCCGTAAACTGGACAACGAAAAAGTGGCCGCTGCCGCGCTGGAACGGTTTGGGCGAATCGATATCCTGGTGCATAATGCCGGGATATTCTGGGAAGTTATGCTTGATGACATGACCGAGGACGATTGGGACCGCTGCCACAACCTCAATTTGAAGGGGACGCTGTTCTCAACGCAGGCCGTCCTGCCCGCCATGAAGCGGCAGGGGCACGGGCGTATTCTCGTGACATCTTCCATCACCGGCCCCAAAACGGGGATGCCAGGGTTTGCTCACTATGGGGCATCGAAGGGCGGCGTCAACGGATTTGTTCGCAATGCCGCCGTCGAGCTGGCCCCGCACGGGATCACAGTCAATGCAGTGGAGCCGGGAAATATCCTGACCGAGGGACTAGCGGATTTGGGCGAAAACTATCTCGCCACGATGACGAAAGCCATTCCGCTGGGTAAGTTAGGTTCCCCCGAAGATATTGCCTACGCAATGGCCTTTCTGGCCTCCGATGAAGCCGGCTGGATCACCGGTCAGACCCTGACAGTCGACGGCGGCCAGACTCTGCCCGAAGGCTAAGACGAGGACAAATTAAGACGAATTAAGACGAATTAAGACGAGTGGTTGATAACCACTCGCTAGGCTAAGCACCCTCCGGGTGTAAGAGCCCGAACGTCCGCAGGACGCTTCACCCAGCGAGTGGTTTTCAACCGCTCGATCTCGCTCGCAGGAAAACCAACAACTCTATGACCACGCATTCTTTCACACCAAAACACTACTTCAGCACCCTGGGGACCCACGACTTCGTGCTGCGCGTCGCCGATGGCGATACAATTGTCACGACGACACTGGATGCAGGGGGCTTCGATGCTGACCGCCAGCGTGTTCACACTGGTGTCAACCCGATGACCGGGCCGTTTTTTGTCGAGGGAGCCGAGCCTGGGGATACGCTGGCGGTCCGACTCGATATCCTGCGCCCGAATCGCCGCTTTGGGTGGAGCGGCGTGCAGCTGGCATCAAATGTCATGGACCCCGCCGATGTCGCGCTCCTGCCGCCGCCACCAGGATTCGCCGAGGGCAGCGGCGAATGGGACATTGATATCGAAGCCAGCACCGCCACACTGGTCCTGCCCAAGACGAAGCTAGGTCGGCTGTCTCTGCCGATGCGGCCCATGGTCGGCTGCTTCGGGGTCGCGCCGCCGGGTGGAGAGGCGATTTCCACGGCAACTTCGGCGGCACACGGCGGCAACATGGATTACAAAGGCTTCGAGGCTGGCGTGACCGTGTTCTTCCCGGTTGCGGTCTCCGGAGCGTTGTTTTTTATCGGGGACGGCCATGCATTGCAGGGCTGCGGCGAGGTCTGCGGGACTGGGATCGAAATCTCGTTCGATGTGCAGTTCACCGTGTCCGTGCTGAAGAAAACGATTTGCTGGCCTCGGGCCGAGACGGAAACTCATATTCTCACTATTGGCAATGCGCGTCCGCTCGATCAAGCACTGCAGCATGCCACCAGTGAGATGGCCCGGTGGCTGCAGAGCGAGTACGGGTTAGACTGGGTGGGAGCGCACACACTGATGGGTCAATGCGTCGAGTACGAGATCGCGAATGTCTTCGATCCGGCGTACACCGTCGCCTGCAAGATGTCTCGGGCGCTGCTGGCCAGAATACAGGGAGAGAGTTGATGCCAGGCGTAACCGAGTCGATCCGAACAACCTGCCCGCGGGACTGTTACGATGCCTGCGGGATGATCGTCATCAAAACCGACGGCGTAATCGACCGTGTCAAAGGCGACCCCGATCACTCGGTGTCGCGCGGCACCCTGTGCGGCAAATGCACACTCGCCTACAATGCCGAGTGGCGGGATCCGAAGGCGCGTCTGTCGACTCCGCTCAAACGAATTGGTCCCAAAGGACAGGGGGAATTCGCGCCGATTTCCTGGGACGAGGCATTGGAAACGATCGCGGCGCAGCTGAGGCCAATTCTGGCGGAGGGCGACGGAGCGAGTGTCATACAAACGCACTACACCGGAACATTCTCGCTCATCGGCTACGCGTTTCCCCTGCGCTTCTTCCACAAGATCGGGGCGACGGAGGTAGATCCAGATACCGTTTGTAACAAAGCGGGGCACGCTGCACTCGAGGCGATCTTCGGTACGTCGATGGACGGCTTCGATCCGCGCTCCGCCAAAGAGGCTTCGTGCATACTCGTCTGGGGCGCGAACCCATCCGCTTCTGCGCCGCACATACACAAACACTGGCTGGCGGAGGCACCGGGCAAAGTCATCGTGATTGATCCGATCCGGCATCCAACCGCCGAAGCCGCCGACCTGCATTTGCAGCCCTTCCCCGGCACGGATGCCGCCCTGGCTTTTGCCCTGCTGCACGTTATTGAGCGGGAAGGTCTTTTGGACCAAAGCTTTCTCGAAGCCCACGTTAGCGGCTGGGAGGATGTCTTGCCTACCCTGACGAGCTGCACCCCTGAGTGGGGCGAGAGCGTTACGGGCGTCCCCGCCGCACTCATTATCGAAGCGGCGATCCTATACGGGCGCGGACCCTCCCTACTCTGGCTCGGACAGGGCTTGCAGCGACAGCGGAGCGGGGGGGCCGTCTTCCGAGCGTGCAGCCTGCTGCCGATTGCGACCGGCAGCCTCGGCAAACCGGGCACAGGTTTTTTGTACTTGAACGGCACCGACAGCCGGGGAATAAATCCCTCCTACTTGCCGGGCGCACACCTAAATCCCGGTATCCCACTTTCGCTGAGTCATATGGATCTGGCGGAGCGTCTGGAAGATGCCGACCAGAGCCGGATGCTCTTTTGCTGGAACAACAACATCGCGGCGTCCAGCCCGCGCCAGGCCCGCCTGCGGGCGGCACTGACGCGCGAAGATTTATTTACTGTGGCCATAGACCTGTTTCCAACAGACACCACGGATTACGCAGATATTGTGCTGCCCGCCGCCAGCTTTTTGGAATTCGATGACTTGGTCTGCTCTTATTTCAATTATTCGGTGTCAGCCCAAGTGAAAGCCTCTGAGCCGATTGGGGAATCGCTGCCGAACCAGGAGATATTTCGACGACTGGCCTCTGCGATGAACTTCACAGAGCCGGAGCTTTTCGAAAGCGATACAGCCATGCTTGCCGCGCTGCTGAAGCAGACCGGCCTGCCCCTCGATTTCGCAGCGTTATCGGTACGCGGTACGGTGGATTTTCGAGAAGAGCCACTCATACCCTTTGCAGACAAAAAGTTCGCGACACCAAGCGGAAAGATCGAGATCACTTCCCTGCAGTTCGAGGCCGCCGGACTACCGCGTGTCCCCGTGCCGGTGGTACAGCCGCGCCCGGCGGAGGGAAGGCTGCGGGTGCTGTCGCCCGCCTCGCCGTGGCTGATGAACAGCAGCTATTCGAATGTCGAAAAAGTCCGTGCCCAGAGTGGCCCGGCAGATGTTGGACTGCATCCGCTCGAAGCGCAGAGGCGGGGCCTTCAGGCAGGCGACAGCGTGCTGCTGCGAAACGAGACCGGTCAGCTCACGCTGCAGGTGTCACTGTCCGAACGCATCCCGCCCGGGGTTGCCCTGGTACATAAAGGTCGCTGGCCGAAGCTCGACCCCTCCGGGGCAAATGTGAATGTTCTTAACGGCGGCGAACGCGCCGATATGGCCGAGAGTTCCAGCGTTCACTCCGTCGAAGCCGAGTTGATACCACTGACAAATTAGA
>JANXMY010000107.1 GCA_025354405.1 Armatimonadota bacterium
CGCCGAGTTCCAGGAAGTCGAACAGATATTCGTCCTTGATCGCCAGTGCCAACTGCGACTGCATCGGAACCGGAAGCGTCTGCGCGAAATTGGTCTGGCTAACGAGAGTTTTTTGGTAAGCCTGGCTTTCGATCTGATGAACTAATACGCTTCTCGACCACCCTTTTGATTTTGTCATCCGCAGGTAAAATTCACGCTCCAAATCGTCTTTGCAACTCTGGAAAATCGTCAGATTATGACCCCATCCAATTTCTCGCACAAGCTGTGCGAGTTTTTGACTACGGCTGTAATTTTCGTAAAAAAGCTTCATCCGCCACATATTCGCCGAGGAAAATCCGCTTAAGCCAGGAAACTCCTGCCGAATGTCGGCGGCCAACTTTTCGACAATCGAACGTCCCCAGGTTTCGCCTTGCTGACGCTCCACAATCAGTTTTCCAATGTTCCAGTAGAGGTCAATCAGCTCCCGATTGACCGTGCGCAGGGCTTGGTACTGCGCAGCGCGAATGCGGCTTCTGATCTCGCCGACCAAAGCTGCGTAGTCTGTCTTCTCTAATTCTTCCATGATAGTCTCCTTGTGGATCGGGCCTCCATGCCCTGGTGTTATTCGTTACCCGTCAAAAGCTGATCCGCCCCCAATACCCGCAGGGCGGCGGCGAGCTCCTCGCCGTGCCGCTCCGGCGGGCGGGCACCCGGAGTCTCGCCCCAGGTTTCGGCCCGCAGGATCGTGGTGCCGTCCGGGGACGCCGCCATGCCCTGCAAATGCAGGCTCCAGCCGTAGCCGGTCGCCAGGGCGCCAAGGGGGGTCTTGCAGCCGCCGCCGAACTCGCGGAGGAACGTACGCTCGGCGGTGATGGCGGCATGGGTGATCGGGTCGTCGAGGGACGCCAGCCAGCCAGCAACGCGTAGGTCGGCGGCGCGGCACTGCAGGGCCAAAGCGCCTTGGCCGGGGTCGGGGGTGAACCAGTCGGGGTCTAAAATCTCGGTGATGTTGTCCTGCAGGCCCAGCCGGTTCAGGCCGGCGACGGCGAGGCAGATGGCGTCGTACTGGCCCTCGCGCCACTTTCGCAGGCGGGTGTCGATGTTGCCGCGAATTTCCAAAAGCTCCAGATCGGGTCGACGGGAGAGCAGCAGGGCGCGGCGGCGGACACTGCCGGTGCCGACTTTTGCGCCGAGGGGGAGGGAGTCGAGTGTCGAGCCGATGAGCGCATCGCGCGGATCCTCGCGGGGCGGAATGGCGGCGAGGATCAGGTTCGTGGGGAGTGTGTGTTCCAAATCTTTCAGGGAGTGGACGGCGGCGTCGATCTCCCCGGCTTGCAGGGCGGCTTCCAGCTCCTTCGCGAAGATGCCCTTCTCGGCAAACGACGCCAGCGGGATGTTGGCCGCCTGGGTAGCGTCGCCCTGCGTCTGTATGACCCGAATCTCGATTTCGAGAGCGGTGTGGGCGCGGCGCAGGGCGTCGGCGACCCAGTTCGTCTGCGCCAGGGCCAGCTTGCTGCCGCGCGTGCCGATCACCAGAGGGCTTGGGGGCTGTTCAGCCACGCTTTTGTCCCAGCAGCTTCCATCCGGCCGGTAAAAGACCTGCGGCCAGAACTGCTTTCAGGCCATCACCGGGCAGAAAGGGAAGGACGCCGCCGGTCATCGCCTTCGAGGCTCCCACGAAATGCGCCAGCTGGCTCGCGCCGAAGGTGTAGATGACCGCCGAGCCGAGCAGCATCGCCGCCAGCATCGTGAGAGGCTTACGGTCCCAGCCGCGCACTGCCAGCCAGCCGACCAGGCCCGCTGCCAGCGGGTAGGAGAGCAGGTAGCCGCCGGTCGGGCCCAGAATATGGATCATGCCGAATGTCCCGCCGAAGAAGAACGGCAGACCCGCCGCGCCTTCGATCAGGTACAGCATCAGGGAGAGAGCCCCCAGGCGCGGGCCGAGCAAGGCCCCCGTCAGCAGCACGCCGAATGTCTGCCCGGTGACGGGAATGGGAGTGCCGGGCAGCAGAAAGAAAATCTGCGCACAGAGAGCGTTCAGCAGGCTGAAGGCAGTCACCAGCAATGCATCGCGGCCCCAGGCGGCAAGGGGGGCTGTCGAGGAGCGCGGCCAAACCGCTTGTGCCAGTGTTGAGCTTGTCAAAAGAATATCTCCTGTGAGTGTTTTCGAAAGTGTCTCTGAAAGTTGGGGAAAGTATACCCGCTCAGGCATTTTTTCGCCGGAAGAGGTCCGTTTTGACGTTCGCCACCCGGTCCAGAAATAGCAGGCCATCTAGGTGGTCGATCTCGTGCTGCAGGACGACGGCCTCGAAGCCTTCGGCATCAATGACGAGAGACTGGCCGCTGAGGTCCGCAGCACGGACGGTGACTTTCTGAGAGCGGCGGATATTCGCGGTGTAATCCGGCAGGCTCAGGCAGCCTTCCCGGAAGATCTGCTCGCCTTCAGCGGCAATGATGATCGGGTTGACCAGAATCAGCAGCCCGTGGCCGTCCGGGTGCTTTGGGTTGCGCGACGTATCCACGATCGCCAGCCGGGACAAAATCCCGACCTGCGGGGCGGCGATCCCCACCGTGCGCGGCGGGGCGGCGTCCATCGAGGCCAGTAAATCCTCGGCCCAGGCGCGGACGGTTTCGTCAAAGGCCTCAATCGGGGCGCAGGGCGTTTTCAGGCGTGGGTCGGGATAGAGTACAAGGGGACGCGCAGGCATAGCGGCTAAAGAGCCTCCGTATCGAGCGGCTGGGCGGAGACATTGACGCCGAGTTCATCCCGAAGCACCGCCAGATCTTCCGTGAGATCGAGATCGCCGGTGACCGTTTCCAGCAGCATGACATAGACCGGCGCGGCGGCGGTCCCAGTCAGGCGCGTGTCCATATCCGTGATGTTGACCCCGCGCATGGCGAGCCGCGAAGCGACCTGATATACGATTCCCGGTCGATCCGCTCCGTAGACCGTGATCTGCGTGTCCGGGGCGTCTTCCTGCGTCAGTGCCGGGACTGTCTGTACAGCCAGAGTCAGCCCCAATTCCAACGCCACCGGGGCGAGTGCAGACCGAACATCCTCCTCGGTGCGCCCCTCGGGCAGGCGGGCCGAGACCATCGTCGAGAAGGCCCCATGCAGCCGAGTCATCGTCGCATCGTCGAGATTGCCGCCCAGGTCGAAGACCGCTTTCGCGAGTGCCGCGATGATTCCCGGCTGGTCTCGTCCCACGGCGGTAATGACGACCACGGCTTCCGTGCTGGTTTGGGGGTTTTCGTGTTCCATAGCGGGCATTATACCCGACTAAGTACTTGTGACTAAGTAACCTGGGATTTTCCTCAGCCCTGCCCGTAGTCGCGCCGCTCCATAGCCGGGTGGTAGAGGGGCTTTCTCCGAGTAGCCCGGCCTTTGGAGGCCGGGTCTAACTCCCAGGAAACATTTACCCGACTGTTTCCAAAAACGAACAGCGAACGCCATGTTAAAATTACGAGGTATTTTTTGACTTGCCGCCGCCCGATAATTCTGGTATAATTACACCAATCACAATTGTGTCAGCTGCGACACTTACCTGTACTTTCCTCTGTCAAAGGATCTCACCCCATGTTTTCACGACGATTTAAGCCTTACTTCGTGTTCGCTGGGGCAATTTTGCCCACACTCTTTGGAACAGCGTCGGCCCGCGCCGACCAAACCGTCTATACCGACTCGCTTCAAAATGCCTGGCAGAACTACAGCTGGGCCACCGTCGATTTTGCCTCGACAGCAACTCCGCATGCGGGCAGTGATGCCATCGCAGTCACGACCGGTGCCTGGACTGCCCTGTACCTGCATCACGATCCGTTCAGCAGCACGGCGTATTCCGCGCTGACGTTCTGGATCAACGGCGGCGCCGACGGCGGCCGTAAACTTCAGGTGCAGGCGACCCTTGGCGGTGCCTCGCAGGCCGCCGTTGCTCTTCCTTCCCCGCCCGCGAATACCTGGGCCCTGGTCACGATCCCGCTGTCCCACCTCGGGGCGGACGGGAAAAGTAATCTGGATGGGTTCTGGATTCAGGATACAAGCGGGACTGCTTCCACGACCCCGTTTTATGTCGATGATATCGCGCTGACAAGTACCGCCTCCTCCAGCGGACCGATCTCTATCCGCGTTGATGCGGCGGCGGGGCGTCACCCGATCAGCCCCCTGATCTACGGCGTCGCCTATGGATCTACGGCGGCTTTGACCGACCTCAACGCTCCCCTGAACCGTCTGGGCGGCAACAACACTAGCCGTTACAACTGGCAGCAGAATGCCGATAATCGGGCTTCGGACTACTTCTTCGAAAGCATCGGCGACACCGATGCCACCCCTGGTGGGCGCGGCGACACCTTCATCGCCGGCTCACAGACCGGTGGGGCACAGCCGATGCTGACCATCCCGACCATCGGCTGGGTCGCAAACCTCGGGCCGGGCCGGGCGAAACTGCCAAGCTTTTCCATCGCTAAATACGGGACGCAGCAGAGCACCGACCCCTATATGCCCGACGCGGGAAACGGGGTCCACACGGATGGCAGCCTCATCACGGGCAACGATCCGCATGATGCAAACGTCCCCGACAGCGCGGATATCGAAGGCGGCTGGATCAGCCACCTGACTGCGAAATGGGGGACCTCGGACAAAGGCGGCCTGAAGTATTATATTCTCGACAACGAGCCGAGCATCTGGCACTCCACGCATCGGGACGTTCACCCGAACGGTGCCACGATGGAGGAAGTCAAAAACGACATTCTCGCTTACGGAACCAAAGTGAAAGCCGCCGACCCGCTCGCTCTCGTCGTCGCTCCGGAAGAGTGGGGCTGGTCCGGCTATTTCAACAGCGGTGCGGATCAGCAGTACGGGAGCCAGCACGGCTATAGCGGACCCTTTCCTGACCGAACGGCGCATGGCGGCATGGACTACCTGCCCTGGGTGCTCCAGCAGGTACAGCAGCACGATGCCGCCGCCGGGCAGCGTACACTGGATGTGTTCAGTGTCCACTTCTACCCCCAGGCGGGGGAGTTCAGCGAGACCGTCACCGACAGCATGGCTCTGCTCCGCAACCGATCTACACGGCAGCTCTGGGACCCGACGTATATCTCGGAAAGCTGGATCGGTGCTCCGGTGCATCTGATTCCTCTGATCAAAGGCTGGGTGAGTTCCTATTACCCCGGCACAAAAACGGCGATCACCGAATACAACTGGGGGGCCGAGGGCAGCATCAACGGCGCGACCACACAGGCCGACATTTATGGCATCTTCGGACGTGAAGGTCTGGATATCGCCACTCGGTGGACGACTCCAAGCGCCAGCTCGCCGGTATACTCCGCGATGAAGCTGTTCCGAAACTACGACGGGCATAACTCCGGATTTGGCGACGTCAGCCTCTCGGATACGGTCCCGGACCCCGATACGGTCTCGTCGTTTGCGGCTCTGCGCAAGTCCGACGGCGCCTTGACGCTTATGGTCATCAACAAGGGCCTGACGGATGCCGCTCCGGTCGCAGTGAACCTGGCGAACTTCTCCGCCGGGCCCGCTGCCCAGGTCTGGCAGCTGACGGCAGCCAACACGATCACGCGTCTGGCCGACACCGCGCTGACCGGCAGCGCGCTTTCTGCCACCGTGCCGGCGCAGAGTATTACGCTGTTTGTCGTCCCGGCTGCGGTCGTCACCCCAGCTCCGGTCACACTGCAGCCAGCGGCGGACACGATGGTGGGGGCGGCGAAATTGGCAAATGCCATTTTTGGTACGCAGACGACCTTGATCGTACGAAAAGCCAGCGCCCTGCCGAATGTCATGAACCGCGTTTCGTACCTTAAGTTCGATCTGTCCGCGGTGCACTCCGCTCCAAAGTCAGCAGTTCTTTCGCTGACCCTGAGTCAGATCGCTCCGGTGAAATCCACCATGGCGGCGTGCAAAGTTTATGGCATTGCAAACTCCAGCTGGAATGAACAGACGCTGAGCTGGAACGTCGCCACCCGGTCCGGGACCGGTTACGAGGGATTAAACACCAACACGACCAGCAGCGGAACACTGGCGGCCACCTCTCAGGTCGGTCCTCTCCCAGGAGTTTACACCTGGGATATCTCAGCGTATCTGAAAGACAAAGCGGGCACGATCGTAACTCTTCAGGTCATCGACGAATCTGCAGAGAGTATCGGAGCTACTTTCCAAAGCCGCGAAGCCGCCGCCGGAAAACCGGCTCTGACGCTGACGTTCTAAGCGACGCAAAAAAGCCCGCCTCTGCAATCGCAGAGGCGGGCTTTTTTTGTGGAGGAGCGAAGACTAAAGAGCGGATTTATACGCTTTTCGACGTGCCCGAATTACCAGCATTCCCAGCATCAGAGATCCCACGCCCAGCGCTGCTGTTGCCGTCGGTTCCGGAACCGAAGGAGCAAGAGGGCCGAGTGTTGGGAACAGGCCGCTGCCTGGACCATCTGTCACCGGGGCAGGTATGAACACTGTGGGATCACCTGTCGTCGGCGCGGAGCTGGTCGGCGGGATAGTGATCGTGACCACCGGGGTGGTTGGGCTGAACACACTAACCGAGACTGGAGAGGGGTCCACGCCGGGATTAGGGACTGGATCGGTCGTAGTGGTGGTGACGATTTTGGGGATTGGTGTGGTCACAGCAATCGGTGCCGCTGAGGCAACACCTGACGGTGTGTAGATCACCTGCGGAGCTACTGCCGACGGAGAAAGGTCGCTGCTCGAAGAGCCTCCGCCGTGACCGCCGCCCATCAGGGCTGCTCCGCCAGCGACCGCTCCAAGCAGAAGCATTCCGGAAGCATCTGAGTGTTTTGAAGACTTATCCGAAGACTTGTCCGAATATTTTTCCGATTTGTCGCCCGAGGCTGAGCCGGCATTAGACGATTCTGTAGTGCCGGTCGTGTCATAAGTTGTCGTACTTGAAGTTTTAGTCGTATTGGGCGTCTGTGCCGCAACTGCACCCGCACTGAGAGCCATTACCGAAAAAGCGGACAGGCAAAAGCTGAATGAGGATCGCGTCATGGTATTTGCTTTTCTTTCTTTTGTATTTCCTTGCTGAAGATCTTAGGCAGATACGACACAAATTCTGGAGACTTCAACAATGCAAGATACGTCTTTGCAGTCAAATTATACCCAAAATTTCAGAGAGTCAACACCCTTTCATAAAAAATTAGTGTGAGCTATACCAGGTTTTGCGGATTTTTTGCGGTCATTTATCGCCGTAAGATTGACACACTGACCTGTAATGTGCTAGCATATTTTCAACAATCAGAGTGCAAAGCACGACGTTCTTATCAAGAGTGGTGGAGGGACCGGCCCAACGAAACCACAACAACCACCTGTATTTCATCGATATATCCTTGATATTGAGACAAATACGGGCAGGTGCTAATTCCGGCGCACACGAGTAATCGTGGCTGCGCAAGATAAGAAAACTGCGAAAACAGCCCATGTTCTCGCGACTTTCTTCCGAACCCTTCTTGATAACCCCGCCGCTGTTCCCTAGCTTTGTATGACCACAAGAATAGGAAGCGATACACCCATGCCCGATGCTAAACTTTTTACCTCAGAGTCCGTTTCTGAGGGCCATCCCGATAAGCTGGCCGATCAGATCAGCGACTCCATTCTCGATGCCCTGCTGGCGCAGGATGTCAAAAGCCGCGTCGCCGTCGAAACCCTGCTGACACGCGGCCTCGCCGTGATCGCCGGAGAAGTTACCACGAACGGCTACGTGGAGATTAGCGATGTCGTCCGCGAAACCATCAACGAAGTCGGCTACACCAAGACCGATTACGGCTTCGACGGCAACACGACTGGGGTCCTGATCGCCCTCCAAAAGCAGTCTCCGGATATTGCCGTCGGTGTCGATGCCGGCGCCAAGGGCGACAAAGCGCAGGGCGCCGGCGATCAGGGCATGATGTTCGGGTTCGCCGTCAACGAGACCCCGGAACTGATGCCTCTGCCGGTGACCATTGCGCATCAGCTGATGGCCCGCTACACGGCGGTTCGCAAGGCCAGCGGTCTGGGCCTGCGCCCGGACGCCAAGTCGCAGGTGACAATCGCTTATGATCCTGCCACTGACCGCCCGCTTTCTGTTGATACCATTGTTCTCTCCGCCCAGCATGACCCCGAGCTGAAGCAGCGCGATGTTCAGGCTCTGATCATGGAACATGTCGTCGGGCCCGTTCTAGCCGAGTATGCTCAGTACGTCACCCACGACATCAAATACCATATCAACCCGACAGGGATCTTCGTCATCGGCGGCCCGCAGGCCGATACGGGCGTCACCGGCCGCAAAATCATCGTGGACACCTACGGCGGCTATGCCCGCCATGGCGGCGGGGCTTTCTCCGGCAAAGACCCGTCGAAAGTGGACCGCTCGGCGGCCTATGCCGCTCGCTTCATCGCCAAGAACATCGTGGCGGCGGGCCTTGCGGACAAAGTCGAGATTCAGCTGGCCTACGCGATCGGCGTCGCCGAGCCGGTCTCGGTCTTTGTGGATACGTTCGGCACCAACAAGGTCCCGACTGACGAGATCAGCAAGCGTGTCCGCGCCAATTTCGACCTGACCCCGCGCGGGATCATCCAGCTGCTGAACCTGACTCGTCCTATCTACGCACAGACCGCCAAAAACGGCCACTTCGGCCATGCCGAATTCGCATGGGAGAAGACCGACCAGGCGGGTAAGCTGGCGGGATAAGACGAAAAAGAGCAAATCAGCTTAAAGAGGGACCGCCGGGCACTGTCCGGCGGCCCTGACTACCTTGCAATCGCAGAACTCCAGGTGTATAATACAGGAATATCTCGGGAGTAAAAATGCCATGTCAGATTCGGAACCTACCGGCCCCTCCGGCGAAAACAACTCGGATCATGAGCCGGAGCTGCTCGATATCAACGGCAACCCAATTCCGCGCAACTGGGACCCTGCCACTCCGCCCGCTCCTCCAGATGCCGAGCCTCCCTCCGCCAAGTCCTCAGATTCCAGGAATTCCAACGGCACCCGGCCTTCCAATGGGGTGCGCCCTGCCGCGCCCGGCAGCCGCCCGGCCCCGCCGCGTCCCAGTGCGCCGCCAGCCTTGATGCCTGGCGAAGAAGAGCGCCTGGACCTGGCGGGCAGGCCGCTGCCGCCTCTGAAAGCCTCTCTTTCGCCCCCGCCGCCCGCCTATAGATCGCCTGGGACAGGCTCGTCCAGCGCGAAATCCGGGGGAAGTAATCCCCTCGGCGTGATCTTCGGAATCGTCCTCGTACTGCTGATTGCGGGCGCCGGGTATGTGTTATACACCAAATACACGGCAAACCAGAAAAACCCGGCCAAGTCGACTGCGGCAAGCTCTGCGCCCTCCAAAGCCCCCGCCGATCCAAAGCCGCACACTGCCCATAAGAAACCCTTTGGCGGCACGAACTAATTGGCGGCGAAAGTTTCAGTGTCCATTCCGCCGGATTTTCCAGTCTACCGGGCACGTGTCCATGCCGCCGCCCGCACGACGGATTACGTGTTCCACCAGCTTATTCCGTACCTCGGCAACAAGCGTAAGCTGCTGCCGCTGATCGGGCAGTCGATGGAAGAAACGGGGGCTGGTGGGGGGACTTTTGCGGACTGCTTCGCTGGGAGCGGCGTGGTCTCCCGCTTTGCGAAGACGCGTGGATATGGCGTCCTCGCAAACGACTGGGAGCCGTATGCCCAGGCCATCAATCAGGCCTATGTCGGCTGCTCTGCCCTGCCGCAGTTCGAACCTCTGGGGGGAGCCGATTCCGTCTTCGCCGCTCTGAACGCCCTCGTGCCCCTCGAAGGCTATGTGGCGGCGCACCTCTGCCCACGCTCCGATACCCACCCCGACCTCGACACGGACCGACTGTTTTTCACGCGGGCGAATGGCCGCAAGATTGATGCCGTGCGGGCACAAATTCGCACCTGGCAGGAAGGAGGGCAGCTTACAGGCGATGAACACGCCGTGCTGCTCGCCTCACTGCTCTACGCCGCCAGCTATGTCAGCAACACCAGCGGCATCTTCAAAGGCTTTCATCGGGGGTGGGGGGGAAGCACGAAAACGGCTCTCTACCGCATTCTCAGCGACATTACCCTCCGTCCGCCGATCTTTCACAACAACGGCCAGGTCTGCGCCGCCTCGTGCCTGGATGCCCAGACCTTCGCCGAGCATTTGCGGGCCAAAGGCATACTGCTGGATATCGCCTACCTCGATCCCCCGTATAACCAGCACCCCTACGGCAGCAATTACCATGTCCTGAACACGCTCACCCTCGGGGACGCCCCGGCTCTGACCCCGCAGATCGAAGGCCGCAACAAGTCCGCCATCCGCCTCGACTGGCGCACGGAGCGCCGCTCGGCCTACAACCACCGCACGGCACTCGCCGCCTATGAAGTTCTGCTGCACACCCTTCCCGCCCGCTTCATTCTCACCAGCTACAGCACCGACGGCACCATGCCCTTGCAGGGCCTCCTGGAAGCGGCGGCTGGCCGAGGCAAGCTCTCCTGCGTCCTCGCGTCCTACAAACGCTACCGTGTCAGCAGCCAGCGGATGTCCGCCAAGCCCCGAAACATCGAGTTCGTGCTGACAATCGATACGGCGCAGGTGGGGGATCGGTGTCAGGCAGGGGAGATTGAAGCGAAGATTCGTGTGGCGGAGGGGGAGAGCAGGACAGGACAATGAACACCAGCATTCAAATGCGTTCTGTCCTGTAGGGTGCGCTGCTTGCTGCGCCCTCTGTCTTGGCCTCGTTCTCTGTCTTGGCCTTCCCCGGATTGGAAATCCGGGTCTGTAGAAGCGCGAGTGTCCGTAGGGCGGACAAAGAGAATACGCCGGACAAAGACGCGGTTCCCATTGGCTCATATGTCTACGCAGTGGACAATCGCTTTACCAAAAACCCGGATTTCCAATCCGGGTATCTTCCCCCATCCGTCAGTAAGACCGTGCCGCGGGGTGCAGTCCGGGGGCAAATAAGAGGGCGCAGCAAGCAGCGCCCCTACGGGTCAGCTATCGGCTAAAGCTTATCCAGCGGTTTTCTCTTTAGCGTCGGAGTCAAAACCCCTTGAGCCGAGCATTCGCTTTCCGATGCCCCTGCTGTGCGGCTTTTCCGAGCCAGTACCGTGCCCAGCGGCAGGAGGCTTTGACACCAGCGCCGCTGC
>JANXMY010000040.1 GCA_025354405.1 Armatimonadota bacterium
GCAAGCTTTTCTAAGTATATGTGCATAAGTAATCCGGTATTTTCTTTTGCCCCGGAGGGGCTTTCTCCGAGCAGCCCGGCCTTTCAAGGCCGGGTCTAAATACCGGGAAACATCTTCGCTGCTACTTAAGAGCCTCTTGTAAGACGACAAAACCTGCTGTCCACCACCTGCTTACCCTCCCGTTTCGGGAGGGTCGCAACTTGTTGTGGGGTGGGTTCCGAAAGCCTTACGTAACATCAGTCAGTGACCAAATATGCTGTACTCGTTACCAAAACGGCCCTCCCCTCTGTGCGCAAGGAACTTCGGTTCCCCAGCATACGAGTGGGTTCTTTATCTGTGCCCCCCAAATCCCCCGAAACATTCGTCTCTTTTCGCACTCTAAACGCATGGAGACCATTTTACCATGCGTTTTTGCGCTCTTTTATCGACAACGTTTTTGTCCGCATCTATTCTCTGCCTGCTCACGATTGGCACCGCTGGGGCTGCGGGACTGCGTGTGGATGACATGTGCCTGGGAAATGACACGCCGGGGCCGTTTGCGCTGTCGTGGAACCATGTGGTCACAGGGTCGGAGCGGGTTTCAATCAACGGGCTCGTGCAGCTTCGCGGGCTGGACTATACGCTGGATGCGGACGGCGGGACCGTGACCTTTACGCGGAATTTGCCGTCGCGGTCGGCGGCGGAGATCGTCTATGAATACGATCCGGGCTCGGCGCAGCGGTCCGGAGGCGGGAAGTCGGTACCGCTGAGCGTGGACCTGCTGCGGAGTGATCGCGGCTACCTGTCGTTCCAGGCGATGGGGAAGGCCGAGGACGCGACGAAGAGCAACCTGACGGTGGGATTCGGCCTCGGCTGGCATCCGAGCGGCACGACGCAGCTGGCGACGCATTTCTACTTTGCCCCGATGGCGACGGCGGCGGACGGGAGCAATCTTTCGGCGGAGAAGCGCACCGGACTATCGCTGTCCGGGTCGGCGGGAGCAGGGGAGTGGGGACTGTTTTCGTTCGGGTTTGCCCGGGCAGGAGTTAGCCTTGGGGAGAGTGGCGACAGCAGCATACAGGCGGGGCGGCAGATGCTGAATCTGAGCGGTCGGTTCACTGCCGGCCAAAAGGTCTCGGCATTAGTCAGCTATGCGCAAAACCAGGCTTCGGACAATGCCGCTGGCCCCACGTCGGAGCGAACGGCGCTGGCATTGACCATGAAGCCCAGCGACCAGCTGCAGATTTCGGCGAACCTCGCTCGAAACGACATCGCTGGCAATGCGGCGAGTGTCGTGCAGACCGTGGATCTGACGGTGCAGGCCCAGCCGAACTCGAAGATGCAGTTCAGCGCGACATACAATGGAAAAGATGTTCCGGGGACGGACGGAAACAGTTCGGCGATCGCGCTGCATAGCATTGTGACTCCGAATAAGATCCTGGCGCTGGAAGCCTGGGCGGGGCAGAGCAAGGTCGGCGGGCAGACCACCAGCAGCCAGTCCGTCGGACTATCGCTCAACCCGCGCTCGACCCTGCAGGTTCAGGCCGGGCTGGCTTTGCGGCAGAGAGAAGAGAGCGGCAAAGAGAAGCTGGGCCTGTCGGTGGCCTCGGTCAGCGCGACGGCGAAACCGTTGTCATTTCTAGAGGTTTCCGGCAGCTACCAGAGCCGGACGGCGTCCGACGCCGACCCAAATCCGAATGATCAATCGGACAGCAGTACCGCCCGCGTCTCGCTTTCGCCGCTGCCGTTTGTGCATCTGGTCGGGACATATGCCCAAAACCCGGACGCCGCGAATTTTGGGAGTGTCGATGCCGCGGATTCCAGTGTCTCGACGCTGCAGCATATCGCCCGGCGCGGGGTGAGCCTTGAGACGAACCTCGGCGGCCTGGGCCTCTCCGGCGGCTGCGACTGGTCCCGGGGATATGACACTTCGACATCGGCCGAGCAGGCTGTCCACGCAGACCTTGGTCTGCGCTTTTCCGCCACCACCCAGCTCACCGTCGGTTACCGGTGCCGCCAGAATGTTCTCACCTCCTCCGTCCCGCTTTCCACCGCCTACTCCGTCGGCTTCACCCATGCCCTCGGGGATCGTTTCAGCCTTTCCGTGGTTGGTAAAAGTGTGACGACCGCAGCGACGACTTCTCCGGATTACAATGCCTCCGCAAACCTGGGCATGAAATTTTAGCCTAATTTTTTGCCTGCTTGCCTGCTTCTGTACAATTCCTGCGCGCTCTGTTATAATATGTATAAGTCGACGACGACTCCCCGAGGTAATCATATTATGCAGTGTCCAAAATGCGGTTATGTACTGGCGGATATGGAGACGGAGTGCCGCCGCTGTCAACAAGTTGGAGTGCCGGCTGCCGATCCGATTCCCGAGCGAGTGACGCTCACGCTGGCGGCCGCGGAGACCGAAAAAGAATGTCCACGCTGCGGCAAAGCGACTGAGACCGAGGCGGCCGCCTGCGACAAGTGCGGCTACCAGTTTCATCCGGACAGCAGCCGGGCTGAGCGTTATCAGGCGCAGCTGGCCGAAGAAGCCCGCACTTCCCCCCCGCAGCTGTCCGCCCTGCGCCGAACCCTTCCCTCTGCTCTGAGCTGGTCCATCATTGGGGCGTCGATCCTGGCGATCGGGATCGCGGGATGGGGGCTGTTTGGCGGCATTATCACCGGCGACGAGATGCGCAGCCTCGCGGATTCCAACTCTGCCGCCGCTCCACTTCGCCGTAAGCCTCATCATACGGCTTCGCGCAGCGTGACCTATAAAGTCGCCGGGACCGCAGCCCAGGCGGTCATCATGTATCATACGGCCGATGGGAATCTTCTCGCACTTCCGGAGAGTGTGCCTCTTCCCTGGTCCCAAACGTTCAAGGCGCGAGTTGGGACCGCGCTGCTGGTCTCTGCCCGGCCTGTCGATCCTACTGGCACGGTTATTGTCGAGATTGACGTCGACGGTGTGCCGCAGAAGCAGGCACCAACCCTCAGTACCGATGGCCGCACTACTCAGAGCACTATCCTTTAGAGTTCATAAAAATAGCCCTGGGGGGCACTCACCAGTCGGAGGATGCACCCCCCCAGAGAATAGCTGCAATATCAAGCCCATTTTCTCAGTACAAGCCCACCCTATCACGAGATATCCAAGGACCATCACTATGAAACAGACGCTCCAATCCAAGTTGTTTCGCCCCCGCGCGAAGTTCGCGCAGATCTGCGCCGGGGGGCTGCTCCTGCTGCTGACCAGCGGGCTCTCACCCGCGCCAGCACACGCGCAGCAGCCGGCAGACCCTCTGCAAAGCTCCTTTGTCCATCCTCCTGCTTCCGCGAAGCCGCAGGTCTGGTGGCACTGGGTGAACGGCAGCGTCTCCAAGCCGGGAATCACTGCGGACCTCGAAGCGATGAAGCGCGCGGGGATCGGCGGCGGCACCATCTGCAGCCTCGGAGACTATGCCCCCGAAGGGCCGGCCCATTTCAATTCCGCCCTTTGGTGGGATGATGTCAAATTTGCCATGAAAGAGGCGGGACGGCTCGGCCTGGAACTTGGGGTTGAGAACTGCGAGGGCTGGAGCTCAAGCGGTGGTCCCTGGGTCAAGCCGGAAGACGCGATGAAGATGCTGGTTTGGAGCGAAGCCGGCGTCACGGGTGGCGCACCGGCCACGATCCACCTGGCCCAGCCGCCTACTCGCCACGACTTCTACCGCGATGCCACGGTTGTGGCCTTCCCCTCGATCGCTTCTGAGGCCGGCCCGTCTCTGGCCGACATCACGCCCAAAGTCATAGCCTCCGGCAAACTCGTCGATACATCCTTTCTGTTCGCCGGAGACGCGGCACGGTCGATCGCGATCCCGGGCGGGGCGGGTGACAGCGCGGGGCTGACTATCGACTGCGGGAAGCCATTCACCGCCGCCGCGCTCCGGTTCTCCCATGGGAACCGCTTTTCCGGCGGCCGCACGGAGCTGGATTCTTCAGAGAACGGCGTGACCTGGAAGAAGATTGCAGGCACTGGGACGCCGGGTGGCAGCATCGACTGGCTGGGCCATATGACCTTTGCGCCGGTGACGTCCCGCTATTTCCGCGTCCTCTTCGAAGACGGGTCCGGACGATCCGTCGATACCGATCTCGCCATGCTGAACCTATTCGGCCCCGGCCCGTCCGTGCGGGATATGGTCCGCACCGCCGACGCCGTAGACCTGTCGTCGCGGATGCGTCCCGACGGCACCCTGGCATGGACGCCGCCCGCCGGACGCTGGACCGTCGTCCGCTTCGGCTATACGGATGTCGGAGCTGTCAACCATCCGGCTTCCAAATACGGCATTGGGCTGGAATGCGACAAACTCAGCCGGGTGGCTCTGGAACACCACTTTGCGAGCTTTGTCGACCGCGTCATCGCGACCGGGGCATCCGTCCCCGGTCAGGCGCTCCAGTGGTCGTTTATCGACAGCTATGAGACCGGCCCGCAGAACTGGACCGACGACTTCCCGGCGCAGTTCAAGACACGCACCGGCTACACCGTCACGCCCTGGCTGATCGCCTTCACGGGCCGCACCGTTGAGTCGCCCGACCAGACAAATCGCTTCCAGTACGACTTTACACGCACGATTTCCGATCTCTGGGACAGCAACTACTGGGGCTATTTCGGGGATCTTCTGCACAAACGCGGCTTGAAGTCCCAGATAGAGGCCTACGGAAACGGCCAGTTCGACACAGTCCGTTCGTCCGGGCTCGCCGATATGTCGATGAGTGAGTTCTGGTATCCGGGAGCGGGAGATGCCCGCCTGGCGAAGCAGGCGGCCTCCGCTGCCCACATCTACGGCAATACCTTAGTCGGCGCGGAGGCATTCACGGCAGGCGGCGACTATTTCGACGCCACGCCTTGGAAGATGAAGCGCGAGGGCGACAACATCATGGCCGCCGGGGTGAACCGTTTCTACTTCCACTCCGGGGCACACCAGCCCTGGACCGATGGACGCGCTCCTGGGATGACCTGGGACTATGGCATATTCCAGAATCGCAACAACACCTGGTACGAGACCGGGAAAGACTACTTCACTTACCTCACGCGCTGCGAGTCTCTGCTGCAGCAGGGACACTTCGTCGGTGACATCCTCGCTTATGAGGGGGAAGAAGGAAACGGCGGCCAGTCGCTGTTCGCCCCGCCTGCCGGGTATGCGAGCGACGAGATCGACGGGACACTCCTGCTCCATAGCCTGACCGTCGACCAGGGGGTGTTGGCCCTGCCGAGTGGTCAGCGATATCCCGTCCTCGCGCTCGCGAACACGCAGAGCATGTCGCTGCCGGTTCTGGAGAAGGTCGCGGCCCTGGTGCGTTCAGGCGCCGTCGTGTTCGGCCCAAGACCCGATCACGCCCTTGGCCTCGCCGGTTACCCGGCGAGTGAGACAAAGCTCACCAAGATTGCCGATGAACTGTGGGGCAGAATCGATGGTCGTTCGATTATCAAGAACCATGTCGGCAAGGGTTGGGTCTACTGGACTGGTGACTTCAAGAACGTCGCCGCTGTGCTGGACGACCGGCACATCGCCCCGGACTTCTCTTTGAACGCCCACGGCGGGCCGCTGCGTTTCCTGCATCGGCGCATCGGTCAAGTTGACTCCTACTTCCTCTCCAGTCAGTCCCTCGGCTCGGTCACCGCAAACCCGACATTCCGGGTCTCCGGTAAACAGCCGGAACTCTGGGACCCGCAGAAGGGAACCATGATTGACGCCGCCGTGTGGCATGAAGACGGCATGGGGGGCACGCAGGTGCCGCTGCAGCTGACGCCCGGTCAGAGCCTGTTTGTGGTCTTCCGCAGGCCCGCGCCAAAGAACCATCTGGTTTCAATGACATCGGCGACGGAAGTCGCCGACCGGGCTCGGGCGCTCGTAATCACCCGGGCGATCTACGGGGATCTGGCCGGGAACGGCGGGACAAGAGACATCACGCCGCAGGTCACGCGGGCGATCCAGGACAATCAGCTCGATCTGGTCATCGAAAACACCCTTGCCGGCACGGATCCAGCTGTAAACATTCTCAAGTCGGCGAAGATCGACTACACTATCGATGGGAAACCCGGATCCGTGACCGTCGCGGAGAATGGCAGTCTCACTTTGCCGCCCGCCGAATTCCACGCCGCCCCGTTCCAGGTGGTGCGCGGCGCGGGCGGAGGGGCTCAGCTTCTTGCCGCCGCACCGGGGGTGTACACGGTGAAATACTCCTCCGGGAAAGTAACGACTAAGCAGATTGCCGCGCCGCCTGCGCCGATCACGGTGGATGGTTCGTGGGTCGTCCACTTCGCCACCCGCTGGGGTGGTCCGGCAACGACCACGTTCGACTCGCTTGTCGACTGGACGCAGCGCCCGGAGGCGGGGATCAAATACTACTCCGGCACCGCCGAGTACGACAAAACAATCGATGTTCCCGCCGATTGGATGCGGCCAGGCCGGGTCATGACCCTCGACCTGGGCGGTCTGGAGAGCCTGGCGAACGTGACCCTGAACGGTCACGACCTCGGCTGCCTCTGGTCCCCGCCGTACCGGACCGATGTCACTGGAATCCTGCGGACAGGCCCGAACACGCTTGTGATAAAGGTGACCAACACCTGGGTGAACCGGCTGATCGGCGACGACGGCCTGCCATCAGAGCAGCGCCGCACCTCGACCACCAAATCGTTCTACAGCGCCAATTCTCCTCTGATTCCGTCCGGCCTTTTCGGTCCGGTCACTCTCGTCGCAGCAGACCCAGTCGCGCTGTAACCGATCGCGCTGCCAGGGGTGTGCCCTTGGTCCCGATGGCCAAATCACTCTCAGTTCGACGCTTGAGAAATGCAACTTTTTCGCGCCATTCGTGTCTATAAAAGTACGATGGAAATGGTGATGGATGGACTGCTGGCCTTGGGCCTGATTTTTGCCGGGCTCTGGATTTGGTCACTTCGCGGAAGTGTGAGTCGCGACCAGTCAGAAGCCCGCAAGCGCGATACAGAGGCGGAGGCCGCGGCCGTGCAGGCAGCGCGCGAGGCCAAGCTTCAGCGCAAAGGGGAGCGTCTGCGCTGCCTGAGCTGCGGCAAAGCGTTCCGTGGCCCGCTGCCGCAGAGCGGCTGCCCACGCTGCCATCTGGCATCGTTTGTCGTGCCCCAATCCGATGTTCCCAATTCCGCGAACCCCGAACAAGCGAAAGAAGATTAATCTATGGCCACTCGACCGAATTCTCCTCTGCCGAAGTTTTCCGGGCGTACCCGCGTCCTCGCCGTTTTCGGTCTGCTTCTGCTGGGGACATTTCTCTTCCTGAGCGTGTCCCTCCAGCGGGGCGGCCACATGGCGGGGCCGACCTATATCACGCCGGGGAATGTCGGCCTGGTCCTCGACAACTATCAGGGCCGTATCGAGCCGAGCTTGATGTCTGCGGGCACGCACTGGCAGGGCCTCTGGGAGACGGTGGTGGAAGTGCCGACCGCTCAGCGCACCTTGTCGCTGACGACCGCCGATCCAACCGGGGCCGTGCAGGTCAATACGGCGTCAAATATGCTGCAGGTGGACGTTTCCGCGCAGTATCGCATCGACGCGAACAAAGCCGATGACCTGTACCGTGCCTACCAGGACCAGTTTGCGGACCTCAAGCAGTTTGAGACCGTCAACCTGGAACCAGCCATTAAAGGCGCGATTAACTACGCTATCGGCGATATGGACACGGCGACAGCCCTGACCACGGCGGGCAAGCAGAAGGCCGAAACGGATGCCTTGAAAACCCTCAATGATGAATGGGGCACGCGCGGGATCGTCTTTTCTAACCTGATGATCCGCGGGATCGAGCAGGACCAGCAGAGCAAAGACCTGCTTTCCACGACGCTCGGCAAGATGCAGGAGATCGACAATGCGCGGCTGGCCCTGCAGCAGCAGGGCTTCGACAACCAGACCCTCCTGCAAAAGGCCACCGCCGAAGCGAAAGTCAACCGTCTGCAAAACAGCACCCTGACAGATTTGTATGTTCAGGATCAGGTGCTGGGGCAGGTCAAAAAGCTTTATTTACCGAGCGATCAGCTGATGGGAATGCTGAATAAATAGAGAACCAGAGAAGCAGGCAAAGGAACCATGACTATGGAACAAAAGGATTTGCAGACAGCGAGTGTGCTGGAATACGAGAGTGTACTCGCGGACGTCGCCGGAGTTTTGGAAACGGCTCGTCACGCCGCCGCCCGCAGCGTCAACTCCGTCATGACGAATGCCTACTGGGAGATCGGACGGCGATTAGTGGAGGTGGAACAGGCAGGGCAGGCGCGTGCGGATTATGGGGGGAAATTGGTCGAGCGTCTCGCAGTTGACCTGACTAAACGCTTCGGACGTGGTTTTGGGCGAAGTAATCTATTTCAAATGCGCTCTTTCTTCCTCGCTTACCAGGGGAAAGTCCAGACACTGTCTGGATTATCTGGCAGCGGACAGAAAGTGCAGATACTGTCTGCAGAATCTCAGCCTTTCCACCTGCCCTGGTCACACTACACTCGTCTGCTCACGGTTCACTCCGACGATGCCCGGGCGTTTTACGAAATCGAAGCCCTACGCGGCGGCTGGTCCCACCGGCAGCTGAGCCGCCAGATCGGAACGCAGTTTTATGAGCGTACGGCATTGTCGAAAAATAAAGCCGCGATGCTCGTCAAAGGCGGTGTCCCGCAGCCTGGGGAGGTCGTCACCGCTGAGGCCGAGATCAAAGACCCGTATGTGCTGGAGTTTCTGGGTCTCAAAGACGAATATTCGGAGCATGACCTGGAAGCAGGGCTGATACAGCATCTGGAGATGTTCCTGCTCGAACTTGGCCCCGATTTCACGTTTGTCGCGCGTCAGAAGCGGCTGCGTGTGGGTGAGACCTGGTACCGGATCGACCTTCTGCTCTATCATCGCCGCCTGCGGTGCCTGGTGATTATCGATCTGAAGATCGGCCAATTCGACCACGCCGATGTCGGCCAGATGAACCTGTACGTCAACTACGCCGCCGAGAATTTGACGCTGCCCGAGGAGCGGCGTCCCATTGGCCTGATACTGTGCTCAGAGCCGAATGTCGCCGTTGCCCGGTATGCACTGGAAGGTCTGGAAAACCAGATACTGGCCGGGGAGTATCGCCTGATGCTGCCCGATCCGGGGCAGCTGGAAGCCGAGCTGTCGCGCACCCGCCTCCTATTGGAAAATCGAGACATCAAGTAAAATACATGAAAAAACTTCTCATCACACTGGCAATACTCGCCGTCGTCGCCGTGCTGGTCGGACGCACCCTCAGCGGGTTTGTGGTCAAGACCGGCAATGTCGGCCTAGTGATCAATCACTATACGGGCCGGGTCGACCCGCGTGTGCGCCATGCCGGGTTTAATGCCCAGCCGCCGTTCTCCGGCAATGAGCTGATCGAGGTGCCGACCTATGAGCGCACCTATACGATGGTGAAAGACGCGGCTGAGGGCGCACATGAAAACGACGACAGCGTTCTCGTCAACACGCTTTCGTCGAATACCCTGAACGTGGACACAAGCATCACCTACCATCTCGCCTGGGACCCGGCGCATCCGGAGCGGATCACGGCCCTCTACAGCAAGTACCGGAACCAGTTTGCCAACTTCTCCGGATTCGAGGAAGCGCAGCTGCGGCCCGCATTTCGGCAGGCGATCGTGGATGCGTTCGGCCTCGCGACCACGGCTCAGAACATGAACGGCGACGGCAAAAAAGCGGCGGCGGCCTATGCCCTGAAGGAGCTAAATTCGCGCTTCAACCCGGACTCGATTATGATCGATGAAGTCCGGATCCGGGCGATCTATCCTGACCCGGCTACGGTGACGGCCCTGCGCTCCCGCCTGGCCGCGCAGCAGAGCCTCAAGCTCTCCGAGCTCAACTTGCAGCTGCAGCAGATCGTCAACCAAAAATCCGTTCTGCGGGCACAGGCCGAAGCGCAGGCCGCGCAGGTCCGCGCGGCGTCGCTGACCCCGCGCCTGGTGAAGTCCCGGCATATTAAAGACATTGAGATCATCGGAGTCCCGCGCGGCGCGATCGTGAATTTGCCGCCGGATTCAGCCAAAGCCGAACCGTCAAATACGCCTTAAAGAAAGCTAACTATGCTCACTGCCTCGATACTCGTTTACGTTTACGCTGCCCTGGTCATAATTGGCGGCATCTTCGGATTTCTGAAAGCCAAAAGCCTGCCGTCGCTGATCATGGGCGTGATCGGCGGACTGGGATTGATCGCCGCCGGATACGCCCTCGGGCAGGGGCTGGCTTGGGGGCTTCCGCTGGCATTAGTGTTCAGCGCGGGGCTGCTGGTCTTTTTTAGCCTGCGATATTATCGCACCCGGGCGTTCATGCCAGGGGGCTTAATGGCGATTTTAAGCCTGCTGACGCTGGTTGGGGTCCTGGCGACGACACACGCGAAATAAAATACTCCGTAATTTACGGCCAGCCCCGTTTAATTGCGGGGTTTTGGCATAAATTATGCAGTAGTCGTAAATAGCAGCAAGCAGGAACGCTGCCGGTCTATGGAGGCCGCTTTTCCCACGGATTGGGAGACAGGGAAGGGACATGCTATGCGCCGCTTAAGCTCATTCACTTTACCATCTTCACTCACTTCAAATTCCACCTCAACTTCACTCTTTTCTCGATTTCAAGCTGGCTTATCTCGCTTCGTCCGGGAAGATGAAGGCGCGACAATGGTCGAGTACGTCCTGCTGGTCGCCCTGGTCGCCGTTATCTGTGTCGGCGCGGTGACTCTGCTGGGCAGCAACGTTAACACGAAGCTCGGCACGGCGGCGACTGCCCTCAAGTAGGGTGGCGGCTCTGGCCCTGGCGGCACTCCTACTGGCGGCAGCTGGGTTCGACCTGGCGCATCGGCGGATTCCCAACTGGCTGACCTTTTCGGGCCTGCTGCTGGGCGTATTCTGGCACGCTGTCACAGGCGGAGGGCCGGGACTTGTCTTCGCACTGGAGGGCCTGGGTGTTGCCGGTCTGACCGTGCTGCTTTGGATGGCGAAGGCGCTCGGGGCGGGCGATGTCAAGCTGCTCGGGGTCGTCGGTGTCTGGATGGGGCCGGTGTTTCTGCTCTGGACTCTGCTCGGGACAATCTTTGCCGGTGGACTGCTGGCTTTGATCGCCCTTGCGGTGCACCGAACATGTCGGGGCCGCATGCCGCTGGCTCCGGCGGTTGTTCTCGGCGCGGCGTGTGCGTTCTTCTGGCTCCACTTAAAGCTAATACTTTGAAGTTACAAAAAAGAAGAAAACAGCAGTGCGGTGCGGCGTTCGTCGAGTTTGCTCTGGTCGCTGGGCTGCTCTGCCTCTTGCTCTTTGGGATCATTGAAATGGGTTTGATATTCCAGGATCAGGCCCTGCTCGGCCAGTCCGCCCGGGAAGCCGTCCGGTCGGCGGCTGTGGGGCATACGACCTCTGAGGCCCAGAGCGCGGCGGTCAGTGCAGGGGCGGGGCTTGCGATCGCGCCGGGAAATGTCGTGCTGGAAAAAAGCATCGACGGTCAAGTTTGGGCTGCTCTCGGGGATGTGCCGCCGATGAACAATGCCGCTGCGGGGAACAACAATGCCGCCGCCGGCAATTTGCTTCGCGCGACTGTGACTTATGCCCATCCGCTGGTGACGGGCTTTGTTTTCAGTGGAACCAGCAAGACGCTGACGGCAAAAATGGTGATGCGTCGTGAATAAAAAACATTGTCTGCCAAAACGCGGCGCCGTGCTGCCGCTCGTGCTTTTCGCGCTGGTCGCTCTGCTGGGAATGGCTGCGCTGACTCTCGATGTCGGCATGATGGAATGGGCGAAGCAGCGTGCCCAGAACTCCGTCGACGCGGCCGCCCTGGCCGGGGGACAGAAGCTGGCGAATGGCAGCGAGGCTTCTGATGCCGCGCTATCGGTGGCGGCGGCGAATTCCGTCGGCGGCGGGCCGCTGGAAGGGATCGGGATCATTGTCAGCCCCGGACGTTCGATCACGGTGGAGGGCCATGTGAATGCCACGCTGTCGTTTGCGCCGGTCGTCGGGTTTGCGCCTCGCTCAGACGAAGGAGCCGTGAACACGCTGTCCGTTCCGGCCAGCGCCACGGTCACGCAGCAGAATGTCTGCAGCCTGCCGCCTGGATCCGCCGCCGTGCCCTTTGGCATCGTCGGTGACGACCCCGCAAGCACGGACCCGGCGGTCGCCTTTGTTTCGGCACTCCTGAGCGGAGCGAAAGTGCTCTCACCGGGGGCCGCTCAGCCGGTGAGCAGTCAAGTCAATTTGAACCTGCGTGTCTGGGATAGCACCGGCAGGCTGGTACAGGCTGGGAGCTTTGTTCCTTTGCTGCTGAGCAGCGTTGGGACTTCCTACTTTGACTCCATCAAGATGACGACTGATCAGCCGCTTTCCTTCAGCCAGATCCTGCCGAATGCCGGCCTTCCGTATGATAATGTCGCTTTTACACGGTTGTATCTGGCGGCGCGGCTCTCGCCTTCGAATACGGCATACAGCCATCTGTACGCCACCTACGATCCCTGGCTGGCCGCCGGGGGCCGCGCACTCGCGGACAACAGGCCGGTGGATCATGTGCTGATTGTCCCGATCGTCGCGCAGTCCGTGAAAAACCAGCTGGCACCGGTCAAGATTCTCGCCTTTGCGGCCTTCTGGGTAGATCAGCCGGTGCTTTCCGGGGCGTCAAGCACAATTGCCGTAGGGCGTTTTATTGGCCTCAACATCCCCGGTGGCAGCGGGGGTGTCTGCTCAGGCATTGGAACTGAGACGCCGCGACTCTCGACTTAACGCTCATGGTGACTTAACGCTCATGGTTTTTATCGCACCCCATCCGTCGCGGACTGCGACTTCGACGCCGCCCATCCCTCGCGCTCCGGCGCGATGGGGTATGCTCGTCCTCGCGTTAGGTGCGGGGCTTGCGGCGGCCCTGCTGGCGTTCGTGCTGGTTCGCAGTCACACCCCTGCCGGGGCCGCTGCGCCCGAGAGCCTTTCAGTGGCGGCGGCCACACATCTTATTCCCGCACGGACTCGTTTGACGGCGGTATTACTCCAAACCCGCCTTGTCCCGGTTTCGGAGGTCCCCGAGGGGGCTTTTGCAGACCCTCGGGAGCTAGTCGGAAAGATCACGGTCCAACCCGTCCCGGCGGGATCTGTCGTTACAAAGGCCGTTCTGGCCTTGCCGGGAGCTGCTTCCGGCCTGGCATTTGTGCTGCCGTCGTCTCAGCGGGCCGTCACGATTACCTTGGATCCCGCAGATGGGATTGATGCCTTCGCCTATCCTGGCGACCACGTGGACATTCTGGTGACCGATGAGCCGGGGGCTGGTCCTGCGGAGACGCGGACTGTGCTGCAAAATGTCGCCCTGCTGGCAGTTGGCACGAAGACGGCTGATGATAATTCCGTTGCCTCGCCACCTGCCGCCGCTGGCGCGTCCCATGTCACGGTCGGGGTCTCACCGCTCCAGGCACAGGCGCTTGTGCTGGCCGCCGCACGCGGAAAAATTCATCTCTCCCTGCGCTCCGCTTCGGATAACAGTGCTGCGCTGATGTCTCCCGCACTGCCGGTGCGGAACGTGCCGGTGCAGCCTGCTTTGGTGCAGCGTCCGAAACCGCACCATCGCCTGCCGCCGCCGCCGACAGCTGCCGAAGCTCTGCCGCTGGTTCCGCTGTCACCACTTCCGGTATTCGTGCCGAAACTCCATCCGGCCGCAGTCAGTATCATGGTCATTAAAGGCAGTCAATCTCAGACGGTCTCGGTCGCGCCGTAGCGTGCAGCAAGCAGAAAGAATTAGCTCAGATGCTCCGTCAGTGCAATCTCGTCAGCGTTATTTTTCTCGCGTGGCTCGCTGTGCCGACACTTGCCACGCCGAAGGCAGTTGACCGGACCTTGACGGTCGGCGAGTCGGATATTCTCACCTTCGACGCCATGACGACGGCCTCGGTGGGCAGCCCGGCGGTTGTCGATATCGTGCCGCTTTCAGGGCGGCAGCTGCTCCTCAGTGCGAAAGGGATCGGGCAGACCACGCTGTTTGTGTACGATCGCAAAGGGCAGCACCGAGTGAACGTGTCCGTCACTGCCGCCCTGCTCGACCTCGGGCCGGTCGCTGCGCAGATACAAACGGAAATCGGTCTGCCGGGTGTCTCAGCCCGGGTGATCAAAGACACAATACTTTTAGAAGGTGCCGTCAGCGGGGTGGTCGCGCTCCAGCGTGCGTCCGCGATTGCCGGTGTTTATTCCTCCCGTGTCAAGAATCTTCTTACGGTTCTCCCCCCTGAGACTGCTGTCCCCGAACTCTCGCTAGCCCAGACTTATGCAAACCTGCTGACGGATAATCTCGGCGGCACCGGGGTCAAAGTTCAGGTCATCGATGCACAGACAATCGCCCTGCTTGGCGACTATCCCAGCGTACGCACTGCCGGAGCATCGGACTCTGGGAAGCCTCCGGCCAAAGCACGGTATCACCGGACCGGAGCAAAATCAATCGGGGAAACGACGTCCAATGAGATCAGTTTGCAGGACACGGTACCAAGCCAATCCGAGGGCGCGTCTGCCCCCAGCCCGCTGGACCGGCTGCTGCAATCTCTGCCCCCGGAGCTGAAAGTCGTCGATCTGCTGGGAATTGCGCCGCATCCCGCCCGGCAGATACTGGTGCGGGCGAAGATCATCGATATCGACCGAACCGCGTCCAAAACCCTCGGGCTGAAGTGGGGAACGCTCGACCCCATTTCCGCCCGCTCCGGTCTAGCCTATGTCTTCCAGCCGCAGCCGATCCTGTTCGGTCAGTACCCTGCGGGCGGAGGCAGCTTCAACTCGAAGCTGCTGGGCGGAGGGGTGTTAGAAAGAATCTCGCCTTTTGCCGCTCAGCTCAACTTACTGATTACCGAGAATAAAGCCCGAATTCTCTCCGAGCCCAGCCTGATTGTGCTGGATGGCAACTCCGGCAGCATCCTGGTCGGCGGCGAGATTCCCGTCCCCGTGGCACAGGGCAGCAGCGGAACCAGTGGGGTCAGCTCATCTGTGACGATTCAGTACAAACCTTACGGAGTCCGGCTTTTGGTCAGTGCCGCTCTGGTGGGTGAGTCCGCGATACAGATGACGGTGACGCCGGAGGTCAGCGAACTGAACTACACCAATGCGGTGCAGATCAGCGGGTTCACCATTCCGGCACTGACAGTCCGGCGGGCGACTTCGACCCTGCAAATGGCAGACGGCGAGACACTGGTGATCGGGGGCCTGTACAGCAATACCCTGTCGCGGCAGGTCGAGCGCGTGCCGCTTCTCAGCCAGATTCCAATTTTAGGTGAGTTTTTCAAGAACACGACGACTCGGAAAGATGAGAACGAGCTGCTTATCATTATCCAGACGCAGATCGTCACGCCAGAAACTCCCGGCACTCACCCGCCGCCGCCTGGGAGCCGAGAAAATCCACCCATCGGCAAACCGGATGTCGAAGGTGCCGATTTCAATCATGACTTTCCAAATTTTCCACAGAGAGGGCGATAAGCGATGGCTATCCGTGTGCTGATTGCGGACAGCTCGGAGGAGCGCCGGGAAGATCTGCGTGCCATGCTTGCCTTGGACCCGGAGATGGAAGTCGCCGGCCTTGCCTGTGCTGGCCAGGATGCTCTGCTCCAAGCCGAAAGGCTGCGCCCGGAGATTGTTCTGCTGTCAGAGAATCTTGGTGGACAGGACGGCTTTGACACGTCTGAGCGGTTGATGATGGCCGGGGCGCCACTGGAGACGATCCTCCTCTGCACAAAGATTCAGCCTGAAACCCTGCGCCGGGCGATGCGGGCCGGGGCGCGAGAATGCCTGACTTATCCTCTCGATCCGGGCGAGCTCCGTGCGTGCATCCGTCAAGTCTACGCAGACCATTTGCGGCGTTCGGCCCCGAATTTTGCGTCTGAGCCGATCGCTCGGGGGAACGTGGTCGCGGTCACCGGCGCAAAGGGCGGTGTGGGAAAAACGACACTGGCCGTCAACCTTGCCGCCGCGCTCGCCGCCACGACCGGCGAACCGACTCTGCTGGTGGATCTCTGCACGCAGTTTGGGGATGCGGCGCTGCTGCTGAATCTCACGCCGCGCCGGACACTGGGCGATCTCCTCGCGCTCCCGGTCGAGGAGAGGGAGGGCGAAGTTCTGGACGACTACTTAGAGCGGCACGACTGCGGCTTGTCGCTGCTGGGGGGAGCTTCGAGGCCACTGCCGCCGGAAGCTCTTACTCCGATGTTTTTGAAGGCCATTCTTGACGAGGCTCGCAGAAAACACCAGACGGTCGTTCTGGACATCCCGCCGCTGCTTACGGAAACTACCCGATGTGCTCTCGCTCAGGCCGATACAATCTTGCTGGTGGCGAACTTATTTGATTTGACGACCCTGGCCAATACGCGCCTCTGGCTAGACACGGTCTGTGCTTCCGATGTCTCTGATCAAACCGTCCGGGTCGTTCTCAACCGCGTTTCTACCCGTAATCACCTTTCCCAAAACGAGATCGAACGGATCCTGGGGCGCGGCGTCTTTCAGAAAGTGCCGAACGATGGCCGCATTGTGCCCACTTCGGTCAACTGTGGCAGACCGTTTGTGCTCACGCACCCCAAGAGCCGCGTGTCGCAGAGCGTATTCGAAATAGCACGGCGGCTGGCGGCGTCGGAAGCGCGTGCGGCTGACATCGACCAAATCGCGCCGAATACCCTGCGCCGGCCCAGGTTTCTTGCGCCCCTGCTTCGCCGTGGAGGCAGTATTTGACTGACACCCTGCCACTGCTGGAAGTGGTCGCACTGAAACGACAGCTGCACGCTCGTTTCGTGGCCGAATCCGACCCGACTCAGCTGGCGCGTCTGTCCCAAACCGCGCTGGCAGCGCTGGTGCGGAGTCTTACGGAGCAGTGGCTTGAAGCGGAGACCTCGGTTCTGACCGGACGGCAGCGGGAGCATCTGACGGAAGCTGTTCTGAGCGAGCTGACCGGCCTGGGGCCTCTGGATGCACTGCTTCAAGACCCGGAGATCACGGAGATCATGGTGAACGGCCCCGGGCAAGTCTATGTCGAGCGCGGCGGCAGACTTTCCCGCTGCGTGACGGTCTTTGACGACGACGCCCATCTGCGGCGGCTCATCGAGCGGATGCTTTCCCCCCTGGGGCGGCGCGTGGATGAGGCCTCTCCACTGGCTGATGGGCGACTGCCGGACGGCAGCCGGTTCAATGTCGTCCTGCCGCCGCTCGCGCTCAATGGGCCGACGCTGACGATCCGTAAATTTGCGCGTCATCCGCTGACGATGCCCCAGCTAGTTCAGCTGGAGACGCTCTCGGAAGCCGCCGCGGCCTTTCTGGAGGACTGCGTCGTCCGGCGAAAGAACATCCTTGTCTCCGGCGGCACGGGCAGTGGCAAAACGTCCACACTGGGAGCGCTGTCCTCGTTTATTCCCGAAACCGAGCGTGTTGTGACAATCGAAGACGCCGCCGAGCTGCGCCTCCTGCAGGCCCATGTCGTGACCCTGGAAAGCCGCCCGCCGAACCTCGAAGGCCGGGGCGAAGTCACGATCCGGCACCTGGTTCGCAACGCTCTGCGGATGCGTCCGGACCGGATCATCGTCGGGGAAGTCCGCGGCGGGGAAGCCCTGGACCTGCTGATGGCCCTCAATACCGGCCATGACGGCTCCCTTTCGACGATCCATGCCAACAGCCCCCGCGATGCGCTGTCCCGGCTGGAAACGATGACGCTCATGGCCGGGCTGGACCTGCCTTTGAGGGCCGTCCGCGAACAGGTGGCTTCGGCTGTGCAGCTGATTGTTCATCAGCAGCGGCAGCGCGACGGCAGCCGTCGGGTCACCCGTGTGACCGAGATTGCCGGTCTTTGTGGCGAGAATATCGAGACACGAGATATTTTCTGCTGCAATGCCGACGGTTTGCTTTGTCCGGTGGAGGCTGTCTCAGTAACGCCATGAATGCACTCTTGACGAATGCGCCGTTTGTTGGTCTTTTAAGTTTTTTGCTGACCACAGTGCTGGTCTTTACCCTCGCGGAGATATGGACCAGGCGAGGAAGTGCTCTCCGCAGGCGGCTGGATCAAATCTCGGGTGGCTCCCAAACGCCCCTCCCTCTCCCGGATGCCGGGAAAGTGCCGCTGGGGCCACGCCCGGACACCTTGCCCACGGTGACCCGCTGGCTCAGTGGCAGCGAGAATGAAAGACGTCTCCGAAGGGCAATGATCCGGGCCGATTTCCGGATGCGCCCCGCCGAATGGGTCATTCTCTGTGCCGTTTTCGTGGCTGTCTTTTCCCTGCTCGGCCTCCTGCTCACGCACTCCGTTCTCAGCAGTCTGGTCTTTGGCTTTCTGGGGCTGGCCGCGCCGCTTGTAATTCAAAGTCGCAGGCAGGAAGCGCGGCAGCGGAAGTTTGAGGAGCAGACCCCGGACATGCTCCAGCTCCTGACGGCTTCTTTGAGGGCTGGACACTCCTTCGGCCAGGCGATGGAAATGGTGGCGTCGGAAATGCCCCCGCCGATGGCGTCGGAATTTGCGTGGGCGGCCGGGGAAGCAAAGCTCGGCGTGCCGCTGGAGACTGCACTGGGCCGTATGCTGGAACGAGTGCCGTCTCCGGATCTCGACTTGATCGTTACTGCAATACTCATTCAGCTCCCTCTGGGCGGCAATCTGGCGGAGATACTCGCTGCCATCGCCGACACCATCCGGGAGCGGGTGCGCGTGCAGGGCGAGGTACGGACCTTGACTGCCGAAGGCCGCCTGTCCGCGCTGATACTGATAGTCCTCGCCCCGATCCTGGTTTTTTCTCTGCATCTGCGCAATCCCGATTACTTCCAGCCTTTGCTGGAAACAGTCCTGGGCCGGAGCCTGATTGGAGAGGCGATTGCCGGCCAGATCATCGGGGCGTTTTTGATCCAAAAAATGGTAGATCTGGATGCTTAAATGCTGCTAATAATTCTTGGGCTGGCGTTTACCGCCGGGGCATTGCTGATGCTGACGCTGGGGGGAGCACTGATTGATGACCGTCACAAAATTACCCGGCGGCTGGATGCAATGGCACGCCCGGTCGCTCCCCCGGGGAATGCCGCGCCTCCCTCTCTGGCGGATGCCGCCCTGGAAGGCACCTGGCGTCTGAGGCTGCTAACCCCGTTCCTGAAAAAGATCACCGATTTGAGCCTTCGTCTCACACCCGCGGGGGCATCGGAGCGTTTGCAAATCGCCTTGGCACGGGCGGGGAAGCCGATGGGAGCGGGTGAATTCGTGATGCTTCGCGTGCTCACACTGGTGGTCTGCGTTGGGCTGAGTGCAATACTCTGCCGGGCCATCTCCGCGCCGCCTCAGCGTATTGTCTGTCTGAGCCTGGGATTACTCGGAGGGCTGGCCCTTCCGGATCTTTGGCTGGCCGGGCAAACCCGCCGCCGGCACTCGCAAATCCGCCGCGCCCTGCCTGATGTGGTGGATTTACTCGTGGTCAGTGTGGAGGCTGGGCTGGGCCTGGGAAGCGCTCTGGCGAAGGTCACGGAGAAGATGTCGGGGCCACTGCCGGATGAACTGGCACGGGCTTTAGCAGAAACGTCGCTCGGAAAGCGGCGGACGCAGGCGCTGAAAGACATGGCGGTGCGGGTGGGAGTGGGGGAGCTGAGGACGTTCGTGGCATCAATTACGCAGGCGGAAATTTTGGGAGTCAGTATCACCCAAACCCTGCGGGCGCAAAGTCAGGCGGTAAGAGCCGCTCGGGTGCAGCGTGTGCGCGAACAGGCCGCGCGTCTGCCGGTGACTTTGCTCCTGCCACTGACGGTTTTCATTTTCCCTGCCGTCTTTATCGTTCTGCTCGGGCCGAGTTTGATTCGCCTGTATGCAGCGTTGTCAGGAATGCGATAGACAATAAAAAAGCGGGAGGCTGTTTGCCTCTCGCGGGTGGTTCGTTTTTGTGAACGTGAATATAGTATTGCATTTCCTGATCAGTATGTCAACTGCTCGACGTAATTACAGATTTTAGATATTTCGGCCGCTGCGCCAGCTGTTAAGGGTAAATTGCTGTGTGCAGATGTTAGTATTCGTGTAAAAAATATCAATAGCTGAGTTGATTTTGTCTCATAAATATGTCAAACTACAGGCGTGAAAACTAGAGAAATACGTGTTCGTGGTCCCAAGCCGGGTGATACTGACAGCCGGGTGATATTAGTGAGTGCCGCAGTCAAGGCTTTAGAGAAGATCGGAGCGGCATTCAGCGTCGCCGACGTCGCCGAGCGGGCGGGTATCTCGCGCGCGACACTCTATCGCAGCCAGGCCTTGCGTGCCTTAGTTGGAGCTAAGGGTGACGGCCCGCGTACCGTCGATGCCGCACTGTACGAGAAGCTGGAAGTCCGCTGTGCCGCCTTGAAAACGAAGGCCGGTGCGCTGCGCCGCCAATTGGCAGAGCTGGAGGCGAGCTGGGATGTGATGCGCGAGCGTGCCAAGCTGGCGGAGCAGAAGCTGGCGGAATCGGAGCGGCGAGTTGAAATACTATCTTCGCAGATGCGGGGGAGTACTGGGGGAGCACTGGGCGCAGTCGCTGCGCGTCTGGGACAGGAAGAACGGCGACGCGCCCGTCGTATTCTCGCCCGCGCCCTGCACCCGGACTTATTCGCACAGGACCATGCAACGGCAGTGCTGGCGACCGAACTTCTGAAGACGCTGAATGTCCTGGCGGAGTGAGCGCGGGGTAAGTGCGGAACAGGCGCGGAGCAGGCGCGGAGCAGGTGCGGAGCAGGCGCGGAGTAAGTGAGGAGAAGGCGCGGAGCAGGCGCGGAGCAGGCGCGGAGCAGGCGCGGAGCAGGCGCGGAGCAGGCGCCGGGTATGTGCGGAGCAGGCGCCGGGTATGTGCGGAGCAGGCGCCGGGTATGTGCGGAACAGGCGCCGGGTATGTGCGGGGTAGGCGTGGAGTAAGCGCGGAGCAGGTGCGGAGCAGGTGCGGAACAGGCGCGGAACAGGCGCGGAACAGGCGCGGAACAGGCGCGGAACAGGCGCGGAGTATCGAGTGGTTGAAAACCACTCGCTAGGTGAGGCACCCTCCGGGTGTAAAGAAAGCAGACCGATTGCCTGCTCTGCATCTGCGTCCGAATCCGACGTCCGGAGGACGCTTTAACCTAGCGAGTGGTTTTCAACCACTCGGTACCCTGTTGCTCGAAACTCTGCTGCTCGGTACCCTGTTGCTCGGCCCTCTGCTGCTCGGCCCTCTGATGCGACTCGGAGGAATAAACAGTTTATCCGCCGAATCACTTGTCTATGTCAGATTTACTTGTTCCCCTCTACAAATTGCCTGCGCGTGCAAATGGTGCAGCCAGTGTCCAGGCCGCAGGAGTCGTCATCCGGCGGGCGAACTCCTTCGAGCAGTCTCTTCTGGCCGAATTCATTGTGACGCATTTCACGCAGAGCTGGGCGGATGAAACCGCCGTAACGTTTTCCCATCAGCCGGTCAGCTGCTTTCTTGCGATTAAAGACAAGCGGATCATTGGCTTTGCTTCGTTCGAGGCGACCCGGAAGACGTTTTTCGGCCCGACCGGAGTCGACCCCGCGCACCGGGGTCGCGGGGTCGGAAAGGCACTGCTGATTGAGGCGCTCTGGGGGCTCGCCGACCTCGGCTACGCCTATGCCATCATCGGAGCAGCGGGGCCGGTCGAGTTTTATGCAAAGGCCGTCGGGGCGACCGTCATTCCGGACAGCTCGCCCGGAGTCTATGCCGATCTGCTCTGGTAGAGACCTACCGCGGTGCCAGCACACAGGAACAGGGCGAAGTACGGGGCATGGACATTACCCGTCAGCCGCAGAACACATTCTGCGGCTGCCACGGAAAATGCTACCGCGCACTGCGGCCAGAACCCGCTGGTGCGGGAACTTACGGAAGACAAGATAGCTCAATGCGATCTCGGTGACGATACTGCATCCGATCACCAGGATCAGCGTGGTCAGCGGCGAAGCCACATAGCGGCTATCGATGGGGAAGGCACCCGGCGCGGCTTTGAGCGGCGTCGGTGCAGATGGTGCAGATGGTGCAGATGGTGCAGATGGTGATGATGGACAAGTGATCATGGAGTCGCTTCTTCTAAAAGCCATTCCATTAGTAGGGCCTGTGCGCCTTAGCAGGACTGTGATTTACAAGCAGATTGTACCACGAAAAGCACCGGAGCGTGAGCCCCGGTGCTTTTTTGTGCAATTTATGCAGCGCGGAGATCACTGGCCGCGCATAGTCAGATTGTAGAAGTAACCGCTGCTATTGGTCGCAAGTAAATTGGCGATCCGAACGGATTTGACGTGGCCGTCGCAGTACAAAATGTTGGTCAGGTCAGGTCCCCCGTGTCGGAACACGATTGGACTGTAGTCGTTCAAAGTAGGAGTTTTGCCGCTGCAAATTAGGGCCGGATAACTGCCGATGGTTGTTGCTGCCAAGGCAGCGTTGACACAGTCAGCTGTGTAGCTTCCAGCTCCATCTGTGACCCAGACGGTCGTAGCAGGAGCGTTCAGGGAAGCGAGACTGTAAGATGGCCCCGCCCCCGTACCTCCAGAATTAGTATTGCCTGGTCCAATATCGGGGAACGCACCGTTAAAGTTATATTCGTTGATGGAATAGCTGCCGTAGTAACCCGCGTTGGGTGAGGTAGGCTGACCAGTCGTACCAAGCTGCTGGTAAGGAACATAATTCCCCGTTGCGCCTGGGATCAAGCCGCCGCTATCATCCGGGCAGTGGAAAACACCGGTGCTTTTCACGAACGGATAGATGCTATCCATCCACTTGAACTTCGGAGCGGTAGGATTGGGGTCTGAGGGGCCGTATCCGGCCACACCACCATAGCCGGCGACTAAGAACTCGTCATAGTCCTGGCTGTACTGGATCATGGCAAGCCCAATCTGTTTGAGGTTGGGCTGGCAGGAGGCCTGACGAAGCCTAAAGACCAGGTTAGCTGCTCGATGCTGACGCCAGCGGACGAAGACCTGCAGAAGATCGAGGATATGGCGCCCTCTCGGCTGTCTAAACCATGAGGCAAACCACCAGGCGCAAAGCCGCCGCAGGGGAGTGACCTCTCCCTGCGGCGATTACAATCGTCTCGGCAAATGTTAGACCGAAGTTAGATCGGGCTGAACGTCGCTGCGAAGCCCTTCTGGCCCACGAAGCTAGTGCCGGCAGCATAGTAGAAGGGGCTGCCCTGGTCGTCGCCGGGATTAATGGCGG
>JANXMY010000146.1 GCA_025354405.1 Armatimonadota bacterium
TGCAGAGGAAGAAACGGGTTACCCAACCCAAAAACCCGTATCTCTCCTAGAACGCATCATCAAAGCCTCGTCCAACCCGGGCGACCTCGTTCTCGACTGCTTCTGCGGCTCCGGCACTACTGCGGCTGTCGCGGAGAAGCTGGGGCGGCGGTGGATTACCTGCGACCTCGGACGCTTTGCTATTCACACCGCCCGCAAGCGATTCCTCGCCATCGAAAACATCAAGCCGTTTGTCGTGCAGAACCTAGGCAAATACGAGCGGCAGCAGTGGCAGCAGGCCGAGTTCGGCGAGAACGCAGTGGCACTGACGCAGGCATATCGCGAATTCATTTTGGGCTTGTACAGTGCAAAGCCGATAACCGGCTATCTCTGGCTGCACGGGGTCAAGCACGGTCATATGGTGCATGTGGGCGGCGTGGACGCCCCCATCAGTGTCGGCGACGTGGCGCAGGTGGTGGCGGAATTTAAGCGCAGCCGGGGCACGGGGAAGGATGCGCCGACACAAAACCGGGTGGATATTCTGGGTTGGGATTTTGCCTTTGAGATCAACGAAGTCAGCAAGCAGCAGGCTGCACTGGCAGGAGTAGACGTGAAATTTGTGCGTATTCCGCGCGAAGTACTGGAAAAGAAAGCGGTCGAACAGGGAGACATTAAATTCTTCGAACTGGCCGCCCTGTCGGTCGATGTCGTGACAAGCGGCCGGGGCGTGACGCTGACTCTTAAAGACTTCGTGATCCCGCTGGATGACGTGCCGTACGAGGTGCAGACGGCGATCACGCACTAGGAGCAGTGGATCGACTACTGGGCCGTCGACTGGGACAACAAGGGCGACACGTTTCACAATCAGTGGCAGTCCTACCGAACGCGCAAAGATAAGACGCTGCAGCACGTCATCGCTTCGCCGCCCGGAACTTACCCTGAACCGGGGGAATACCGGGTAGTGGTCAAAGTGATCGACATCTTGGGGAACGACACGACGAAGACGCTCAAAGTGCAGGTAAACTAGAGGGTATGGAGAGTAGCGAAAATCAATCTGCCAATCTTTCTTTGTTTGCTGGAACTGACCTGGAACCGGAGTCAGAAACGGCAGAACGTAAACAATCCTGGAACGAAGACTGTCTGAAAGTTCTGGCGGCTTTTGCGAATACGCGCGGCGGTACACTCTGGATCGGAGTTCACGACGACGGTCACACGGTGGGATGGTCTGGTGATGGACGCGCTCAAGAAGCAATTTCCTGCCAGATTTCCGATACCCTGCAATGTCTTCCTATCGGTATGACGCTCCAGACTCGCGACAGCTTGCCAGTTTTGGTGATCCGTATGGCCCGTGCTGCTTCTCCGGTAGCGATCCGAGGTCGCTATTATCGCCGACTTGGGAATTCGACTCGTGAAATTCCCGATGGTGAACTTCCACGCTTTCTCCTGGAACGCACCGGCCAGAACTGGGACGAACTCCCCTCAGACTTCGGATTGGATGCCGTTGCAGAAAAGACAGTGGCCGATTTCCGCATTCTCGCCCGCGAACGTCTGCCCGATCTCTCTCCTTCTGACACGACGGCACTGGTTCTCGACAAATTGCAGCTCACCCTTTCGGATACCCGCCTGAACCGCGCGGGGCTGCTTCTCTTCGGCCAAAATCCACAACGCCTTGTCAGGTCAGCATATGTCCAGATTGGGCGCTTCGGAGACGAGACGACAATTCTGGACGAGAAACCGGCGACTGGTAACCTCTTTGTTCAGCTGGAACAAACTATGCAAGCCATCCGGGGATACGTTTTTGTCCGGTACGACATCCCCAAAACGGCGGCAGGCCGTTCCAGCCTGGAAGATCTACAACGACATGAAGTTTGGGAGTTTCCCTACGATGCGGTGCGTGAGGCCGTCTTAAATGCTTTGGTTCATCGTGATTATACGAGCGTAGGGCGTGTTCAGATTCGCGTCTATAATGACCGGCTTGTCATCAGCAATCCTGGCAGTTTGCCGGAGAGTTTAACTATCAGTGATTTGTTCAAGGAACATAATTCCTTTCCGCGGAATCCCGCCATCGCACAGACGATATACTACACGCAGCTCATTGAAAAGTGGGGTACAGGGACAATACGAATGCGAAATGCCTGCCGTGCCGAGGGCGCGGCAGACCCCGAATTTGAAGCACGGCCAAACGAGTTTGTTGTCACACTCCGCAAGAGTCGCATCCTACAAAAACCCTCTGCCCCCATTCTCACATCCGAAGATAGACAGATTTTAGTATGGGCGAGCAGTCAGGCGAGTTTCACCGTCAGCGAATGTTTAGAAGCACTACACCTGACCCGACGCCGCGCACGTTATTTGATACAGCGGCTTGTCCAGAAGGGATTGCTGACGCCACAGGGAGAAAATCGGCAGCGCCGATACCACTCTTAATCTCTATTGACAGCGTATTGACAAAGTATTGACAATAAAAGTGTCAATACTTTGTCAGTAGAAAGGATGGGAATCATGCCCCGCACCAAAACCGCACCCGGACAGCTCAGTCTGCTCGACGCAAAAACGAAAACAGCTCCCTGTGTCCCGGCCATTAAAGAGGCCGTGACTGCCTGGCGGGAAGGAGACTACAAAGGTATTACCGGTACGACTCGTAGCCTGCTTAACTACTGGTTTCAGACTGACCATCGGCTGCCGAACGGACGGTTTTTCCGGTACCACTACGCCCAGCGCGAAGCGATGGAAACACTCGTTTATCTGTACGAAGTGGTGAAGATACGACGCCAAAAACAGTTGATCGAAAAATATACGACTCTCATCGATTTGAAGCTGCTGCAGCAGGATGACTTTGCCCGGTATGCCGTCAAGATGGCGACTGGCAGCGGGAAAACCAAAGTCATGTCGCTGGCTATCGCCTGGCAGTTCTTCAATGCAGTTCTGGAAAGCGACGAAGAATACGCCAAAACTTTTCTAATACTCGCACCAAACGTAATTGTCTTCGAGCGGCTTCGCACGGATTTCGCAGGCGGCTTGATTTTTCGGAAGGACCCGATTATCCCCCCGGAACTCGAAATGTTCTGGGACTTTGACTGTTATATGCGTGGTGAAGGCGAACGGGCTACATCAGAAGGAGCATTGTACCTGAGCAATGTGCAGCAGTTATATGAGCGTGACGGGGAAAACGAAGACGAGCCGGAAGCAATGACCGCACTGATGGGTTCCAAACCACCCTCGAAAAAGATGGAAGTCGAAGATTTTAGTGAACGCATCACAGCCCGTGCAGGAAACTGTATGGTCGTCAACGATGAAGCCCACCACACGCATGAAGAGGAAAGCGAATGGAACTCCGTAATTCGCCGCCTGCACAAATCATTAGTACCCGCCACAGTCATTCAGCTTGATGTCACGGCAACGCCGCGCCATAGCAAGGGAGCATTGTTCTCCTGGACTATCTCCGACTATCCACTGAAACAGGCGATTATCGACAACATCGTGAAGCGGCCAATGAAAGGGATCGCGGTCGGCATTGCCGAAGCCCCATCCGATGTCGCCAGCATACGTTATGAAGCATACTTGACCGCCGGAGTAGAGCGGTGGAAAGAGTACCGAGAGCAGCTAGCTCCGCTCGGTAAAAAGCCTCTGCTCTTCGTCATGATGAACGATACGGCGGAGGCTGATGATGTCGGCGACTATTTACGAAACAAATACCCCTCGGAATTCGCCGGAGAAAAGCTGCTGGTCATACACACAAATACGAAGGGAGAGGTCTCGACGAAGGACTTAGATAAAGCCCGTACGACTGCCCGCGAAGTAGACGACGCTACGAGTCCCGTAAACGCCATTGTCAGCGTCTTGATGCTGCGCGAGGGCTGGGACGTGCAAAATGTCACGGTGATTGTTGGTCTACGGCCTTACTCATCCAAAGCGAATATCCTCCCAGAGCAGACTATCGGGCGGGGTTTACGCCTGATGTTCCGAGACCAGGGAAGCACCTATGTCGAGCGCGTCGATGTCATCGGCAACAAAAAGTTTATTGAGTTTGTGGAGCAACTAGAAAAAGAGGAAGATATTGAACTGGGTACGTTCAAGATCGGCCAGGATCCGGTCAAAATTGTCACGATCACTCCTGACCCGGCGAAAATGAATAAAGATATTGCGCTGCCGATTCTCAGTCCCATTTTAGCCAGAAAGAAGACTTTGAAGGAAGAGATAGCCGCTCTCGATGTCAAAGAATTCAAGCATCAAACGCTTCCAATGAAAGAGAATGATGCGGCGTCTAAGAGTTTCCGATACGAAGGTTATGACATTATTACCTGGGAGAAGCAGATCGATCGTGAGTATTCGATCCCGGAGATGCAGACACCGGAAGAAGTCATTTCCTATTATGCCAAACGTATTGCCCAGGATGTAAAGCTTCCTTCACAGTTCTCCGCACTCGTACCGAAGATACGAGAGTTTTTGGAAGAGAAGGCTTTTGGTGAAGTCGTTTCGCTCAACAATCGAACGATGATCAAGGCCATTTCCAGCAATGTGGCCTCATTCATTACCATCACGACTTTTGCCAAAGAGCTTCGGACTTTGGTGATCGAAGAACTGGTGCCTCAGCTACAGCATGAAGGAAGAAAATTATCGGAGACGCTTCCATTTCCCTACTCACGTCCTATTCTTGCTCATGCGAGTAACTGCGTATTCAATCACGTGCCATGCGACAACGAATTCGAGCGTCAGTTTGCAAAATTCCTGCAGGACGCAAGTGACCTGGATTGTTTTTCCAAGTTGCCTTCACAGTTTGGGTTCGCTATCGAATACACGGATAATGCCACGAACCTGCGCTACTATGAACCGGACTTTGTCGCCATTCACGAAGATGGAACTCATTGGTTAATCGAGACAAAGGGCCAAGTCAATGTGGATGTTGCCCACAAAAATAGGGCTGCGACCTTGTGGTGTGAAAATGCGAAACTGCTTGCAGGTACAAACTGGCAATACATCATTGTTCATCAATCAGATTTTAATCAGCTCCAACCGGATTCATTTTCAGATATTCTCGCGCTTCAATCCCTCTTTTAATATCGTAGTCCCCCAACACTTGACGTCGGGGCAGTTTTGTTGTAACATAGGGAACGTAACGCTTTCAACTCAATACTCTGGAAGTGAACGGTGTGCTTTGCACCGCGAAAGGGGTCTTTTTACCTTGTTTTTCCCGACACGACGCTCCCAACGCTGGCCGGTCGCGCTGGCTCTTCTGCTGGCTTCCGCCCCACTGGCTTTGACATCGGCAGCAGGAGCACAGACTCCTGCCATGGTTCCCGATCTGCCTCCTGCCCCGCCGGCGGCTCCGGCACCGCTGCTGACCTCGACACCACGTCCCACAACCATCGCCCCGCCCGGTGTCGCCGCGACCGTCAACGGCGTCAAAATCTACCGATTCCAAGTGGCAAACGAAGCACTGAAAATGATGGGGCCGCAGCTCGTCAGCCAGATGATCCTGATCGAGCTGATCAAGCAGACGGCCTTGAAAGAGGGTGTCTTGGTGTCCAACGCACAGGTGGACGCCCGCTTGATCCAGCTGCGACAGCAGTATGCCGAGCGTGTCCCCGGCGGCTTGGAGGCAATTCTCGCCCAGCGGCATCAGACCCTGCCGTCGTATAAAGAGCAGCTCAAAACCGAGATTCTGGTCGAAGCCCTGGTTTCGAAGACCGTGCCGCCCACCGCCGCTTCGGCGGCTACCCCTCGCTTCCATGCCCGCCACCTGCTGATTCTTACCAGCAGCCCAAACCCGCAGATGGCGCCTGACTCGAAGCCCCCGCATACCGATGCCGAGGCACTCGCGCTGATCGCTAAGGCCCAGGCGGAGCTCAAGGCCGGCAAGAGCTTCATCGATGTCGCGAACACCTACACTGAAGATCCTTCCGGCAAAGGCAAAGGCGGGGACCTTGGCCTGCTGGATGCGAAAACACAGTTTGACCCGGCCTTTCTGAAGGCTGCCCTTGCCCTGAAGCCCGGCGAAGTGACGGCGGTTCCGGTGAAGTCCGTCTACGGATATCATCTGATCAAGCTGGACAGCTCGAACACTGCCCCCCTGCCGGGCGATGCCAAGCTGTATGTCGCCGCCGCCGAAGCGGATCGGCGTCAGCAGGTGCAGCAGGCCATACCCGCGTATGTCCAGAAGCTCAAGGCAAACGCAAAGATCGTGGATTTTCTGGCCGCCCCATAGGCTGACCACACCGGCCCGTTCGAACTAAATTCGGCGGGCCGAGTTTCTTTTAGATTTCACTTTTACAAAATTACAAATTTGGAGAAATCAGATGGCGACCAAGACGATGAATGTTGGCATGATCGGCTATAAGTTTATGGGGAAGGCCCATTCCAATGCCTATCGCCAAGTGGCACGCTTTTTCCCCGAGCTGCAAGTCGTTCCCGTGATGAAGGCACTCTGTGGGCGCGATGAGGCCGGAGTCAAAAAAGCCGCCGACACTTTTGGCTGGGAAAGCTATGAGACGGACTGGCGGAAATTAATCGCTCGCCCCGACATTGACATCATCGATATCGGCGCCCCCGGCAATATGCACGCGGAGATCGCGATCGCGGCGGCGCAGGCCGGAAAGCACGTTTTTTGCGAGAAACCGCTGGGGAACTCGGCAGAGGAGGCAAAACGGATGCTGGACGCCGCAGTCGCCGCCGGGGTCTACCACATGATCTGGTTTAACTACCGCGCAAATCCCGCTGTCTCTTACGCAAAAAAATTGATCACTGACGGTTATCTCGGCAAAATCTACCACTGGCGGGCACTTTTCCTGCAGGACTGGATCGTTGATCCGCAGTTCCCCCTGGTCTGGCGGCTGCAAAAAGAAGTCGCCGGAAGCGGCTCCCACGGAGACCTGCTGGCCCACTGTCTCGACACGGCCCGGTATCTAGTCGGCGAAATTGCCGAGGTCAGCGGCCTGCTGGAGACATTCATCAAGCAGCGCCCCGAGCTGGCTGAATCCGATGATCGGCTGGGCGGGAAAGCTTCGGATACGATGGGCGAAGTCACGGTCGATGATGCCTCGCTGGCCCTGGCCCGTTTTGAGAATGGGGCACTGGGAACATTCGAGGCTACCCGTTTTGCGCTGGGCCGCAAGAACCACAACCGCTTCGAGATCAACGGGAGCAAGGGCAGCGTCGTCTTCAATGCAGAACGTCCAAATGAGCTTGAAATCTACACGGAAGATACCCTTGCTGGAACGCACGGCTTCCGTACCGTCAGCGTCACATCAGGTCAGGATCGCTACACCGGCCACTACTGGCCGACCGCCCACAATATTGGCTACGAGCATACGTTTACTGATCTGCTCTTCGACGCCTTTACAGCCATGGGTGAGGGAAAAAACCCTTCGCCGAACTTTCACGATGGGTATCTAAACAATGTCCTGCTGGACACCATTGCACACTCTGCCGAGACAAAGCGATGGGAGGCGGTCACACTGTGAGGGGAGCGTGCGAAGCTGACGTGTCGAATCCAGTACCAAGTCTTGATATGACGCAGCGCGGTAATGGTCTCAGTTGGCACAGTTTGTGCAGTATGCGTCATTACCATGAGAGACATAGACTAGATGCAGACACAGAATTTGCCGACAAGCGGGAGGACCGCAGAACATACCAGCAATAATTTCGACTTTCTGCGATTTTTATTCGCGTCACTCGTAATCTTCTCCCACAGTTTCGTCCTCACCGGCAACGGAGGGGACCCACTGAGTCAGATGACAAGGGGGCAGACGTACCTAGGCGAGATTTCCGTGGATGGTTTTTTCGCAATCAGCGGTTTTTTGATCACTGCGAGCTGGCTGCGCGGCCGCAAAGTCTGGAGCTATTTTCAGAAAAGAGTCTTACGCATCTACCCGGGGTTTCTTGTTGCTTGCCTGATTTGCGCGTTCCTCGTGGGTCCGCTTGGAGCCGATAGTGCCGTGAGTTACTTTCGCGAATTCTCTGCGTTCAGTTTTATGCGCCATGCCCTGCTGCTGGGCAAGCTAGAATTGCCGCCGTCCTTCCTGCATAACCCCATCCCTTATCAGGTAAACGGTTCACTGTGGACAATCAAAATCGAATTTGAGTGTTATATCCTCGTCGCGCTCCTAGGAATCGTTGGTGCATTCCAAAAGCGAATTGCAGCCCTGATACTGCTGGCAATTGGAAGCATCGCTTTTGGTGTTTATGCCATTCAGCCTTCAGCTATCAGTCACTTCCCAGAGACCGTGAGCCAGCATATGCGGTTCTTTAACTACTTCCTAGCAGGCATGGTCTGTTTCCTGTATCGCGATAGGATCGCCTACCATCCCCCGTTACTGGCTGGCGCGATCCTGCTTCTTATTGTCGCGACCCTACTGAACAGGCTTCAAGTCATCATGGTGGTGCCTGTGGTGTATCTCTTGATGTACGCGGCCTTCAGTCACTCAACGGTGATCAGCGGCTTTGGCCGGAAGCGCGACCTTTCCTACGGCTTGTACCTCTATGCCTGGCCTGTCCAGCAGCTGCTGGCCACGCACTTCCGGGGGGCATTCGCCCCGTATTCGCTTTTTCTGACGGCTTTCCCGCTGACCCTGATCTGCGCCTGGGCAAGTTGGTGTTTTGTGGAGAAGCCCTGCTTGAGCCTCAAACCGAAGCCGCAGAAGCAGGCTACCACCCCATCGTCCCCACATCGCCCTTGAACGGCCCGACGATCTCCGACGTGATCCAGCCGCCGTAGAACTGGCCGGGCTGGGGCGTGACACGCTCGCCGCCGACGAAGCAGGCATCCATCCGTCCAGGATAAAACGCGACGTAGTTTCGGAGTGCCTCGAAACCCGGAGTTGGGTCGGAGTAGAACCAGGCGGCGTTTTCGGCCCGTTTATCCCCAACAGCAACCGTGTAGTACCCAGCCATACCTTTCCACTCGCAGTAGGATTCGCCAGGGGCCGCAAGCAGATATTCGCGCAAAATATCTTCCGGCGGGACATAATACACGGGGGGATGGCTGGTTTCGAGGACACGCTTCGCCCGAGAGGTATCGGCGATGGTCACGCCGCCGAAGAGGATTTGGACACGCTTCTTGGCGTCTTCCAGGCGCGGCGGGCGCGGATAATCCCAGACGGATTCCTGGCCGGGAGCAGGCTCGATGCGACGGGTATTCATGGCAGAAAAACACGTCTGGACCAAACGTGGTTCCCGCACGAATCAGCTAAGTTTCGCGGACTTCAGACGCAGGGAGTTCGTGACCACTGAGACGCTGGAGAAGGCCATCGCCAGCGCGGCCAGCATGGGATTGAGCAGCCCGAAGGCCGCCAGTGGAATACCGATGACATTGAAGAGAAATGCCCAGAATAGGTTCTGATGGATAATCTTCAGCGTACGGCGCGAAAGCAGAATAGCGTCGGCGACACCGTTTAAATCCGCTCTGAGCAAAGTCACATCGGCGGCTTCCATCGCCACATCCGATGCCCGGCCCATCGCGACGCCCAGGTCGGCTTGAGCCAATGCGGGGGCGTCGTTGACTCCGTCGCCGACCATCGCCACAGCCCCGCCTCTTTGCCAGGCTTGAATTGCGGCGGCTTTTTCGCCGGGCTTGACTCCCGCCTGGACATCTTCAATGCCGACGGTTCGGGCGACAGCCTCCGCCACGCGCCGGGCATCGCCGGTAAGCAGGGCCACATCCATGCCCATTTTCCGCAGGCGATCCACAGCGGCTCCGGCTCCCGGACGCAGCGTGTCAGCGACTGCCAGCACCCCGACAATGGTGCTGTCTACGGCCACCAGCATCGCGGTCTTTCCCTCGGTTTCCAGCCGGGTGATATGTGCGTATGCGGTCTCGGAAATCGTGATCTTGGAGTTTAGCAGAAGCGTGGTTGTACCGACCAGTATCCGCCGCCCCTCGACCACCGCCTCCACTCCCCCGCCGGCATGACTGTGAAAGCTGTCAGGAGTTCCAGCGAGACCTTCACGGTCGGCTGCCGCAGCGATCGCCTGCCCCAGAGGATGCTCCGAGCCGCGCTCCGCCGCTGCCGCCAGGCGCAGCACAGTATCTCGGTCCAGGCTGCCCAGCGGCACGACATCGGTCAGAGCAGGGCGGCCTTCGGTCAATGTTCCCGTTTTGTCGAACACAATGCGCGTGATCTTGTGTGCCCTCTCCAGCGCTTCCCCATTCTTAATTAAAATGCCCAGACCGGCCCCGCGCCCGACCCCGACCATGATCGCCGTCGGTGTCGCCAGCCCCAGCGCACATGGGCAGGCAATAACCAGCACCGCAACCGCCGGAGTAAGGGCGGCGACTAGGCTTGCATGCAAAGCAAAGTACCAGACAAGAAATGTCAGCAGGGCGACACCCAGCACGGCGGGAACGAAGAAGGCGGAGATCGTGTCCGCGAGCTTCTGCACCGGAGCCTTGCTGCCCTGGGCCTCCTCGACCAGCCGGACCATCGACGCCAGCATCGTCTGGTCGCCGCTGGCCGTGACCCGGTACACGAGCGTGCCGCTGCCATTGAGCGTACCGCCGATCACCTTGTCCCCCGCAGCCTTCTCAACAGGAAGACTCTCGCCCGTCAGCAGGGCCTCATCGACCGCCGAGGCACCGTCCGTGACGATACCATCCGCGGCCACCTTCTCGCCCGGCCGTACCCGAAGCAGGTCTCCCGGATTCAGGCTGTCCAGAGGGACATCTATTTCGCCCCCGTTCTCGGTGACCAGTCTCGCAGTTTTGGGCGATAGGGCAATCAAAGACTGGATGGTGTCCGACGCCCGCCGCTTCGCCCGCGCTTCCAGCCAGCGCCCCAGCAGAATCAGCGTGACAATCGTCGCCGCTGTCTCAAAGTAGACCTGCGGATGCCGGTCCCAGAGGAGTTCCGCCAGGCTGAAGAAGAAAGAGATTCCGGTGCCCAGGGCGACCAGCGTGTCCATCGTCGCCGCCCCGCCGTGCCGCAGTGCGCTCCAGGCCCCTTCGAAGAACTGACGTCCAAAGCCGAACACGACGAGTGCGCTCAGGGCAGCAAGAATCCAATCCACCCAGGAGGGCCGCATCATCCAGGCCATCGAAAGGGTCAGCACCGGAAGGGTCAGCACGGCCGCACCAATCAGATTGAGCAAGGCAAAGTCGGGTCCGGACTTCCCCTCCACTGGCCGTATTTTCGGAGCCGGCGTGGCTCCATAGCCCGCTTTCTCGACGGCGGCGATTAAGACTGGAGGGGCGGCGAGCGCTGGATCGAAGACCACACGGGCGCGGTTCGTCGCCAAGTTTACGCTGGCATCGGAGACCCCCACGACTTTTTTTAGGGACCGCTCAATTCGGGACACGCAGGATGCACAGTGCATCCCCTGCAGGTCCAGGATGGTAGTTTCGAGGGCGCTCGCCTGCGTTTGCGGCAGTGTTTCTGTGGGCATCGTACTGACTTTCCTCGATGAGACTCGCGAATTAGGCTCGCGAATTAGGCTCGCGGGGCCGCTACATAACCTTCGTCGGCGACAGCTTCCAGCATCTGCGAGACCTGCACCGCGGCGGGATCGTAGACTACGATCGCCTCGTGGTCGCTTAAGCTGACGGCGGCGGACAATACGCCGCCCAGCCCCCTCAGGGCGCGGGTAACATGGCCCACACAGGCATCGCAGGACATTCCCTGCACATCGAGTATTTGCGTCTGCATTTTCGTATTCCCTTTGCCTATTTCAAAAAATTCGTCAGGACGATCCGAACTTCATCCAAAAGCTCTTCCCTGGCCATCGGCTTCGCGGCTTCGTGTTCCGTTCCCGTCCCATGCCCGAGGACGCAGGATTCCAGATGCGCACTCAGCAGCTTGACGCCCAGTGAGTCGAGGGCCGAGCGAGCAGCGGAGATCTGATGCAGAATATCCACGCAGTATTTATCTTCGTCGATCATCCGTCCGATCCCGGCAATCTGACCTGCCGCCCGGTTGACGCGTGTTTTCAGACCCCGCCGCATTTTGTCGTCCATCCCAACCTCACTCCCACTCAGCCCGTTTCTATTATACCCCGCCGGGGTATACCTCTAACATTCAAGTACCATTTACGAAAAGAAGGAGCAAGATCATGGCAGTGAAATGCACGCATCTCGGTTCGATCAAAGAGGTCACACCGCACACGCCGGAAGGGTGCGAGGAATGTCTGGCGGAGGGCACTCCCTGGGTGCAGCTCCGGCTCTGCCTGGAGTGCGGACATGTGGGATGCTGCGATTCGTCGATCGGCAAACATGCGACGAAACACTTTGGAGCGACAAAACATCCCGTGATGCAGTCGTTCACGCCGGGTGAGTCCTGGCGCTGGTGCTATATCGACAAGATGGAAGTCTAAGGAGCGAAGCGGAGAGAATTTGCACGAAGTCGAAATTATTGTTGGGCTGCTGGCGGCAGTCGTCGTTCTGGTCATGCTGGCACGGCGGCTCGGTATCCCCTACCCGATTCCGCTGGTGCTGGGTGGCCTGGCACTTGGTTTCGTGCCAGGCCTGCCGCCAGTCGCGATGCCGCCAGAGCTGGTCCTGCTGGTGTTTCTGCCGCCACTGCTTTATTCCGAGGCGCTGACGCTTTCCTGGCGGGACATCAAAACTAACCTGCGCCCGATTGGCCTGCTTTCGATCGGGCTGGTCGCCGTGACGACTGTGCTGGTAGCAGTGACGGCGCATGCCGTTGTTCCAGCGCTTCCCTGGGCGGCGGCGTTCGTGCTGGGGGCCATCGTCGCCCCGACCGATGAGGTGGCCGTGGCAGCGATCGCAGAGCAGCTTCCCATCCCCCATCGCCTGCTGGTGATCATTGAGGCGGAAAGCCTGGTCAACGATGCCATTTCCCTGGTTCTGTACCGCCTGGCGGCGACGGCAGTCATCGCCGGTACATTTTCCTGGCTCTCAGGCGGCATTCAGTTTCTGCTGGCAAGCTTTGGCGGCGTCGTCATCGGCCTCGTCGTAGGGGCCAGTATCAGCTGGGGCCGCCGCCGCCTGACACCGGATCCGCTGGTCGAGAGTACGATCTCACTTCTCACGCCTTTCGTGGCTTATCTGCCCGCCGAGGCACTGCATGTTTCCGGAGTACTGGCGGTGGTGACGACCGGCCTCTATCTGGGCCGTCAGGTGCCGCGCTTTGTGACTTCCGCCACCCGCCTGCAGACTGCGGGGATGTGGCGGATGATTGACTTTCTCCTCAACAGCCTGCTCTTTATCCTGCTCGGCCTGCAGCTTCATCCAATCCTGAACCGGCTGACAGGCCGCCCTCAGTCGACGCTGATCCTCGACGCCGCGATCATCAGCCTGTGCGTGATCGTCACGCGGATCATCTGGGTGGCGGCGGAAAGTACCCTGCCGGTTCTGCTGAGCCGAAAGGGACAGAGGACGATTCCCCCCTGGCAGCAGGCTTCGGTCATCGGCTGGACCGGTATTCGGGGCGGCATCTCACTGGCCGCGGCCCTAGCAATTCCGCTGCTGACCGATCGGGGCACACCCTTTCCACAGCGAGATATGCTGATCTTCCTGACCTTCACCGTGATACTCTCTACACTTGTTCTGCAGGGCCTCAGCCTTCCCGTGTTGATCAAAAAACTGGACATGAAAGAGGATAAAGGGGTGACGCATGAGGAGACCAGCGCTCGTCTCCAGACCTCTCAAGCAGGTCTGGCCCGGCTCGAGGAGATCGCAAAGTCGGAGACATTGCCGGAGGAAATTGTGGCGGACCTGCGCGAACATTTGACGAACCGAACGGAGCGATTCGGGGCACGAACCCAGGGCAGTGCCGATGCATCCTATGAGACGCGTGCCGCAGTCTACCGTCGCCTGCGCCGTGAAGTGGTGGACGCCGAGCGGCGAACAGTAGTCAGTCTGCGCGATCAGTCAGCAATCAGCGACGATCTGATGCAGCGCCTGCAGCGAACACTCGACCTGGAGGAGCAGCGATTGGAGACTGAAGAGGACGACCTTTAGGACGACCTTTAGGACGACCTTAGGAGGGACGAGTGGTTAAAAACCACTCGCTAGGTAAGGCACCCTCCGGGTGTGAAGAAAGCAGACCAATTACCTGCTCTGTTTCCGAGTCCAAATCCGTCGTCCGAAGGACGCTTTACCTAGCGAGTGGTTTTCAACCACTCGTTCAATCACTCGCGAGACTGCGAAGCAGCTTCCGGCAGCACGGCCAGACGCGCGAACTCTTCCAGAGTCAGTGTTTCCCCGCGCCGGCCGGGGTCAATTGCAGCATTCTCCAGCGCGGAGGCGGCCTGTTCGCGGGTCCAGTCCAGTGCTGGGTCGCCGCTGAGGGCATTCAGGAGGGCTTTGCGGCGCTGGCCGAACGCAGCGCGAACAACGGCGAAAAACAGGGTTTCGTCGGCGACGGAAACGATCGGGGTGAGATGCGGAGTCAGCCGGACGATCGCGCTGTCTACATCGGGGGCGGGAAAGAAGACGCGGCGGGAAACGATGCCAACGGTCTCCACTTTGGAGTGGAACTGAGCAAACACCGACAGCGCCCCGTAATCAGAGGTCCCCGCTTTCGCGGCAAGCCGCATAGCGACCTCTTTTTGCACCAGCAGAACGATACAGACTAGGCGGTTTCGCTGTTCCAGCAGCGCGGCCAGCAGCGGGGTTGTGATATTGTAAGGAATATTCGCGATCGCCCGCACGGGAGCGTCGCCGAACTGCTGAGTCAAAAACGCGGGCCAGTCCAGCGCCATTGCATCGCCGGGAACGACTGTTACCTGCGCCAGCGGACCCACTGTCTCCTCCAGAGCGGGAAGCAGGTCCGTATCAATCTCCAGGGCGGCGACGCGGCCCGTTGGGGTTACGGCCTCCGCCAGGGCGGCGGTCAGGACCCCCAGCCCGGCCCCGATCTCCAGCACACAATCCCCCGGCTGCACCTGACCGGCAGCGACGATCTTTGCCAGTGTGTTGCCGTCCACTAGGAAGTTTTGGCCGAAGCGGCGGCGAGGGCGCAGGTCGTGGCGTTTCAGAAGCGCGGAGACGGCGGCGGGGCTGGAAAGGTTCATAGGGAGAGTGTACCTCACAAAAAAACGCCCCGGCACCTGCCGGGGCGTTTCGAACTGCATTTCTTAGGATTCTAGCGGGAAGAGGAAAGTACCCAGACCGTGACATGGCGGCGGCCTACATTGGAGGCCTCGCGGAATGTCGTATGGCCGAGGTCGATTCGATTGCCCTTGATCGCGCCGCCGGTGTCTCCAGCCAGCGCATAGCCATAGCCTTCGATGTAGAGCTTAGAGCCGAGGCGGATGACGCGCGGGTCCACAGCGACGACTCCGTACCCGGCATGCATGCCGTTCGCACACAGCCCCTGAGAGCTGCCTTCGTAGGGAGAGTAACCGGTGGCGACCATATGGTAGCAGCGCATACGCTCATAGTTCCCAGAGCGGGACGGCAGGGCGCGTGCCTCGCGGACACGAATACCCGCCAGCGTTTCCTCGTCCTGCGGCTGGCGCGTGATACGGGTGGAAACGAGGTCACGTACCGTAGTTTTCCCGTTCACGACACCGGTGCGGTACGTGCGGGTCAGGATGCCGGCGGCGCCGTGATGGCCCTGCCGGATCTGGCCGGGAGCAGCCTCACGGCTCATTTTGAATACCGTCTTAAAGGGGATCGTCTGGGTCTCAGTCTGAGTCTCAAACCGGACACGCGTGACGATTATCTTCAGACCGGCGGAAATTGGGGTTTGGGGTTTGGGAACGATGCGGTCATCCCCGCCAACAGAGATCCCGGCGGCGGCAAGAGCCTCACCGACGGTCGCTTTGGCCGTGTCGAAAGAATGGGACGGGGCTTTTCCATCCACCACGGAGACCGTGAGGGTGTGAGTCAGCAGGGCATCAGAGAGTAATGTGGGGGATGCAGTCCCGACTCCTACGCCCAGGGTTCCGGCGTCGGAAGCTCCCGGCGCGGCCAGGGACATAAAGGGAAATGACAGGGCGGTCGCCGAGAAAAGGGTGGCGACGGACAGGTAGCCAACGGTTCGAGCCGTGCTTGAGTTTCGCAAATAGTTTCCTCCTCTAATTTTGGGCTGGACGCGCGAGGTGCTGCAAATCTTGAGGAGTTACAAATCTCGTCGCGCCGTGCCGGGACGCCTTGAGGCGAACCGACCATTACTGTTTTGGACAGAGTGACATAGTATAGCGCATCTTGTATTCAGAGTCAACCCGCCCTCTCACGAAAAATCAACTTATTACTAATTAATGATAGGCGAAGCAAGTAAAAATAATAGTGACTTTTTTCTTGACTTTCACGGTTAAGTAAGGTATAGTAAAGTGTTTACGAACAGACGTTTGCAGATATGGTGTGGGGAGGAAACAGTTTTGGATAAAGAAAAAGCTTTAGAGATGGCGCTGGCGCAGATCGACAAACAGTTCGGCAAAGGGGCCATTATGCGCCTCGGACAGTCCGAGCGCACGGTCACAGAGGCGATCTCGACGGGATCGATCGCCCTTGATATCGCGCTGGGTGTCGGCGGCATTCCGAAAGGGCGCATCACGGAGATTTACGGGCCGGAATCCTCGGGTAAGACAACCCTTGCCCTGCATCTGGTCGCTGAGGCACAGAGGGCGGGCGGCATTTGCGCCTTTATCGACGCCGAGCATGCTCTGGACTCCGAATACGCACGCAATCTAGGTGTGGATATTGACGGCCTCCTGGTCTCGCAGCCTTCGACCGGTGAGGAAGCTCTGGAGATCACCGACGGCCTGATCCGTTCCGGAGCCGTCGCGATGATCGTCGTCGACTCCGTCGCCGCGCTGGTACCGAAGGCCGAGATCGAAGGCGAGATGGGCGACAGCCACATGGGCCTTCAGGCGCGTATGATGTCCCAGGCCATGCGAAAGCTGTCCGGCAGCATCTCCAAGACCAACACCGTCGTGATCTTCATCAATCAGCTGCGCGAGAAGATCGGGGTCATGTTCGGCAACCCGGAGACTCAGCCCGGCGGCAAAGCCCTGAAGTTTTATGCTTCGGTGCGGCTAGACATCCGCCGTGTCGAGACCCTGAAGCAGGGCACGGATATGGTCGGCAACCGGGTCAAAGTGAAAGTGGTCAAGAACAAAGTCGCTCCGCCTTTTCGACAGGCCGAATTCGATATTATGTTCGGCAAGGGTATCTCCCGTTCGGGCGGCGTTCTGGACATGGCGATCGAGCTGGGTTTCGCAAACAAGTCCGGCTCCTGGTTCACTTACGGCGATCAGCGGATCGGTCAGGGACGCGAGAACGCCAAGCAGTTCCTGGAAGAGCATGTCGATGTCATGGCCGAAATGGAATCTCGGATTCGGCAGTCTGCAGCCGGCACAGTGGCCGCTCTGCCAGAAGACGCCGAGGAAGATGACGAAGTGGCACTGGCGAAGTAATTCGACACGGCAAACTCGCAAAATCTACTGACATTTGACCTGGTTTAAGGGGAACTGAAAACAATGGCCTTCGACTTCAAGCGACATTTAATTAAAGTGCAGGGCGGGCGGTCTTATCTGCCCGTCTCGGCCCGGATCGTCTGGTTCCGGCAGGAACATCCTGATTGGGGCATCCACACGGAGCCGATCGAGATCAACCACGAAAAGCAGTACGCCGTCTTCCGGGCGATCATCTACAATGCCGAAGGCAAGCTGATGTCGATGGGGACCAAGAAGGAAGATGTCAAGGGATTTGGCGACTACATGGAGAAAGCGGAGACGGGGGCGGTAGGCCGTGCCCTGGCACTCTGCGGCTTTGGAACACAGTTCTCGCCGGAGCTGGATGAAGCCGCCGGTGGACGCTTCGCCGACAGCCCGCAGCCCATGGGCGGCGGCAATCGGTATGGAGGCGGAAATGGCGGCGGCGGCAACAACGGAGGGAGCGGCAATGGTGGCAGCTCCTACAACAATGCTCCGCCCCGCGAAAGCTACAACTCGGCTCCGCCGCCGCCGCGTGACCGCCCCGCCCCGATCCGCGAGACTGCCCCAGCACCTGTCCGTTCAGAGGCAACTCGCCCGGCTCCCCTGCCGGGAGACGGCGAAGATGACTTCGAGGCATTGGTCAGCGGCGGGCTGCGCAACGCGACGGAGGACGATCCATTTGGCGATGAAGAAGAGGCTGCCGCCCCGTCGGTGCGCCCCGCTCCTGCCATCAGAACTGGAGTGTCCCCGGTCTCCGGGCCAGCCGGCACTCCCGCCTGCCTCGGCTGCGGAAAAGCCCTGACCAAAGCCCAGCAGGAACTTTCCGTCCGCAACTACGGCGAGGCCCTGTGCCCCGTCTGCCAGAAAGACAAGAGCCGTCTCCCCGCGATGGCCGATCGGTAGAGCTGCACGTCAAAAAGGCCTGGCTTCTCAGTAAGAAGCCAGGCCTTTTTGTGTCTTACAGGATCACTGACTGATCGAAAGCTCACCGGGAAGCAACACGGGTATGGTGATAATTCTGCTCGATCTGTGCAATTACGGTGGGACTGGTCACGGGAATAAGGAGATGCTGGCCGGGAAGAAGCGGAGCGAAACCAGAGAGATGGTTGACACGCGCGATCTGCTCTTCACGATCCAGGATATAGGTGTTAGAATCTCCGTAGCGGGAGGCGAAGCGGCTCAGCGTATCGCCATGCTTCACGGTTTTGGAGATCATCAGAATGGTAGGTGTGGACACCAGGGAATAACTTGACTGAACCGTGTGGAATACAGACACACCGAAGCTAATGATGAAATAGAGCAGCACTGCGGCGGCGGCGGCAAGAGCGGAAATATTTTCCAAGCGGCGAAGCGGGTTAGTCCGCGTCTGCCGCCGAAGGAAGGCTTCAGAAGTTGAATTTTTAGAAGTAAGATCTTTGGAAGTGAAGTCTTTGAGCACCAGCCGGGGCCGCAGGGGGGCAAGAGCAGGGCGAGCATCAATCACGTCTATTCTCAGTGGAACCATATCAAATCTCCTCACATCGCAAAATAGCATACAAGCAAACATTAGTTTGCATCTTTGGTATTATACACAACATACAGATAGCTGTCAAGACAATTGTGCCCATATACCAGGAAAAACAAACTATTGTTTGTGTAGGTTCCGCCGTTCTGTGGTATAATCCACTGAACAGCAGTTATTCATCTTTATTCGCTTTTATTTCATTCCTATTCCAAAGGTTACTCCATGAACACACTCACTGAGAAACAGCGGCAGATCCTTCAAGTCATACGCACTCATATCGAACAGCGCGGGCAGGCTCCTACGGTTCGGGAGATCGGAGCCGAGGTAAGCCTCAGCTCTAGCTGCACCGTTAAGAAGCATCTGGACAGCCTGGAAGCCAAAGGTTTTCTGCGGCGGGACCGCTACAAGCGGGCTTTGCACCTGATGGAAGGGGGCGAACAAGTCGCCATGGGCCGCTCGGTCTGTGTTCCCCTGCTGGGCCGGGTCGCAGGCGGGACGCCAATCCTGGCCGAGCAGTCCCTAAACCCGGAGATGCTGCCACTGCCCGTCTCCCTGCTTCGGCGGGGTGACCAGTCGGGTCGAGATCTGTTTGCCCTGGAAGTTTACGGCGATTCTATGCGCAATGCAGGAATTGGCGATGGTGATATCGTCGTGGCTCGCCGGCAGAGCACAGCGGTCGACGGAGACATCGTGGTGGCGCTTCTGGGCGAAGAGGCCACGGTGAAGACTTTCTATTTGGAAGCCGATGGCATGGTCCGTCTGCAGCCGGAGAACGCCGACTACTCCCCTCTTTTTTCAGCGGACGTGACGATTATGGGCAAAGTCGCAATGGCGATTAAACGCTTTAATTGAAGCACTTGAATTAAATCCCTCTTAAAATCGAGTGCCGCCCCCTCATGCCGCAAACAGTCCCCACCGTGATCAGCGTCACCAGTGCCATTGGCAGCGTCGTCGCTCCAGTAGGCCTCATTACGACGACGGCAATCCTGCTTTCTGGGTATACCTCGAAATACAGCAGCATTTCCGATCAGCTGCGTAAGCTAGCCGCGGAGTACCGCACGGAGATCGAAGCGACATCGCGGCGCGAAAATATTCGGGAGCAGCTGCGGCTGTATCACCGGCGTATTACGGCAATGTGGGCCGCCAGTACCCTTCTCTCCCTGGCCCTGCTTTCGTTTATCGTGACTGTGCTGATCGTTTTGTTTTCGATCCGGGCCACGCATCTGGGCCCGGTGGGGGTCGGCACACTACTGCTCGGGCTGGTTTTTGTCGCGGCGGGTGTCGGGCTGGAGCTGTACGAAATCAGCCTGGCCCGTCTGACTGTTGCCGGGGAGCTGTCGGATATTTTCGAGGGGCCAAAGAGCACACAAGTTTAATGGTATCCCTATTTTTAATTCTTAGAGGATCAGAATATGCAAACAAAGACAGGGCGGGAGCTGGGCGGGCTGGCGGTGATGACACTCACCGGCGGAGAGCGGCTGGGGCGAATTGCCGACGTAGTATTTCATACGGGGACTGGTCGCGTCGCCGGATTTCTGGTGGACCGCGGCGGACTCTTTGCGAAGCATCAGTTTTTAGCAGCTGAGCAGATACAGAGTGTCGGAGGCGACGCCGTGACTGTTACCGCTGCCGATGTCCTGATCGCCTCGCCCCCGGCAGCCGACCCCTCTGAGGTAGCGTCTAAGTCGCTGGACGGTCGCCCGGTGCTGAACCAGAGTGGGACTGCAATCGGCAAGGTCTCCGATGTCGTCGTAGACACCGTCTCACTGACAGTCATGTCCCTGCTGCTTGCTACCGGACTGCTGGACAATGCTCTGCACGGCCGCCCTGCCCTCCCATTTTCCTTCATTCAGGCCATTGGTGCCGACAGCGTGATTGCTTCCAATGAATATGACCCGAAAAATCCCACCGTACAGGCTTAGGCCAGTCCTCCTCCTGCTTGCAGTGAGCGCATTGACCTGCGGCTGCGGCCACCCGGTACAGGAGACGGCGGCACATAAAATCGCCGATGTTCTCCCATCCGTGATTGGCCCCGCCGCGCGTTACGACGTGCAGGTGGACGGCGACCCATTTGCCCTCGCCCGGGGCCGGGCACGCGCCGTACACATTCAGGGACAGGAGGTACAGATTGGGCCCAGCCTGACCCTGGACACCTTAAATGCCGATGCCAAAGACGTGTCGTTCAGCTCGGAAACTCGGCGACTGGAGCATATCGGCTCAACGAGTTTCACTGCCACCCTGGGGCAAAGCAATCTCTCGGCGTATCTCGCGCAGACCAAGCCACTCCTGCCCGGTCTCGTCGTGACTCTGGCAGAGAGCGGCGTGCAGGCCCGTGTCCCAGTCGCTTTTCTGGGAATACAAACCACCGCCGCGCTGACTGGCACACTTACCCCGAGCGCGTCGGAAGCAGGGAAACTGGATTTCCAAACGGATAGTGCCCATCTTGGCATCGTTCCGCTCCCCCCCGCCCTGGTCAATCTCGCACTGGACCAGCTAAATCCCCTCGTCGACCTAACCCATCTGCGCGTGCCCCTGATAGTTTCCCATGCTGGCGTCATTCAAGGCCGCCTTACTCTGGACGGGACCGCGGATTTGAATGGTTTAGTTAAGCTTGAAAGGGGAATATAGACTTTACAAGTTTGGATCACCCGCACTCGCGGAAAACTGAATACCAGACTGAAGGGAAAGAGCTTATGGGAAGCATACTTTATATTATTGGGGCAGTTTTGGTCGCATTTTGGCTGATCGGATTTTTGACGCACATTGGTGGCGGCCTGATTCACATTATCTTGGTGATTGCTGTTATTGTATTCTTGTTCCAGTTCCTGACCGGCCGCAAGTCAATATAACACAAACTTTACAAATAAAAAAGGCCCTCGATGTTTCCATCGAGGGCTTTTTTGTTGGCACGAACTCTCACGATTTTGGAGCAGCAGGTATTTGAGCCAGATACTGATGGACGAAAGCGACTGCCATGCTGCCTTCTCCCACCCCCGAAGCGACCCTTTTGATCGAGCCATGGCGCACGTCGCCTGCCGCGAAGATGCCCGGGACGCTGGTCTCCAGCAGATATGGGTCGCGATCCAGCTCCCATTTCCCCGAAGCTTGCGCCTCCGCGCCCGTCAGAAGGTAGCCGCGTTCATCGCGGGCGATGGCTTCCGGCAGCCAGTGCGTCTCAGCATCGGCCCCGATAAACACGAACAGCGCATCTGTTGGGTATCGCTGCGTCTCAGGCTGCCCTGCAGCCGCTCCTCGGCGCATCGTAATCGCTTCCAGATGCCCCTCCCCATGTACTTCTTCTACCGAGGCATTCAGCTCGATGCGAATATTTTCCTTTGTCGCGAGCTGAGCGATCAGATACTGAGACATTCCCTTCTCGATGGAGGAGGCTCGTATCACCAGTGTCACCTGCCGGGCATAGTCAGCGAAAAACAGCGCCGACTGCCCCGCCGAATTGCCGCCGCCAATCAGATAAACATCTTTGTCACGGACTCCCATGGCTTCAGTCCGAGCGGCTCCGTAGTAAATCCCCCTGCCTATCAGTGCCTCCGCACCCGGCACGGACAGTGAGCGCCAGGCGACTCCGGTGGCGATAATCACCGTATCCGCTTCGACGGGTTCCTCTCCGTCAAGGGTGATCCGTGTCGAGTTAGGCCCGACAAGAACCTCCTCGACCGTGCGGGTGACCACCACCTCTGTGCCGAAGCGGCGTGCCTGCTGCAAAGCCCGTGCCGCTAACTCTCCACCGGAAAGGCCCGTGGGGAACCCCAGATAATTCTCGATCCGTGAACTTGTCCCGGCCTGTCCGCCAGCCACCCCGCGCTCCACCAGAAGCGTCCGGAGGCCCTCAGACGCACTGTAAACGGCGGCGGCCAGCCCCGCAGGCCCGCCGCCGACAATCACCACATCATAGCGCCGCAGGCGAGGCGCAGTCTGCAGGCCTAGGCGGTCCGCAATCTCCCGCGTCGAAGGCTCTCGAATCACGGTGCCATCCGCAAATACGACTGCAGGATATGGGCCATTTGAGACGCTTGCAGGGATCAATTCAGACGCAGCGGGGTCAGAGGGATCAAGCCAGCGGAAGTCAAACCGGTTGCCGGACAGAAATTGGCGCAGATCGTAACAGGCGAGGTCGGCAGGATGTCCAATAATCAGTGTCGTTTGATGGGGCGTTTCCACAGAAAGGCGCTGCAGGTTAGAGACGCGCTCCGTCATCGTTCGCACAATCCCTGCCGCCAGTGCTTCCGAAGTCGAAAGAAGAGTGCTGAAGCCGGCGGCGTCCAGCCGGAGAACACGGGCCTCGTTCAGCGCCCGCAGATTGGAAAGGGCGGCAGATCCCAGCAGCAAAGGAACTTCGCCGAAGTAGCTCCCTGCCTGATACGTCCCTATGACCTGCTCAGCTCCGGACACCGTCTTGGAGAGCTCCAGATCACCGGAAAGCAGCAGAAAAAAGTCAGGCTGCTCGCCCTCGTGGATCAGCCACTCCCCTTTCACCAAATGTACATCTGCAGCGCAGACGGCGATCTTCCGGAGGCCCGCCTCATCCAAACTCGCGAGAAGCGGTATAGTACGAAGCTCTTCAAGCGTAATCATAACCTATTCCTTACAGAACTTTCAATAAAACTGAGTAGGCTTTTGGCCCCAGGGAACGGACATCCGGGAATTCAAACCGGTTGCCGTCTGTATCCGTCATCATCACGCGGTTTGGGCCGAGGGGGAACGCGTTATCCCGCAGATTGCGCACCAGGAAGCGGCGTGCCCCCCGGTTGGTTTCGACTTCCCAGGTGACGACGCCGAACTGCTCCTCCACGGTCACGACGCGCTGCACTTTCGGCGTAAAATAGCGTCGCTCCAGCTCGCCTTCGACAATCGCCCGCGACTGTTCGTCGAGACCATCCAGCGTCGTCATCATCCCGATATCTTTATCTTCGCCATCCCGCAGGCCGATGTAGTTGCTCGGGTTAGAAAACGGAAAGGCACAGGCGATGCGCACGTCCCGCCAGGATCGGTCCCCGGTCAATGTCAGGCGCACAAGCGAGTCCAACGGATCGCGCCGAAAGAGCGTCAGCTGCTTTGGGTCAAGAAAGCGGACTGCAAACGGGTTGTCTTCTTGTTCGCTTTCTTCTTGTTTATTTTCTTCTTGTTTATTTTTTTCTTGTGTGCTGTTATCAGTCGACATAGTTATCTTTCAGCTTGTTGACTTCCTGCTGCATATCCACCAGCCGCCGGAAGACGCCCTCGGGCTTTGAGAGCAGCTCGTCATGTGTCCCCAGCTCTACCAGCTTGCCCCGCTCCATGACCATCAAGCGGCTGGCATTTCGGAGCGTGGACAGGCGGTGGGCAATCGCGAAGGTCGTGCGGCCCTGGATCAAGCGGGCCATGGCTTCCTGGATCTGCTTCTCGGTCTCAGTGTCTACCGAGGCCGTTGCCTCATCCAGAATCAGAATGCGCGGGTCGTGCAGAATGGCCCGGGCAATCGACAGCCGCTGCCGCTCCCCACCGGAAAGACGTGCCCCGCGCTCCCCCACATAGGTATCATAACCGTCCGGGAAACGCATCACGAAATCATGGGCATTGGCGGCTTTTGCAGCCTGCATGATCTCTTCCGGCGAAGCATCCGGCTTCGCATAGGCGATATTGTCCGAGATGGTACCGGGGAACAGGAACGGCTCCTGCAAAACGACCCCGATCTGGCGCCGCAGATCCGAGATTTTAATTTTGCGGATGTCGATGCCATCGATCAAGATTGCACCATCTTTGACATCATAGAAACGCGAGAGCAGGTTAATGATCGTCGATTTGCCCGCACCCGAATGACCAACAAGGCCGATCATCTCGCCAGGCTGAACATCCACGGAAACATCATCCAGCACGCTTTGATTGTTGTCGTAGGAGAATCGGACATGCTGCAGCTCGACTCGCCCCTGCATGTGCGGCAGGGAAGCGGCATTGGCGACATCGGCGATGTCCGGCTCGGCATCAATAATCTCGAAGACACGCTCAGCCGCAGCACTGGAGCGGGTCAGCCAGTCCGGCAGACGGGTCAAGCTTTGCAGCGGCCCCATCAGCAGGTAGATATACGACAGAAAGAGGCCCAGCGTACCGACCGTCATGCCATGTGTCAGGCTCGGGTTGTTGAAGACTTGCAGGCCACCCATGTACCAGACAATGTAGATACCGATCGTCGTAATAAACCCGATAATCGGGGTAAAGACTGCCCAGGACTGCTCCACCACCACTCCGGCTTCGAACAGATTGAAGCTGCGCTGACGGAACCGAGCCGCCTCCCGGTCTTCCTGTGCGAACGCTTTCACGACACGCACGCCCGACAGCACGGAGCTGATGGTTGCCGACAGACCAGACCGGATATGCCACATCCGGTGCATCCGGCCCCAGAGCAGCTTCATGATCCGGCGCGACAGGTAGGCGGTCAATGGGATTGGAATCAGCACCAGCAGGGTCAGCTGCCAGTCGTGGTGCAGCAAAATAAACAAGACGCTGATAATCGTCAGGCCATTGATCAGAAAGAGCTGGATACCGTCCACCAGAAAGTTCTGCAGCTCGGTAACATCCTGGGTAACGCGTGCCAGCAGCGACCCTGTCTGCCGCTTATCGAAGTACCCCAGCGAGAGCGACTGCAGCCGGTCGTAGGCCTCGGTCCGCAGCGTGTAAACCATATGGTTCGACAGCCATGCCGCCACCCGCCCGCGCCAGATGGAAAGGCCGACGCTCACCAGGCTCGTCCCGATCACGCCAAGAATGATGTACCCGATCCAGGAGATATGCTGCTTGGGGATCAAAACTTGGTCTGTCAGTACGCGCTGGAACTCCGGCTGAACCAGGCCCAGCCAAGTTCCGGCGACCATCAGCAAACTGATAACGATTACCTGCGAACGGTATGGCAGGGCGTAGCCAAGGAGCCGCAGCATCACCGCCTTTTTGTCCACACACTTTGGGCAGACGGCGGTATCATCGGGCAGCGGATCGCCGCACTTCGGGCAGTTCTTCTTGGTGTCTAAATCTGCCAGGAGTGAATCCGAGGGCTCTTCGTCTTTAAGGTAGGATTCCAGCACGCGAGAGGCCGTAATAAATGCCGGGGCCAGGGCCAGCGTATAGCGCACCGCCTCGATAACGCGGCCGTCGCGCATCACCAGCCGCAACGCCCCGCTGCCGACCAGCGAATCTGCCCGCGTCTCTTTGATGTCCCGCAGCGGGGCCTCGAAGTCGACGCGTGCCGGCCCATCCACCGACGGCGTCACCACGCGCAGGTGGGTCTGGTCGATAATCAGCCATCGCTCGCCAAAAGTGCCGTCAAGCGCGATGTCCGTTTGCAGCGACAAACGCGGCTCCGGCGTATAATCCGTGCTGCTGGACCGGCCGCGCAGCGTCTCTCGAACCGAATCCGGTGGTGTTTCCAAAACAGGCATAATTAGCCAACACCGGCAAAGCCCGATGGGTTCCGACTTTGGGGGCTGGGTGTGCTACAATTAAGAATAAAAGCGACTAAGAATAAAAGCGGCAATTGTTTGTGCGCAGGATTTCCCGGATTGGAAATCCGGGTCTGTACAAGTGCGAGTGTCCGCAGGGCGGACAGAGAATAGGACCGTAGCGGTAATTCTTCTGTCTGTTCTTATGTCTACGCAGTAGACAATCGCTTTACCAAAGACCCGGATTTCCAATCCGGGTAATCTTGCCCGTTACGTCAGTGGAATGAATTGAACGAACGCATCACAATCAACCCACCGATCTGCCACGGCAAGGATATCCTCGCGGATTACGAAGATTTGGAGCGTGAAGATATCCTTGCCTTACTCCGTTATGCGGCGCGGTTGAGCCAGGTGAACCGGGTTGAACTGCTTGCCGCATAAAATTTCTATCTAGTAATGGCAGTTTCTGCAAACTGCGAGAAAAACAGATCAGGCGACTATGACACCTAGAATCGGTATTGCGACAGGGCTTTTTCTTATGATCATCGGAGCGATCCTGCGGCTGAATTCCCATAACTTAGCGTGGCCGCAAGCGCATTCCATAGCTTGGAGCGGTTTGACGCGAGCGCAGGATGTTTATCCATATGGATTCGAAGAAATAGCACTCAACGAAATCGCAATTGTTATCATGGCATTTGGGGGATTGTTGACGCTTCTATCCATTCATTGGTGCTGGAGGCGTGAGGCTATCTCTCATTCAGAAATACTGCCTCCGTTTTAGGGAATGAAGGTATGCCGGACTTTTGGAACCCACCCCGCAGCAAGCTGCGACCCTCCCGAGACGGGAGGGTGAACGTGTGATGGACGGTGGGTTTAATGATCTTAGTGATATGCTTCCAAGAGCTTGCGTCAAGTAAGCAAAACTCAACAAATCCTTTCCCGCTCACCCTCCTGTTTCGGGAGGGTCGCAGCTTGCTGCGGGGTGGGTTCCGAAAGCCCGGCGTAGCATCAGTCGGCAACACTATACGCTGGCACAGATATTTGCTGTTATCACGCAGAATTTGATCGAGACGATAGGAACACCCATGCCTGAGAACGTACCCATCCAAACCATCCTCGCCACCGACTGCGGCAGCACGACTACCAAAGCCATTCTGATTGAAAAGCAGGGCAACGAGTACCGGCTCACCACGCGCGGCGAAGCCCCCACCACAGTCGAAGCACCGTTTGACGATGTGACCGTGGGCGTCTCTAATGCCGCCCGAGAGATCGAAGAGCTGTCCGGGCGCACGATCCTCGACGAGAACGGCAAGGTTATTACCCCTACCCGTCCTGATGGCAGCGGGGTGGATATGTACCTGAGCACATCGTCGGCAGGCGGCGGGCTGCAGATGACCGTGGCGGGAGTCGTCAAGTCCATGAGCGCGGAGTCGGCCCAGCGAGCGGCCCTCGGTGCCGGTGCGATCATCATGGACGTTATTGCCGTGGACGACGGACGCAAAGACTATCAGAAAGTCGAGCGGATCCGGGCACTGCGGCCCGACATGATTTTGATGTCCGGCGGTACGGACGGCGGTACAGTGACCCACCTGACGGAGATGGCCGAGATGCTGCGCTCCGCCGACCCGAAGCCGCGCCTGGGGATCGGCCTGAAGCTGCCAGTCATCTATGCCGGGAATGTCGAGGCACATAAGGCCGTCGAGGAGATCATCGCAGATGTGGTAGACCTGCGCGAAGTGGCGAACCTGCGGCCCACGCTAGACCGCGAAAATCTGGGGCCCGCCCGCGAAGCGATCCACGAGCTGTTTCTGGAGCATGTCATGCAGCAGGCCCCCGGCTACGCAAAGCTGATGACCTGGACCTCCTCCGGCATCATGTCGACTCCCAATGCCGTCGGCAAGATCATGGAGACAATCGCCGCCGAGCGCAGCATCAACGTATTAGGCGTAGATATCGGCGGGGCGACCACGGACGTTTTCTCGGTGTTCCAAAAAAACTTTGTCCGCACCGTCTCGGCCAACCTCGGCATGTCGTACTCCATCTGCAACGTCCTTACCGAAGCGGGCCTGCCGATGATCGCCCGCTGGATTCCCTTCGTGGCCGACGATGCCTACCTGCGTAACCAGCTCCGCAACAAGATGATCCGGCCCACGACTATCCCGCAGACATTGAAAGACTTGCAGATCGAGCAGGCCGTCGCCCGCGAAGCCCTGCGGCTGGCCTTCGATCACCACAAGTCCCTGGCCCGCGGCCTCAAAGGCGGCCAGACCGAGGCAGGCATGGAGCTGGATAAAGCGACCGGCAAAACCACCGTCGATATGCTGAAGCTGGATATGATCGTCGGCAGCGGCGGCGTTCTGTCGCATGCTCCCCACCGCGCCCAGTCTGCCCTGATGATGCTCGATGCCTACCTGCCCGAAGGCCTCACCATGCTGGCCGTCGACTCCATCTTCATGATGCCCCAGCTCGGCGTTCTGTCCACGATCCTGCCCGAAGCCGCCACGCAGGTCTTCGAGCGGGACTGTCTGATCAAGCTCGGCCACGCCATTGCCCCCATCGGAGTCGCGAAGGATGGCGAGCCGTGCCTGACCGTCTCCTTCAAAAGCAGCGGCACCGAAGTCGTCCCCTTCGGCCAAATCCGCGTTCTGCAAATGGCCGACGGCCAAACCGACGAGGCGACCATCACCCCCACCAAAGGCTTCGACGTGGGCGCCGGCAAAGGCAAATCCCGCACCGTCACAGTCGAGGGCGGGGTCATAGGATTGGTGATAGACACCCGAGGCCGCCCGATCGTGCTGCCAACGGAGCAGAGTGCGCGTGTCGCGAAACTTCAGGAATGGCTGAGGGCGTTTGGGCTGCCGACGATGCAGGGGTAGGAGAATATCACCTATGAGCGGTTTTAAGTGGTTTGAGTTTGATACAGAAACGAGCGTTTGGGATCAACTGACTGACTTGCATTTCGCGTATAATCAAGCAGGCATCGCTTACACACGTGCCATGCAGCAATTTTTGGCGGATGATATAGACCACGTCGCTTTTCTACGACAGGGACTTCGTGAGAACACGCATATCGGCAGAATGTCTCAGCGCATTCTCAGAGGCCTAAAGGCAGAAGAAGCCTTACAGCTTCTGCCAGAGATCCTTTATGCGTACTGCCATTTCACAAGCGATGGCGACCTTCAGCAGCCGCGTGACTTTGTACTGTCTTTGCCGCATGCGGCAGTATTGGACAAAATTGAAGAAGCATCAGAACCACTGCTTATTGATGGCACGGCAGATCAATACAGAAGGTTGCTCGAACTTTACGAGCAAATAGATGGTGCATTGCTGCAACGCCTCGCTGAACGCGCGTTACGCAGCCAAGATGCAGAAGTCAGTGAGGCTGGCGCAGATTATCTTGAGGACAAGGAGAGTGCTTCCACGGCAACAATAACGGGTTCTGAAGCGACCATGCACCGGCTTTGGAATACGCCCGAAGAAGACATAGCCTGGAAAGAACTTTAGAAATTATCCTATATGACCCCATTCCTCACCGCCGTCTGGTCCGACTTGATCCTTCTCTCCTACGCTGTCCCCGACGAAGTGCTGACTCCTTACCTCCCGCCGGGGCTGGAACTCGACCGCTGGGAGGGGAGCGCGTGGTGCAGCTTGGTAGCGTTCAACTTCGAGCAGACGCGGGTGCTGGGGTGGAGCGTTCCCGTCCCGCGCACGCTCAGCGATTTCCCCGAGTTTAACCTGCGCTTCTACGCGCGGCAGGGCGACCGGCGCGGGGTGGTCTTCGTGCGCGAGCTGGCTCCCAGCCCAATCGTTTGCGGCCTGGCAAAATTGCTGTATAATGAGCCGTACACGGCGGTTCCGCTGACGTGCCGCATCACGGAGATTGGCGAGCGGCGGCGGGTCCGTTATGATTTCACGGTGGACGGGCAGACCCAGATGGTCGCGGCGACGGGCTTCGGGAAAGCTGTGGAGCCGTCGGAGGACAGTTTCGCGAACTGGGTCAAAGAGCAGGAGGCCGGGTTTAATCTGTCGCGCCGCGGCGTGATGACTTCCTTCCGGGTCTGGCACCCGACCTGGCGGCTGTATCCCGTGGAAGACTACCAGATGAAGATCGGCTTCGCCCATCTGTATGGCCCACAGTGGGAATTCCTGCAAAATCGCCTTCCGGACTCCGTGGTGCTGGCGGAAGGATCCCAAATTAAGATTTACCCGAATGAAGCGCGGGAGTAAGGGGATTTAGGAACCCACCCCGCAACAAGTTGCGACCCTGCCCGAAACGGGAGGGTTTGCGGGTAGTGGACAGTGAGTTTCATTTACTTGGCGAACGGCCTTGTCAAGAAATTACATCCTTGCGATTGCCTTCCCGCTCACCCTCCCGTTTCGGGTAGGGTCGGTACGCAGTGCCGGGGTGGGTTCCTAAGTCTTTGCAGAGCACCCGCAAAAAACACGAATAAGCAGCACCAGAGAGAAACACGAACGAAACGAGAAAATAGTATGCCTTCGGATCTGGAAATCGCCCATTCCGTCACCGCCCTGCCCATCACTGAGGTAGCCGCGAAGCTCGGCCTGTCCCCCGACGATCTGGAGCTGTATGGCCGGGACAAGGCCAAAATCAGCCAGCCAGCGCTGGAACGGTTGCTCTCGGACAAAAGCGGGCCGCGCGGCAAACTGATTGTCGTCACCGCCATCACCCCCACCCCGGCGGGTGAGGGAAAGACAACGGTCGTAATCGGACTGGCGCAGGGCTTGTGCAGGCTCGGCAAAAAGGGGATTGCTGCCGTACGCGAGCCTTCGATGGGGCCGGTGTTCGGCATGAAGGGCGGGGCAGCCGGCGGCGGCTGGGCGCAGGTGATTCCCATGGAGGATATCAACCTGCACTTTACCGGCGACATGCACGCTATCGGGGCGGCGAACAACCTGCTGGCGGCGATGACCGACAACCATATCTACCAGGGGAACGCCCTGGGGCTGGACCTGCGGACGATTGCCCATAAGCGCTGCCTGGATATGAACGATCGCGCTCTGCGGGACATCGTGGTGGGGCTGGGCGGACGGGCGAACGGCTATCCGCGCGAGTCAGGCTTTCAAATCACTGTGGCCTCGGAGGTCATGGCGATTTTGTGCCTGGCCGAGTCACTGGCAGAGCTGAAGGAGCGATTGGGCCGGATCGTCGTCGGCCAGACTACAAAGGGCCTGCCAGTGACTGCCGCTGATCTTGGGGCGCATGGCGCGATGGCCACCCTGCTGCGCGACGCGATCAAGCCCAATCTGGTGCAGACACTCGAAGGCACCCCGGCGTTCGTGCATGGCGGCCCGTTCGGCAACATTGCTCACGGCTGTTCCAGTGTCCTGGGCACCCTGCTGGCTTTGCGCCTCGGCGAGTATGTGGTCACGGAGGCGGGCTTCGGATCGGATTTAGGCTTTGAGAAGTTCTGCGACATCGTCGCGGCGCCTCGGCAGCCCGCGCTCTCGCCCGACGCTGTGGTGCTGATCGCAACGGTCCGCGCCCTCAAGATGCACGGTGGGGTCGCGAAAACTCAGCTCAACCGGGAAGATGTCGAGGCTGTAAGACGCGGCCTGCCCAATCTGGACCGTCACGCAGCGAATGTCGGACAGATCGGGGTGCCGTTCGTGGTCACGGTCAATCAGTTCACGCAGGACACACCTGCGGAGGTGGAGGCCATAGTCGCTCATTGCCAGGAAAAAGGCTGGCGCGTCGCCGTCAACGACGTCTGGGCACGTGGCGGGGAGGGAGCGCGGGAACTGGGGCAGGCTCTGATCGAGGCAATCGAGACGGCCCCGGGGCAGTTCCAGCCCATTTACGATGCTTCGCGCCCGATTGTGGAAAAGCTGCAGACCCTCGCCCGCAAAGTCTATGGCGCGGACAGCGTCGAAATCAGCCCGGAGGCGACAAAGCAGATTGCCTGGCTGGAAGCGCACGGCTTTGACAAGCTGCCGATGTGTGTCGCCAAAACCCAGTATTCGTTCACCGACGACCCCACCCGGCGCGGCGCCCCAACCGGCTTCACCCTGCGTGTCCGCGCCCTGACCCTCTCCGCCGGTGCGGGCTTCGTCGTCGCTCTCATGGGCGACATTCTCACCATGCCGGGCCTGCCAAAGCGGCCTGCCGCCATGGACATCGACATTGATGCCGCCGGTCAAATTACGGGCCTCTTCTAAAAAGAGGGACAAAGGAGATTTACTTTGCGCGAATCACGACCGATCTATCTGCTTGTTGCTGCACTTGGTATCTGCCTGACTTTGATTATTTGTACAGCGATCCTATCCCGTTCCATGGTGCGGATTAAGAGCAAAGACGAGCTAATCCATGTCAACGGCTCAGCCCGTAAGCCGATCCGCTCGGACTTCATTCTCTGGAACGGCAGCCTGACCCAGAGCGCTCCGACCATCGCCGGAGCCTATGGGCCGCTGAAGGCGAATGTCACGAAAGTCACCGACTACCTGACTGCCAAGGGCGTCCCGGCGGCGGAGGTCGTGCCGGATGCGGTCAGCGAGGAGCCGATTTACGAGCAGGTCAAGAACCCGAAAACGGGCCAGTATGTCGCCACGGACCACTTGATCGGCTACACGCTCAGCCAGAAACTGGAAGTCAAGTCGCACTCGGTAGACCTGGTGGATGGCCTCTCGCGCCAGTCGACGGAGCTGATCAGCCAGGGCATCCCGTTCAAATCGGAGACACCGCTGTACATCTACACTAAACTCAGCGAGCTGAAGGTCAGCATGCAGGCCGATGCCTCCAAGAATGCCCGCGACCGTGCCGAGCAGATCGCCGCCAGCAGCGGCTGCCGTCTAGGTGAAGTTCGCGCCGCCAAGATGTTCGTCCCGCAGATCACGCCTCTTTATTCCACTCAGCAGTCCGACGGCGGCAATGAAGATACAACGTCGCTGGATAAGAATATCACGGCAGTGGTGTCAGTGGATTACTCGATTCGGTAAAGAGCGCTCAAATCACCCAAGACCCATTCGCATGGATCAATGCCCCGTCGGCGTAGATCGCGCCGCCTCCCGCCTCGGGGCGCATATCGCAGACCATGTCCCAGTGGACCGCTGACACGTTCGTGCCGCCGGTCTCCGGGTAGGAATTGCCGAGGGCCAGGTGGAACGTTCCGCCGATCTTCTCGTCGTAGAGCGTGTTGCGCGTAAACTGCTGGACGCCATAATTGTTGCCGATCGCGACTTCGCCGAGAATTCGCGCCCCGGCATCGCTGTCCAGCATGGCCGTCAGGAAATCCAGCCCCTGCGCCGCCTCAGCCTTGACCACCCGGCCAGCTTCGAATGTCAGCGTGACATCGTCCACCTCATGGCCCAGATGTGCGGTCGGGAACGTAAAGCGGACGGTTCCATTCACACTATTCTCTACCGGCCCGGTGAATATCTCGCCGCTGGGGAAGTTCTTGTGGCCGTCGGAATTGACCCAGGTGCGCCCCGCCACTCCCAGAGTAATGTCCGTATCCCGTGCGACCAAACGTACACTTTGAACGCCGTTCAAATAGTCGACATAACGCTGCTGTTTGGCTGAAAACTCTTTCCAGGCCGCCGCCGGATCGTCTTTGTCCAGAAACATCGCCCGCAGCAGGAAGTCTTCATAGCTCGCCAGCGACATCTTCGCGTTCTGCGCCGCCGCCGGGGTCGGGTAGAGTGTCAAGTTCCAGCGCGTCTTACCCTCGGCGGCTCGATTGAAGAACGATTTGCGGATCGTGCCGCTGGCCGACTGCGTCTGTGCCTGCTTCCCGGCAGCCACTCCGGCCAGGGCGGAGGTGTTTGTCGGGGCGACTATCGCACACAGCACGTCGATCGTTTCGTACTCGAACTTCTTGATCGGCGAGACCCACCCCAGCTGTGTGTCGGAAGCTGTTGTGAGGAAGATTTCGTCCAGCCCATCGATTTGCACCTGGACATGGGGGTGCGCCCCGGCCTCCAGTGCCGCCCGGTAGACTTCTTTCGCCAGCGGGATGCCCGCTTCGTCGACGCGGATCAGTACCTGCTCGCCGGGCTGTATCGCCAGGCTGTAGTGCGCCAGTGTGTTCGCCCATTTAGTCAGGTTATTCATTAATCGGGGGTCGGTCATAAGGTTAGTTTTCCTTGCAGGGGTTGGGTGACTTTAGGCTTTCGGAACCCACCCCGCAGCAAGCTGCGACCCTGCCCGAAACGGGAGGGTATGGAAGGTGTAGGCAGGTGGCTTTTTGCTCTGAATGTAGGCATCGTCAAAGCGACAGCGCCCAATAGTTACTAACCCCCTCACCCTCCCGTTTCGGGCAGGGTCGCAGCTTGCTGCGGGGTGGGTTCCGAAAGCCTAAAGTCACCCAACCCCTGCAAGGAAAACTAACCTTAT
>JANXMY010000226.1 GCA_025354405.1 Armatimonadota bacterium
CGACGAGGCTCCACGCAGCGAAATTGCACATAGCCTGAAGATGGTGGAGTATTTAGGGGCTGCTGGGACGAACGACCGGCAGGAGCTGTGGATTAGCACGTCGGACCGCATGTTTGCGGCGCAGTATCTGGCTGAAACAAAAAAAGAAGGCGATTGCTTGATCGGAATCGGCCCCTCAGGAGGCCATTCGGTGCTGAAGCAGTGGCCTCTGGAGAACTTTGCAGAGCTGGGAAGACGGTTGCACAAGAGATATGGGGCGACCCTCTTACTTTTCGGCGGTCCAGGGGAACAGGCGATGGGACAGACATTGGCCAGCCAGATTGGTCCCTCTGCCCTGAATAGTATCGGAGAGACCTCACTGCGCCAGACCGCCGCGTTGATGGAGCTGTGTCAAGTTTATATCGGCAACGATTCCGGCCCGACACACATGGCGGCGGCGATGGGCAGCCCGGTCGTCGCGATCTTCGGATCAAGCTGCCGCCATCGGTTCCACCCCGGTGGCAAGACGTCTCTCGTTTGGCGCGAGCTGCCCTGCAGCCCGTGCCAGGTGAGCGGCCATGAGGACCGCTGCCATGTCTGTATCTATGGCGCACCGCTCTGCCTGACGCAAATTACGGTAGAGGAAGTAGAGAATGCAGTCGCGGCAATGATTGCCGCGGCTACGACGAATCAGGCGAGGATCGAAACACTATGAGCATTGCAATTATCACCGGCTCCGCCGGACTGATCGGATCGGAAGCAACACTGCATTTCGGTCAGTCGGGGCTGGATGTCATCGGGATAGACAACGATATGCGGCAGGTCTTCTTCGGCGCAGAAGCGAGCACGGCCTGGAATGTCGAAAACCTGCAATCTAAACTGGGTGCGCATTATACTCATCTCACACCCGATATCCGGGACCGGGACGCGATCCAGGCGATCTTTGCCCGCTACGGCAAAGATATCTCTCTGATTGTTCACACGGCGGCGCAGCCATCGCATGACTGGGCGGCCCGGGAGCCGTTTACCGATTTCGATGTGAATGCCGCCGGGACGCTCAATCTTCTGGAAGCGACCCGGCAGCACTGCCCTGAGGCAGTCTTTATTTTCACGTCGACCAACAAAGTCTATGGGGATACTCCCAACCGCCTGCCGCTGGTGGAGCAAGAGATGCGCTACGAGATCGCATCGGGGCATACCTACGAGCAGGGGATCCGAGAGGATATGTCCATTGATCAATGCCTGCACAGCCTGTTCGGGGCCTCCAAAGTCGCGGCGGATATTCTTGTCCAGGAGTACGGCCGGTACTTCGGTCTGCGCTGCGCCTGTTTCCGAGGGGGGACTTTGACCGGTGCGCAGCATTCCGCCACGCAGCTTCACGGATTTTTGGGTTATCTGATGCGCTGCATCATGGCCGGCACCCCGTACACAATTTTCGGGTATAAAGGCAAGCAGGTCCGCGATGCCATCCACAGCAGCGATCTGATTCAGGCGTTCGATCAGTTTTTCCGCAGCCCCCGAATTGCCGAAGTCTATAATATCGGCGGGGGCCGTTTCAGTAATTGCTCCATGCTCGAAGGGATCGCTCTGGGCGAAGAGATCGCCGGGAGGCGTTTGTCGTACACGTATCAGGAGCAAAACCGGACCGGGGACCACCTCTGGTGGATCGGCGACAACGGCAAATTCCAGTCGCATTATCCGGGCTGGAAACAGGCTTACGACGTTCCGGCGATTCTCACAGAAATGCACGAAGTCAATCAGGAACGCTGGAAGAATTAGCGAAGAGCCTATGCGTATCTTATTTTTGTCAACTTATTTTCGGCCGGAAAGCGCGACCAACGCAATTTTGATGACCTTGCTGGCGGAGCAACTCGTCGCTCTCGGACACGAAGTCAGTGTCATTACGGGCATGCCGCACTATGATGCCAACCGCATCTGGGACAAGTATCGGGGCAAGCTCTGGGTCAAAGAGCTGCACGGCAGCATTCCAATGACGCGCGTCTATCTGTATCTGCCTAGCAAAAAGAGCAATGTGATTGGCCGCCTGCTGAGCTACCTATCATTCAACCTGCTGTCGACTTTCGCCGGTTTGTTCGCGCCTAAATTCGATCTGCTGTTCGTTCCCTCGCCGCCGCTGACTAATGGCGTCTGCGCCAGTCTCCTGAGCCGGCTCCGCCGGGTCCCATTTGTCTATAATGTCCAGGATATTTACCCGGATGTTGCAGTCCGGTTAGGGATTCTCACGAACCCGCGTCTGATCCGTGTTTTTGAGCGTATGGAGCGTTTTGTCTA
>JANXMY010000027.1 GCA_025354405.1 Armatimonadota bacterium
TGCAGTCGTGCCAGGCGCACCGTTTTCACTGGCGAGTGCCCCACAGAGTTTTGAAACAAGCGGCAAAGATGCTCCGGTGTCACGCACGCAGCAGCGGCAAGCTGAGAGAGTGAGAGATGAGCCGCCGGATTTTCTTCCAAACGTGCAAAAATAAACGCACATACCTGCTCGACGGCATTCGGCCAGGCTCTCTGCGACAGACTGCCCATCCCCCGCTGCCCGGTGCGAAACACCGTGACCATCAGCTGAAGCGTCTGCTGCGCCTGCTCCGTGTCCCCCTGATCCAAAGAGGCGAGGAGATGCTGAAAGAGCGACTTCAGAATATCGTCCGTCATCGACTCCCGTACTAGAGGCCATAAAGATAAGTTGTTCGGGGGATTTCGTATCTGGAAATGCACATAGGCATGTCGAGTTCGCTTTTTTCGGTCCCAGCGAAAGAAATCGGTCTCTCCGGGCTGGCAGAGCACAAAGGAGCCCTCCGGGGCGAGAGTCGTGCTCTCGCCTCGAAGGTATTCTGCATCTCCCTGCAGCAGCCAGACAAACTCCCAGTCCTGCATTTTTCGCGGCCCAAACGTTGCTCCGGGAGGATAAGCCGCAACCCCGACCATCGAGGACAAAACGATTTCCAAATTGCCGTCCTTTATGGCAAAGCCTTCTTTGCTGCCAGAAAAGCCAGAGCATTCGCCAGCCATCTCTGCCGCATCGCGGGATGCATCGGCGGCATGCACTGGAACAGCACTGTTCCCCTCCCCAGAGGGGCAGTGAACGTCCCTGCCCCGAGGCTGCGGTCATGGTCTCGCCCAAAACCAGTGATGATCTCGACCCCTTTTCCGTCCACGCGCAGCCCATTGGCTCCTGAAGTGCCTACCTGGTAGTCACTCTTCATGGCTTCGTTCACGGGTAAGCCATCATAGACCGGATGCTGCCTCACAAAATACCAGCACCCCATCCAGGGTGCACGAGAGCGTCCGACTAGGCCTGCGTATTGAAATGCTCCCGCCGCCGCAAGCTGCCGGGCCTCCTGGTCCGCGACATGATCATCCTGCGTATCAATTAGCAGGGGCATTCCGAGTCGAACACGGGCAAGTATGGCTTCGTTCAGCAGATCGGGAGTCTGATACGGCTGCCACAACTGGCCACTTTTGTCGGTGTACGCAGTATCGCCGAAATAAACAGCGATTACTTTTTTACCATCCTCCGCCTTGATCGCGGCAAATGTGGCATTGTCCGCCGCAACAGTTCCGGCTTTGACTTCGACGATACCTTGCGGCGCATCAACGGTAAAAGTCTTCTGGAGAGCAATATTTTTGCCGCCGGCTTCCGCGAAAATGTCAAAGTCATGCAGCACCTGTCGACCATTAATCAATACATCAAATTTTCGCCGGGCCGGCTGTGTTTGATAAGTTTCCGCAAACAGTAGGGTCACCGATACCGAACCGGGCTTCAGCCCGGCTATCACAAAATTCGTGTCGGCCGATTGGCCGTATCGCTGGGTCTGATACAGGTGGGAATCCTGCGTTTTTAGAACCGTATCGGCAGTGATGTAAAGACTACCCCGGAGTCCTCCCGCAATCGCAAGCGCATCGTATTTTCCTTCTGCCCGGTAGGGTTCGGCACGGACTCCGCTCAATGCCGAAATCTCTTTCTCCAGAGCGCTGCCAAGCACTCCGATCTGGAGGTTTGGCAGACGGCGCACTCCCACAACGCGGAGTTCGCGTACCTGTTTCGCCCCGGCGGGATTTGCAAATGCGAACGTCAGATGGTACACCCCTTCCTGAGTCAGCGCTGGAGTAGCGACCCCAGCCTTGACCGGGTAAACAAACTGGTCTTTCAGAAACACAGGAGCCGGGTAATTTCCCAGCAGGCGGGTGCGCCCCGCCGGATCGGTGAGAGAGAGCTTCAGCAGGCCAGATACAGGTCGATTCGTCTCGTTCAGTAAGTAGAGATCGAGCGTCGCCGCTTCGCCTGCACGCAGCACAGAGTGGCGCGGTTTGGCGACGGGCAGAATGGGTGCCAGCCGTTCCTGGATCACAGAAGGATCGCCGTGGAAATTCCGTAGATTATCCACCAGGCCAGAATGGTCCTCGATTGCCGTCGTCTCCCATCCACTCATCGTCACATAATCGTTAGCATCCGAGAGCCGCGCATTCTCTGCCAAGTTGCCCCAGTAGTCATATTGTTTGCTCCCAATCGAATGGAACAGTGCGCCTGCCGTCGGAAAGGCCGCCCGGAAACCCCATTTGTCTAAAAATTCATTGTAGGTGTCCAGCAATTCCTGATGATCTCTGAGGTCATAACTTTTCCCGCCTGCGGCCTTGATTTGTGAGACCATGAGTGCATGATTATCCAGCACTCCTGATCCACCCATCTCCCCCCAGTCGACAATCTCCTTCATATTCGTACTTCGATAGGCAAAATCGTCCGGGTTCTTATAATCGTCGTCCTGCCAGACGGCATCTGGGTAGCCGACCGTGTGGGCATCCGACCAGCCGGAATAACCATCGCCTTGGTCAGAGTACACCGCGTCGTCAAACGGCTTCATCCATGCTTCGCCCTTTGTCGATATACCGCTTTTCAATACGATCGTTCGCGAAGGGTCTTCCCGATGCATTCGTCGTAACAAGAAAAAGACACGTGGGTTTTTCAGATCAAAATCCGCTTCGTTCTGCACGACATACATCACCAGCGAAGGGTGGCTGCGAGCGTCGCGTATCATGCCGAGGATCTTCTGCTCCATGTATTTTTCGCCGGAGGTTATCGCCTCGCCGCTGTCGGTCGGCGCATGTGGACCGATCGCAAACTGTCCCCCGCCTGGCTCCATATAGCGCAGCAGGCCCAGACGATCCTGAGCGTCAAGCACTTCAGCCCTGCCGATATTACGATGGAAATTCAGGCAGTTCAAGCCAAGCTTTTTAGCTTGTGTCACTTCTTTCATTGCCAGCGCCGGTGTCGGCCACAGCCCGTTCAGGCCCCAGAATCCCCAGGAGATCGCGGAGTAGATACGAATCCGCTGCCCATTCAGCCGCAGGAGGGCATTCGTGCCGATTCCCTCCGGCGCAAACCAGCGAAACCCGAAAGTTACATTCCGCGAATCCGTTGACTTTGCTCCGACCCAGTCACAGCGCAGCCGGTAGAGGGACGGAGAATTGATGTCCCAGAGACTTGCAGTGGGGCAGGTCAGAGTGGTCTCCAATGGCAAATCTGATCCAGCAGCCAGTGAGGCAGGGACGAGTTTTACCGCCAGAACAGCATTTGTCGTGGGGTTGAGAATGGAGAGGCGCAGCGTCCCTGAAACGCTCTGCCCAGTGCCGTTTCGCAGCACAGCATGGGCCTGAATTGTCCGCGGCTGCGGCGTGTTCAGTACCCATGCCTCGGTTAGATAGACAGGAGAATGTGCGGAGAGAGTGATGGCTCGGTCCAGACCTCCAAAGCCGTGACTGAGAAAGAGACTTGTTTGGCCCCATTGATAGGTGTCCCAGTCGCCCCAGTCTAAGCGCCCTCCGGGATTGGTGATACGGATCGCCAGCTGATTGATCTGTCCCGGCCTGACTGCTCGGCTAACATCACAATCGAAACCAGTCTCCGACACGAGGCTATAGCCAACGAGTGTTTGGTTCAGATAGACTTCCGCCCGCTGACGTGCCCCGCGGATATGGAGAATAGTCGTTTTCCCGGCAAACGAGGCCGGAACCGTCACTGGCGTCCACCACCAGGAGACCCCTTTGTAGTTTCCGTTCTGGACCTGGTGGTCCTCACCTTCATAAAGATACTCATTCTGATAGGGACGGAGTCCGAACTTACCCCAGAAATGCTGCTCGACGGTCGAAGGAAGCACGACAGGGATTCCCTGCGCCGCCGACAGCACCTTCCAGCCGCCCGAGGGTTCCTTTTCCGGCAGAGAAGACAGCGCCTTTTCTCCGGGCAAGTAAACCTGGTCCGCTTGCCAGGGGGCCGTTGTGTCGGGCCACAGGCGCCACCCGCTATCGGGGACTGACAGCATGAGTGCCGGGGAAGAGATCGAGGCACTCTGTGATCTTCCAATCGATGACAACAAAAGCAGGAACAGAAAGAAGCAGTGGACGCGAGGATTATTCATTTTGCAAGCTCTTCTGCATGCGCAGCCCAGAGAAGTCCGCGCACCATCAGCGGCAGAATGTCAGGCTGCTCAACTACATCGGCATGGTGCCCAAGTGCATTATAGTAGACGCGTCCCTTGCCGTACATGCGGGTCCAGAGGACCGGCATATCGAAAGAGCCATTTGGGACATGTGGTCCGTCGGCGACGGGGAAACGTGTCACCGCGAGGACTTGATTCGACGGGTCCGTGTGCAGATAATACTGCTCACTCTTCACGGAAAACTCGGGGACCGACCCGGCCGTGATAAAGTGATCCGGCTGCGTAATTCGAACCGTATATTCTACACCGTCGTTTCCGGGGTGAGAAACCCACTGCCCGCCAGTCATAAACTGCCACTCCGTGTTTTCGCGAAATGCATCGCACATCCCCCCATGGCAGCCGCCGAGACCAACGCCGCTGAGAACAGCTTCCTGCACCGGCTGAAACTGCTCGTTCGAAATCTGGCTCATGGTAAAGATCGGGACTATGAGTGAAAGCTGCTTGAGCTTTTCACCGTCGAGAAAAGCATCCAGCGTCGTCGCGACTTCGACCTCGAAGCCTTTGGCCGTCAGCTCCCGCTCAAAAATGGCGGCAACCTGCTCGGGCTCGTGCCCGTCCCAGCCACCCCAGACGATCAATGCCTTGCGCTCACTTGTTGTTTGTACCACGGTGTGATCACTCCTCTATGTTTATAGACTAGAATTAGCGAGGTTAAAAGAGAAGTCCTGCCTGAATCACGAAGTAAGCCATAAATAGGGGAAAGTTGACGAATTATTGAAGTAGGCGCAGAAGGGCGCGGGATGGACTCAATAGAGCATGGCGCGCAGCCTGTACCCGCTGCAAAGCTTCTTCCGGCGTCTCTGCGAGAGCTGTCAAATGTCCCATTTTGCGGCCAGGGCGTGCATCTTCTTTGCCGTACAGGTGTAAATTAAGATTTGGCAAAGCGAGGACCGATGCCCAGTTAGGCGTCCCCTGCTCCCAGAGATCTCCCAGAAGATTTGCCATTGCCGCCGAACGCAGCCGCTCAGTCGAACCCAGCGGCAGGCCGCAGACTGCCCGAAGCTGCTGCTCAAACTGGCTGGTCACATGAGCGTCGAGCGTCAAATGCCCGGAGTTGTGCGGGCGAGGTGCGATCTCATTGACCAGCAGCTTGCAGTCGGAGGTCAGAAAAAACTCGACACAAAGCGTCCCGACCACGTCAAGTGCCTCAAGGATCAAACGAGTAATCGCAATGGCTTCGGCCTCGATATTGACCTGCTCGGTGCCTAGCAGCGGCGGCGTGACGGACAGATCCAGAATACCGTCGACGTGCTGATTTTCTATCAGGCCATAATGGGCAAAATCACCATTGATTCCGCGGGCGGCGACAAGCGAAATTTCACGATCAAAGGAAATGTATCCCTCTAAAACGCACTCCTCTCCGCCGAGAGTTTCCCAGGCTGATGCTGCCTCGCTTCGATTATGAATTCGCACCTGACCTTTGCCATCGTATCCAAAACCGGCGGTCTTGAGTATTGCCGGTGTGCCCAGTTTAGCCAGGGCAGATTCAAGTTCGGAGAGGGTTCTCACATGATGGAACGGCGCACAGGGAATCCCTTGATTCGCGAGAAAGGTCTTCTCCCGCAGCCGGTTTTGGGCAATATGCAGGACTTCTCCGCCAGGGCGGACCGGCACAATCTCTGCGACTGCTTGAGCCGTCGCCGCCGGCACGTTTTCGAATTCAAACGTCACTACGGAAACCTGTCTGGCGAACTCCCGTACTGCTCCCAAGTCTTCGTAGGCCGCCACCACTTCCCGGTCTGCGACCTGCCCCGTTGGCGTATCTGTATCCGGGGAAAACGTGTGCACCCGGTAGCCCATACGCCGGGCTTCCAGCGCAAACATTCGTCCGAGCTGTCCGGAACCAAGGACGCCAATGGTCGCGCCCGGAAGAACAGGACTAGAGATTGCGTGGTGAGTCAAGGCAGAACATCTCCCAGCACTTTTTCGGTCTGTTCCTGCCGGAACCGTCTTAGCTTCTCGCGCAGCTCGGGCCGGGTGTTGGCGAGGATCGCAATCGCAAGCAGTGCGGCGTTGGTCGCCCCAGCTTTGCCGATGGCCAGAGTGCCGACGGGAATACCCGCCGGCATCTGGACGATGGAAAGGAGCGAGTCTTGCCCGCTTAGTGCCTGACTCTGAACGGGAACGCCGAGCACAGGGACCAGCGTCTGCGCGGCAACCATGCCCGGAAGATGCGCCGCCCCACCCGCTCCGGCGATGATGACTTCCAGGCCGCGGCCCTCTGCAGTCTGGGCAAACTCCCCCATCAGCTGCGGCGTCCGGTGGGCGGAGACAATTCCGCACTCATGCGGCACGTCGAACTGTGTCAAAATCTCGTCGGCGGAGCGCATCGTTTCCCAGTCGGACTTGCTGCCCATAATCACGGCTACCAGCGGCATAATCTCAGTCATAGCCTACGCTTCACTTTCCGCTTCGTAGCAGGAATAGAAATAGGGAGTCGCCGCCTCGAATTCCGCCGCACACGTATCCACCATCTTGTAAGCCGGTGAGAGGCCCATCTCTCGAACCCAGCCTGTGACATGAGCTTCGGGGATGGAAAATAGACTTGCCAGGTGACGGTTTGCGAAGCCCTTATGCTTTGCCTCCGTCAGCAAAACCTGAGCCTCGGGGGTGAGCGGTTCAGAAGGCCGGTACCACTGCCAGTGACTGCGCAGCTTCTCTTCCAGCTGGACCAAGCGCTGAATTTTAGTAAGGAACCAAGGATCCACACCCGACAAATCGGCGACTTCGCTGACGAGCATTCCCCGATGAAAGGCTTCGGCAATCAAAAACAGCCGCTGGTCGGTCGCCTCGATCAGGCCGCTTTCGATCTCCATTTCCGTGAGCAGATCGGCGTTTTTAGGGCGCAGGCCAATCTGGCCGATTTCCAGGCAGCGGATTGCTTTCATCAGACCACCCTCGAAGCTGCGGTCGATGGCCATCACTTCCCCGGTCGCCTTCATCTGCGTCGTAATCCGCCGGTCCGCCCGTGTAAACTTGTCAAAAGGCCAGCGGGGGATCTTCACAACAATATAATCAAGCGCCGGCTCGAAACAGGCAAGGGTCTTCTGCGTCACAGCATTCGGGATTTCGTCGAGATGCAGGCCAATCGCAATCTTCGCCGCGACACGAGCAATTGGATAGCCCGTTGCCTTGCTCGCCAGGGCCGACGATCGGGAAACACGTGGGTTAACCTCGATTATATAATAGGCGAAAGATTTTGGGTCTAATGACATTTGAACGTTACAGCCGCCTTCGATCCCCAGAGCACGAATGATCTTCAGCGCCGCGGTACGCAGCATCTGATACTCTTTGTCTGAAAGTGTCTGCGAAGGAGCAACAACGATGGAGTCGCCTGTATGCATCCCCATCGGGTCGAAGTTTTCCATGTTGCAGACAGTGATACAGGTGTCGGCGGAGTCGCGCATGACTTCATACTCGATCTCCTTCCAGCCGGAAAGGTACCGCTCCACCATGACCTGATGCCGGGGAGATAATTTGAGGCCACGGGTCCCGATTTCGATCAGCTGTGCCGGGGTCCGTGCGATACCACCGCCTGTCCCACCCAGGGTATAGGCAGGGCGGACAATCAGCGGCCAAGGGGCCTCTTCGTTTCGTGAAAGCACTTCCAGCGCGACCTCGTCTTCGATGATCCAGCTCTCAGGCACAGGCTCACCGATCTCCTGCATCAACGCCCGAAAAATCTCCCGATCTTCGGCTTTCCGAATTGTGGAAAGCGGCGTCCCCAGCAGCTTCACGTCGTACTTGTCCAGAACGCCCGCCTCTGCCAGCTCAGTCGCCAGGTTGAGACCAGTTTGACCGCCAAGTGTCGGTATCAGACCATCAGGCCGCTCTTTGGCAATGATCCGTTCTAAAAACTCAACGTTTAACGGCTCGATATACACCGCATCCGCCGTCTCGGCATCGGTCATAATCGTTGCCGGATTGGAGTTGACCAGCACCACGGAGATGCCTTCCTCGCGCAGCGAGCGGCATGCCTGTGTCCCGGCATAATCGAATTCAGCGGCCTGCCCGATGATGATTGGGCCGCTGCCGATGACAAGGACTTTTCGGATTTCAGAGTTTTTGGGCATGATGACTTCCGTCTAGAAAAGCAGAGACTATCTTGAAATAGCGGTCGGATTCCTCAATCCAAGGGTAATGACCGCTGCGCTCGAAAACAACAAGTTGCGAAGTATGAGCCGGAAGATCGTCCTTGATTTCCTGCGCAATCTCCGGCAATGCGACCCGGTCAAACCGGCCGACGCAAATGAGTGTAGGAATTGCTAAATTTTTCATCTCAGGACGCGGGTCATAGCCCTTTATCGTGCCACCGACGATCCACTCTGGGTCGTCCCCTACCATGGCATAATAAATTGCATTATTTAAATCGTCAATCTTTTCTCCGGATCGGAATATTTTAGCGTTATTCTCCGGATGATACCAGTAAAGGTCGTCGGTAGGCCTGCTGTATAATTTCTCGTACTGCTCCGATCCAGTTTTGATACCTTTCGCTCGCATCGCGGCTAGCTTTTTCCAAGTTTCGGGGAAGCGGGTCGACGCTTCGTGATTGCAGCTGTCGATATTCTGCTGAAAGCCTTTTGCCCCTAAAATCGTATCAGAGAGAATCAGATGATCCGTGAGCTCAGGGTACTTTAAAGCGTAGGCCAGTGCGGGCATCCCGCCGTAGGATTGCCCCAAAAGTGTAATCGTCTTCAGTTTTAGGGCGACGCGAAGAGCTTCAATGTCTTCTATGTCTCTCTCGATAGTATACTTTTTCGGATCTCTCAGGCGATCCGAGCGGCCGCGGCCCAGGTTGTCGAAATATATCACCCTATGGTGCACAGCAAGCCGTGAGAACCAGGGATGAAATGCGGCATGGCTGCCTCCAGGACCTCCCGCGACTAGAACTATCGGCGGACCATGACCTTCGGTTTCGTAGTAGATTCGTCCCTGCGGCGTTGTGACGTACCGCCCATGTCCATGGAGCGGCACGTGATAGTTCGGAGTTATCAGGGATGTTTGCGCGATGGCACAGACGCCGCTGAGCATCCAGAGCAAACAGATTAAAACCATCTTTCTCATTCTCTAACCTCGCGCCTTTTCGTCTTCCAGTCGCTGCAGCACACGCCCGCGGCAAAGCAGCTCCAATTCCAAGATGTGCCAAAAGATTCCACCAATGGGCATGTTCGTTTCATGGCGGTTCGTCTGAGGATCACCGGGCACGGTTCGAACCGCCCGCAGACCATCGAAACCGAGTGGCTCCAGGACCCGTCGCGAAATTTCGCGAGTCGCTGTCAGCGCCTCCGCCAGGGAAGGGCCATCGGGGAAATCTTCCGTCCGAGGCCGATTCTCCGGATATCCGGCGATCAGGTGACCGATCCAGTACCGCTCGGATCGGACGAAATCCAGTAAAATGGCGCGAAGGTCACGCCCTGTCGGCCCAGGGTCACTGTCCAGCTGTAATTCTTTCAGCAGCTGGACCATCTCCACCAGCTCCAGATGAGCATCATCCCAGTACGGATAGAGTTCCGCAAGTTTCACTTGACCAGCATTTCCTCTTCTAAGACCGGCCGCGAATGATGGATTCCGGTATTCGCCTTCACCAATATCTCGTCAAACTTCGCATCGTCACGCTCCGGCGACAGCAGCGTTCCGAGTATCGCACCTAGGAAACCCAGCGGAATGGATACGATACCAGGGTTTGCCAGTGGAAAGAGCGCATGCCCCTGCAGCAGAGTCTTTCCGGCTTCCGGGTTCCAAACACTGGGGCTGAGAGAGATCAGCACCAGACAACTGATCAAGCCGGTCAGCATCCCGACCACGGCTCCGGTCGTGTTGAATCGTCGCCAGAAGATGGTCAAGAGAATGACCGGAAGATTGGCACTGGCCGCAATGGCGAAGGCTAGAGCCACCAGAAACGCAACATTCTGCCCCTTGGCAAAGAATGCCAGCACGATCGAGATAACTGCGATCCCAACTGACGCTCCGCGTGCTGCCCCAATCTGCTCTTTCTCAGACGCTTTTCCGCGCTTGATTACATGGTTGTAAAAGTCATGGGCAAACGCCGAAGTCGCTGACAGCACCAGTCCGGATACGACGGCGAGAATTGTCGCAAAAGCAACTGCCGAAATAAACGCGAACAGAAAATCCCCGCCCAGGGCACGTGCCAGCAGGGGGGCCGCCATGTTGCCGGATTTATCCTCCGCAACGATCGCCGCTTTGCCGACAAATGCCGCCGCGCCGAAGCCCAGAAACAGCGTCATGATATAAAACGCACCAATGAGCCAGGTGGCTGTCACGACAGACTTGCGAGCCGTCTTGGCATCTTTGACCGTAAAAAAGCGAATCAAGATATGCGGCAGACCCGCCGTGCCGAGTACCAGTGCCAGCATCAGCGAAAGAGTATCCAGAGGATCTTTATACTTGTTGCCTGCGTGCAGGAACTTTGCTCCCAGCGGAGTAGCCGTGCTGAGATGCTCGAACATCCCTGTCAGGCTAAAGCCAAAGCGCGAAAATACCAACAGCGCCAGAAGCAAAGTTCCGCCCATCAGTAGAAATGCTTTCACTATCTGTACATAACTGGTCGCCCGCATCCCGCCGAAGACGACATAGACTGTCATCAAAACCCCGACAATCAGCACCGAGGTGTTGTAGTCGAGGTGCAGCAGAAGCTTGATCAAGCCTCCCGCGCCCACAAGCTGTGCCAGCATGTAAAACGTCGAAATCACGACTGTGTTCAAGGCCGCAATTGCACGGACACGTGGGTTTGCAAACCGTGCGGCGATCATGTCCGCCAAAGTATACTTACCGAGATTGCGCAGCGGCTCGGCGACGAGATACAGGACGACTAGGTAAGCTACCAGAAAGCCGATGCTGTAAAAGAACCCATCAAATCCTGCCAGCGAGATTGCCCCGGCAATCCCCAGAAAGGAAGCCGCCGACATATAATCCCCGGCGATTGCGAGGCCGTTCTGCCAGCCCGTCAGCCCGCCGCCCGCCGTGTAAAACTCCTGGGTCGTGTGCGTCTTCTTTGCCGCAAAATAGGTAATTCCCAGTGTAATCGCTACGATCACAAGAAAGAGGCCAAATGCCAGTGAGAGATGCATAGAAGACCTACTTTCCGTTTTCTGCGATGATCGCGCGCACTTCAGCGTCGTATCGGGCGGCCTGTTTCGTATATACCGCACAGAGGGTCCAGGTCATCAGGAACTGCGCGAAGCCGTAGACCCAGGCCCAGGTAATCGCTCCCACGACAGGATGGTTCAAGAGAGTCGTGTAGGAGGTCAGCACCGGCAGCATAAAGTAAAAGGCGAGAAAGAAAAGAGTGATCGGGAGCAGAAACCGTTTCTTGCCTTCCAGCAAGGCCCGGAAGCTCGGAGACCGGGCTATCTCCGAATACGGTGTCGAGTCATCAGTCATTGATCCATCCTCCATCGGCGGTTCTATATCGTACGACTTACTTCTTTGGCTCAGGCCGAGTATACCACCAGGCCCAGGCGATTAAGACGAATTGGAACGGCAGTCGCCCCCACAAGATCAGCGGGTTATCCACGAGTATCCGATTGACCGCCATGTTGATATTCGCCGGAAAGACGGCGATAAACAGTGCAGTCAGGCCCCAGGCGGAAAACTTTCGAACACGCGGGATCAGCAGTCCGACCCCGCCGAGTATCTCAAAAAATCCGCTGATCAGTACCAAAGCCCGATGCGCAGGCAGGTAGTCAGGCACAATCTGAACAAACTTTTCGGGCTGCACCAGATGCAGGGTTCCTGCCGCGATCATCAGCGCTGAGAGTAAATAGCGAAGGGCTGTTTTCACTTGAATGCCTTTACCGTGTATAGATCGACGATGAAATGCCGTGGCCCACCAAACTCAAAAGATGTCATTTTGTGTGAAGGCTGCATCACGACCGGGTAATGCCGGCGCCACCAGGTTTGCCAATTTGAGGCATTTCGGACCACCAGAATATGCGTCGCCCGCAGCCGCTCCACCGGATGATCATCGTTTGCCAGCCCCGGCTGCACCGTAGTCGCCGCAAAGGGTGTCCCCAGGCAGAGGGTCGGCGCAAAGTCGCCGATCACTACGCTTCCGACCGGTAACGTTCGTATCAGCTCCTGCCGCGCCTCCCGCTGAGCGAAACTCCGTTCCTGCCAGGCCGTGCCGAGCCAAACCGTAGCAGTCGCAAGAAAAACACAGATCGCAGCGATTTGGCCGGGACGTTTGAGGAGTCCAAATTGTCTGGCGGCAAGGCCTATCAAGGCAGGCAAAAACAGCACATAATACCGGCTCGGTGCATACGAAGACAGCAGACAAAACAGCAGGCCTCCCGCCAGCCAGTATGCCAGAAACCGATCTGTACCCGACCATTCCCGGCGCCGCAGCGGGCCCAACCCCGCCAAGAAGCAAGGAACAGGCAGCGTTGCCAAAAGATATGGCACCGCGCCAAGCTCCCCTTTGATGAAGCCGCGCCGGATATTCAGCCATAAACCCACCCAGGAATGCGGCTGAATCTGATGCACGCGGTAATAAGTCGTCATCCGCGACAGCTCGGCATGGTGCGGAATATACCAAACACCTACATACAGGGCAAGGACCAAAAGGAAGGCTCCTGCGCTCAAAAGCGCCTTGTGTGCTTTCTTTTCCACTCCCGCAAATAACACCGGAATTGCCAGCCCTGCCAGACTTTTGAAGACAACAGCTGCTCCGACGCAGCTCCCCGCCAAAGCAAAAAACAAATCCTTGCGCCGCTTATTTTGCGTGGTCCCGAAGCCCCAGAGGGCGAATGCAAGCACGAGCCAGAATACCGTCGGTGTTTCCTGCAGAGCTGTACGGTTATACAGCAAGAACGGTGGCGCCAGTCCCAGAAAACAGGCCCCCGCATCTGCCACTTTCACTCCATACGCTCGCCGCAGACCGACCCAGAACACAATCACCGAAAGCATGCCAAAGACGACTGAAATCAAACGGGCCTGCAGGATGCCGGCACCAAAGACTGCAAACACCCCCTGCTGCAGCATACTCAGAAGCGGTGAAAGCAGCCGGTCGTGGAACGTACCCGGGGCAGGAGTTCCAAAAAGCACCTCATGACGGGCATCCAGCGTGTAAAAGCCTTCGTCCGTATAGAGCCCAGTGCTCCAGGAAAGCCAAGGCGACGGATCTGAATCGATCGCAATCAGGCGAAGGATAAGACAGGCCAGCAAGAAGGCCCATCGGCAGCAGGTCAAGCCCGACATTCATCGATCATCGATAGAAACCGCGCGAAGTATCCCCGGCTGTCCGCGGGGCCGGGCGAGGCTTCTGGGTGATACTGGATCGAGAAGATCGGGAGCGTCTTATGCCTCAGGCCCTCCACCGTACCATCGTTTAAATTGATCTGCCACACTTCGATCTCAGGATCGTTGAAGCCATCGGGGGCCAGTGCATACCCGTGGTTTTGTGATGTAATCACGACCCGGCCAGTCTCCAAATCTTTCACCGGATGATTTGATCCCCGATGCCCGAAGGGCAGCTTGAATGTATGGCCGCCGAAGGCGCAGCCAATGAGCTGGTTGCCGAGGCAGATTCCCATCGTTGGCTTGGCATGCGACAGCACCCGGACCGTCTGCACGATGTCGCCGAGCAAGGCCGGGTCGCCAGGGCCTGGAGAGAGGAAAATGCCGTCCGGGTTGGAGGCCAGTATTTCCTCAGCGGATGTATGTGCCGGGTACACCGTGGTCTCCGCGCCGAGGGAAGCCAGCGAGCGCAGGATATTAAACTTGACTCCGCAGTCGAGCAGTGCGATTCTGTACTTCGTGGTATCTAGTGCTGAAGGCCATACATACGGCTTCTCCGTCGTCACCCGTGCGGCGTAGTCAATCGCTTCATAGCCCTCGGCTTCCGCCAGGCGCACTTTCAGCTCTGCGGGGGTCGCTTCCGAGGACAATGCCCCCATCATCACTCCGACTGATCGAAGCTTCTGCGTCAAGGCGCGTGTATCCAGACCGGCAATCCCCACCACGCCGTGCTCCCGTAAAAATCCATCGAGGGTACCATGAGAGCGCCAGTTCGAGGGGAAATCCGCGAGTTCCTTCACGATGAGGCCTGCGACCTGGACACGCCGCGACTCGAAATCGTCCGGTGTCACCCCATAATTCCCGATAATCGGGTAGGTCAGCGTCACTAACTGCCCTGCATAGCTGGGGTCGGTCAGAATCTCCTGATAACCGGTCATACCGGTGTTAAAGACGACTTCTCCAACGGAGGTGCCAGTCGCCCCGAAGGCGGTTCCAGAATAAGTTGTGCCGTCCGCAAGGACGAGGTGAGCTTGAGTCATAATAAAGGTACTATTTCTACGTTTAAGCGATTCGGCTTTCGAACCGGTTTAGTGTAAATACAATGACATCACGCATTTGATTATTCAAATCTTTGCCTTGCTTGATGTCATATTTTTGTAGCCGCATCTCTCCAAGAAATCGCACTTGCCCACCGCCTAGCCGCTGAAATAAATACAATTGCTCGGCATTTTTGACATGATCACGGATAGCTCGATTTCCGCGCAAAAACTTCATGTTCCCATGCTGACCTTCACCATAATATCGGAAAGTATTTTCATCAACCCATTCATCCTTGTAGCCATACTGTTCGCCCGTATCCCCTGAAAATAACCAGACTACTGGCTGGGAAGTCGGGGTAGCAATACCACCTTGTTCCTGACCACCATATTGATCATGCAAGGTGCGACGACGATAAGTTTCCCCAATGACTAACATAGATTTTCCTTCAAAAGTCAGATTTTGCGGCCACCGACAAAAGTCGTGATCGCCTTGCCCGTCAAAGAAACACCGTCTAATACAGAGTTGCGGGACTTCGACTTGAATACGCTGATGTCCACAGTCCATTCCAAGTCCGGGTCGAACACAGTCACATCGGCGGGCTGGCCGATAGTGAGCCTTCCGCCCGAAACACCGAGTATCTTCGCGGGAGCCACCGACATCTTTTCGACTAGCTGGGTCAGCGTCAAAACTCCAGGCTTGACGAGGTGGGTAATTACGAGTCCCAGCGACGTTTCCAGACCGAGCATACCAAACGGAGCGCGGGCAAATTCCTGCTCCTTTTCGTGCGGCGCATGCGGCGCGTGATCAGTTGCGATCGCATCGATCGTGCCGTCTTTCAATCCCTCGACAATCGCTTCTTGATCTGCTTTCGTGCGCAGGGGCGGCGACATCTTGGCATTCGTATTGTAGTCGTAACACGCTTCGTCAGTCAGTGCTACATATTGTGGGCATGTCTCCGCCGTAATCGGTGCCCCAAACTTCTTGGCATGGCGGATAATTTCAACGCTCTCTTTGGTGCTGACATGGAGGATATGCAGGCGGCAGCCGGTAGTCATGGCCAGCAGGATATTTCGCGCCGTGCCAATATTTTCCGCCGATCGCGGGATGCCTTTGAGGCCCAGTACCGTTGAGACATAGCCTTCGTTCATCACACCGTCGCCGGTGAGGTCTTTGTCCTCGCAATGTGCAATATACGGCAAATCGAGCATAGAACAATACTCCATCGCCCGGCGCAGGAAGGCGCTGTTACCAACGGGATAGGCATCATCCCCGATCCCAACTATCCCCGCGTCTTTCAGGTCAGCCATTTCCGTCAGCTCAGTATTTTGCAGTCCTTTGCTGACAGCTCCCACAACGTGCACACGGGCGGAAGCCGTCGCGGCCTGAGCGAGAATATCCTTGACGATGCTTGCATGGTCAATAGGCGGAGAGGTGTTTGGCTGACAGGAGATGGCCGTGAACCCGCCGTTCGCTGCCGCCGCCGTGCCCGAAGCTACATCTTCTTTGTATTCCTGGCCGGGGACACGCAGATGGACATGCATGTCGATCAATCCGGGGCAGACAACTTTGCCGGCACAGTCCACAATTGTTGTCTCGGATCCAGCTGTCAAATTTGGCCCGATCTGGGCAATCAAACCATCAACTCCGATCAGCACATCCGCGATACCGTCCTGGTCATTCGCCGGGTCGATAACTCGACCATTTTTGAGTAAGTAACTTGTCTTCATAGTGATTAGTGCTAAATATTTTCTTTGCCCGTAAAATGCTCCAAAACGACCATGAAGCCGTACGCCAACGCTAAGTCAAGCAGAAGAAAAAAGATCCAGCCGCTGAGTATGTTACTGCCGGTCCCAACGCTCTGACCAGTCGAAGCATCATCGATGCCGTTTATCTCCGGGTAAGTGGTTTCGTATTTTACCTTCGCAATCGGATCATCTGGCTTGACACTGTTGAAAGTCTGCTCATCCGTGCGTGCAATCCCGTAGTAACGCTGGCTTGGGCCAGGCTTAATCTGTCCCCGCTCAAGCGGCGGCGATGCGCGGAAAGCGTAGGTCACCAGATACACGTGGTCACCAACTTTGAACGGGTTTCCGGTTGGAGAAACTTCTTTTTTTATCACCACGCCATGCGCTTTGCCAAGCGCATGATTGTAAGCGATTGCCGGTGGCAGAAACTTAGCCGCCACAATGCCAAACAGTGGAAGAATAAAAAATAACAGCAGGCTGGCGACGAGAAATCCGGCCAGGAATCGTAATACACGGTTGACGCTCACACTCTTTTTTCCCTTTAAGCAATTCGTGCTTTAAGCGACGGACGACGTCGCTCCCATGAGCCAGAACAAGACCGCCATACGTACTGCAACCCCATTCGTAACTTGTTCGGTGATCACTGCAATCTCCGAATCATCCGCCAAGGCAGAGGCGATCTCCACGCCCCGATTCATCGGGCCAGGGTGCAGCACGGTCACGTCGGGCGCTGCGCCGCTGAGCTTTGCTTTGCTGACACCGAAAAGACGCGCATACTCCCGGACAGACGGGAAAAACGCCGAATCCTGCCGCTCAAGCTGGATACGCAGGATGTTGACGACATCAGCCCCCTGCAAGCCCGCCTCGAGGCTGGTAAAAACTTCTACCGGGAGCTGCTCCGCATCGGCGGGCAGCAGCGTCGGCGGTGCGACCAGGCGAACATTTGCCCCCATTGTATGGAGACCCCAGATGTTAGATCGGGCCACTCGGCTGTGCAGAATATCGCCGACAATCACCACGTTCAGGCCTTCCAGCCGCCCTTTGACCTGTCGGATCGTCAGCAGATCCAATAGTCCCTGCGTGGGATGCTCATGCGTGCCGTCGCCAGCATTGATGACAGGCTTATTCGGGACATATTTAGCCGCAAGATGGGCTGCGCCGCTCAGCGGGTGCCGAATAACAAATGCATCGATCCCCATGGCATCGAGGGTCAGCATCGTATCCTTCAGCGACTCGCCTTTGACTGCGCTGCTAGTCGTACCCGTCAGACTGTAAGTATCCGCAGACATAATCTTTGCTGCAGCTTCGAATGAGGTGCGCGTGCGTGTACTCGCCTCAAAAAAAAGGGTCGCGACGGACTTGCCTCGGAGTGTCGGCACTTTCTTCACGGACCGAGCGACAATCCCGCGAAACGAATCCGCCGTATCCAGCAGGTACGTGATTTCTTCGGCGGTTAAGCTTTGCAGGTCTAAGAGGTCTTTGCGTTTCATAACGGAGCGTCTTTATAAATTACTACTTTGTCTTCGCCGTCCAGCTCACTCAGAAACACTTTGACGAACTCCCGGCGGCCGGTTGGCAAGTTTTTCCCAGCATAATCCGGTCGAATCGGAACTTCCCGGTGGCCCCGGTCAATCAGCACGGCAAGCTGCGTTACCGCCGGTCGTCCCAGGTCAACAAGCGCCCCGAGTGCGGCCCGGACGGTACGACCGGTAAAGATCACCTCATCGACCAGAACCAGCTTCTTCCCTTCGATATCAAAGGGGATTTGAGTCGTGCCGACTTTTGGCTGATAGGTGCGAAAATCATCACGATACAGCGAGATGTCCAGCTGCCCCACGGGAACTGGTCGGCCTTCGATCCGCGCAATGGTATCGGCAAGCCGCTGAGCTAGCGGGGCACCTTTACGCAGGATGCCGACAATTGCCAGACCTTCGACGCCGCGATTCTTCTCCAGAATCTCGTGCGCGATCCGTGTCCAGGCACGGCGCATCTCATCGGCATCCATAATCGTGGAGGCTTGTTCGGGTTCAGCGGGCATCGGATGTGGCCTCTGTAATAAGTAGTTCGGGAGTGAGTGCGGAAAGGGGCGTAACAGCGGAGGCTCGGGTGAGTGCAAAAGCCTGTGCTATCAGACGCTTCCTTTTCCGCCTCACAGGACGGGTTTAAAGGTGACGATGGTTTTATTATAACGCTTGAAGGGGATTTTGTCAACGGCTTCTGCAAAGTGGGAGTGCCGATTATCGGTCAAATGGGAAAGGATCGACTTACCGGGGGATTGAAATCGCGGCAACAAGGGCACAAAATCGGCCTTCGCCGGTTAAGAGAAGGCTCAACTCAGAACGGGCCTCACTCTTAGTCCATGCAGGTGGACTTCGTGCCTTTATTGCCCTGAGTTCAATCGCCTGGTCTCTTTAAGGCACTCTTTGCAAAGTCAATTTGCAGATTGCCTTAAAGTTTCAGTATTGCTTTCAAGCGAGGTATACTTCATTTACCATTGCACAGAAATTAAAGTGCCGCTGCGCCCTCGCCGTGATGAAACCTCGGCAGAAAGCGAACGTTCCAACGATGACTGACTCACTGCCGAAAAACGAAGTCGGCCGACTTGCTGCCCTCGGCGAATACCACATTCTGGATACTGACCCTGAGGAGGCTTACGATGATATCGTTCATCTTGCTTCGGTTATTTGCGAGACACCTGTTGCCGCGATTTCTTTTATCACCTCCGAACGTCAGTGGTTCAAGTCCATTCTGGGCCTGCCTGCTGCTGAGATACCCCGTAGTTTCGCTTTCTGCGCTTATACTATTCTTCAGCCCGACCTGATGATCGTGCCCGACACGACGAAAGATCCGCGATTTGCCCACCATTCGCTTGTGACGGGTGAAAATCATATTCGCTTTTATGCGGGCATGCGCCTCCTCACATCGGAGGGACATGCACTAGGAACTCTCTGCGTCTGTGGCAGAGAGCCAAGAAATATGACGCCGGTTCAGGAGGAGGCACTGCAGACGCTTGCACGGCAAGTCATCCGGCAGCTCGAAAGCAAACGTCAGGCAGCCCAGAAAGATGGGGCGATTGCAAGGCACGAGGAAGCGGAGAGCGTACTTCGCCTCCTTGCAGAGTCTGTAGCGAGTTCCGTTGATGGAATTCTCATCGCCAAGGCGCAGCGACATGACATGCCGATCCTTTATACCAATGCCGCCTTCCTGTCACTAACAGGCTATGAGGAAAGTGATGTGCTCGGCAGTGACTGTCGTTTTCTACAGGGAGCGGATACGGATCCTGCCGCAGTTCGCCAGATCCGCTATGCCCTGGACACGGGGCATTTTTGCCGCGTGACCGTACTCAATTATAAGAAGGACGGCACATCATTCTGGAACGATCTTGTGATCTCCCCGGTAAGGAACACAGACGGAGAGTTGACGCATTTTATCGGCATGCAGCACGACGTAACCGTGCAGGTATTAGAGAGAATACGGCTGGAAATTGAGGCGGTGAGAGAGACGGAAGAACGCAAGCTGGCGGAAGAGGCAATGCGGGCATCGGAGAGATTTGCGCAGTCCGCACTAGATGCTCTTTCAGCGACTATTGCTGTATTAGACATCGATGGCAATATCCTCGCCGTTAACCAAACCTGGCAGCAATTAGCTCTGGCGAATCCCTCTGCCGAAATAAATATCGCAGAGCGAGTTAATTACCTGCGTGTCTGCGATTCGATTTCCGGCGAGGAAGAGGAACAGGCGCGACAGGCGGCAAGTGGAATCCGCGCGGTGGCTGCAGGCGATCGTGATCTGTTTATGATGGAATACCCCTGCCATTCTCCTCACGAAAGACGCTGGTTCAACCTGCGCGCCACCCCTTTTCCTGGCAATGGAGATGCGCGTGTGGTAGTATCCCATGAAAATATTACCGTGCGAAAGGAAGCAGAGATCGCCCTGGTTGAAAGCGAGATGCGTTTTCGCCAGATGGCGGATGCCGTGCCAAATATCGTCTGGACCTCAACCTCTGCTGGTGACCGAGATTACTATAATCAGCGCTGGTACGACTATTGCGGCCTGTCCTGCGAAGAATCGCTGGGCTGGGGTTGGGATAAGGCTATTCCAGAGGCGGAGCTTCAGAGAGCCATCGCCGCGTTCCGCAGCTCAGTGGAACAGGCTATCGGATATGAAGATGAGTTTCATCTTCGAGGGGTAGATGGCGAATATCGCTGGCACCAGGCCCGGGGTGCACCAATCAAAAATGAGGCTGGTGAGGTGGTCAAATGGGTCGGGACCTACACCGATATCACTGCGCATAAGCTCGCAGAGCAGATGCAAGCGGCCCTCCTTGAGCGCGAGCATAATATTGCCGCACAGCTACAGGGTGCTCTCCAGCCCGAACTTCCCGGCAATGTCTCCGGGCTGGCAGTGTCTAAGTACTATGAGCCTTCTCTTACTGAAGAGGCGGGAGTCGGCGGTGACTTCTACGATTGTTTTCATCTCGACACGAATAAACGCCTTGCCGCACTAATTGTTGGTGATGTTTCCGGTAAAGGCCTTGCCGCCGCCATTCAGGTCGCCGCTGTCCGTCACGGCCTACGAGCAGCGCTCTACATGGCGAATCAAATTTCCGATGCTGTGGGCAGCCTCAACAATATGCTGTTCGAGCAGGAGGCTTTGGCGGCTTTTGCAACCCTGTTCGTCGGTATCTACGACTGCACTTCACGTAAGCTAAGCTACGTGAATTGTGGGCAGGAACCAGCTCTGCTGCGCCGAGCAACAACGGGCGCTGTCGAAGAATTGGCGTCGACTGGTCCAATCCTAGGCTGTTTCACCGGCGTGGATTTCCCGGAAAAGTCGGTTATTCTCGAACCAGGAGATGCTTTAGCGATCTTTTCAGACGGTCTTACCGAAGTGGGGATATCGCGGGAGACAATGCTGGGTGTCGAGGGGATCACTTCTATCCTCCGACTGCCAATCCCGAATGAAAAGAAAGCAAAGGCATCAGAGATGGCGGAGTATTTGGCACTTCGTATGACTGAAGGTTTCGATGAAATGGCGGCAGGGGGTATCACGCGCGATGATGTATGCCTTCTCGTAGCAGTGGTTGAAAACTGACGGGTTCTTCCAGGCGATGACGAAAATTTAATCCGTCCACGAACAACTGTTAGTGAGAAGGCAGGAAGCGAGAAGGTCTGGCTGAAAAGGTGCCGATGCACCGGCGGCAGATCTGGCGCCGGAAAGCCCAGGGCTTGGTTTGGATGCCATCGATATTGCGCCGGGCCGTACTGGTAAAGATCGACACCTGGGAGAAAAGACACGGCCATTTGCCCTCCCGATTTAAACTTGACCGTGACCGTATGTTCTCCTTTTGAGTCCTTATTCAGCAGTAAAACCGACCACTGCCCATCCGGGCGGTGCAGGGCATAAGCCGTTACCAGCGGCAGGCCGAGGTGGTTGTGAATATCCGAAGTCGCTCGGTAAGCGGCGTGCGGGGCAGACGAACCCAAAATCGCCCATTGCTGCGTTAAAAGCTGGGCTGCATAGAAAGTTGGCAGCGGTCTCAGCGACTGACGATGGGATTTCGAGAGTAAAAGAGTGAGATTCCCCCAAGTGTTACAGCCATCTTTCTCGCGGATCGGTTCATCGGGTTCATAGCCATAAAGATAGGCCGATGATCCGCCGAGTGAAAGAAACTGGGCGGCAATCTCGGCATTAAGCAGACCGCCGGGCATATCCACTTCCGACTGGCCTGCAAAGGCCGAATAGCCATATTCAGTGATAATCCAGGGGATATGATTCGACAGTCCCTCAGATTGGAGTCGGGCCAGCGAGTTTTCAAGCAGCTGAGGTTCTAGCGCAAGCTGCGGGGCAGGTGGAGCGCAGACATTATCGAAAGGGTACCATTCGAATGAGAAGAAGGCGAAATCTGAGCTGTGACCACGGCTTTTGAGATAACGCAGAAAACGCCGTAGCCAGGAACGGTCCCCACTGGCATCCGGCCAAGTCACCCACCCGTCAATTGCCGTTTGAAAGCTTGGCCCACCCAGTTTCAGCAGTGGATCGACCCGGTGCAAAGCATCAGCCCACTGAAGATACAATGCCCCATAGTCCTCTGGGGAACAGTACTGCCCATCCGGCTCCTCCCCGAGTTCCATTTGGCTGACCGGGTAACCTCGCGCCCGCAAAAACTTCAGCTCGGCGACGGCATTGCCCGGAGTATCGTAAAGCACACCGGCCGGCATCAGCACCGGAAGCCCGCTTGTCAGCCCGGAATGAAAAACTCGGTCGAAACCTGGCTGCTCGACGCGTGGGTCACGGTCCGCATCACGGTGCCATGGATCAGTAGACGACGTGAAAATCACGGTCTGATCGGTCCCGCGCGGACAGTGGCGCACCCAATCCTGCAGACGCCCGCCGCGGTCCCGCACACCCACCTGTATCTCGCGAATTGCGGCGCCTAAATGGTCACGGACATCGCTGGTTGTGGGAGGCCCGCCCCCACCCTGCGTCATCCATATCCGTACATAGCGTGCTTTAATTGGCTTTCGACACAGATTGAGTGTAGGGGTTCCGCCTTGCCCGGAGGTCACGTTCCCACCGGGGAAAGTACGCCACTGACCGTCACCCAGCGTATCATCAATGCTTTTTTCGTCGTGACTTTCGTCTGCGCCAGCCCAGTACTGAACTTCGTAGCGCAGGGCATAGGGAAGCGCCCAGGCAATCTGTATTGCATTGACCGGTCTCTTGCTCCCAAAATTAAGGAGCACCCACTGCGGATGCGACACGTTATCCTCACCCGTAAAATATTTATCTAGGTAAGGATTGCTTTTCCAAAAAGTGCGCAAGTCGCCGTCATCGATTCGTGAGTAACCGTCGTTATTCGCCTGATCGATCGTATTGCCGCGGCGAGGAAGTTTGTAGCCGTAGCAGAGCGTAAGTGGACTAGCGTGCTGCGCTGAGGAAGTCCAGTATCCCTGCCGATTACCGCTCCATTCCCCCTGTGAATTCCAGTGCCAGGCTTCCACACCAAGTTCTGTCCGGAGGCGATATGTCAGGGGACGCAAGCCAGCGGAGCGCATAGCCTTGAGATTATCGGGGGTGTAGACATCCTGAACTGCACCCTCATTCAGTCCGTCTACTCCGGCTCCGAGTGCCTGAGCTGGAATGAATATACCAGCGGGCTTGGAAGTAACACGCACAGTAACGCTGCCACTTTGTGCATTGGTAGGGAAGATGCCTATGAAAAATTGGAAAAGCAGAAAGAGTGCGGTTACATAACGGCGATGTTTATGAAGCATCGTCAGTGTCAATCAGGCCTTCTTCAGTACCAACTTTATGAATATAAACGGAAACATAGCCCCATGTCCGGTAAAAACGCAGGGCCAGCTCCGCCTCATCAAGATCGGAATCCACGATCCGGCCCTGATAAACAGCGACATACTGGCCGAAATAGCGGTCAATTTCCGACTGAGGCATTTGGTTGAATGCAGTGACTTCTTTCCAGAATGGTGCTTCTTCCAGAGCCTCTCGCGGGCGGGCATCATCGAATGGTGACAGCATTTACTATGTTCCTCCGCCGCCAGTATAACAGAGCTACCTCTCCCTGTCAAGCGGAGTGCAGCAAGCAGCAATTACAGACCGCTTGCAAACGAAGAGGCCTCATCGACGTAGGTATTAAATGGGTTTTTCAACTCCAGATGCTGGCGCTTGTTGATGTAGATCAAATCCCAGTCGATCACGTAATCACGAGAATTGTTTGCCAGCAGCTTATCAATCACAATTCCCCGGCCTTTGGCTCGGGTATTGCTGGGCGGCATCATCGTGGCTTCGAATATGCGGCGATCGGTGGTCGCTCGCTCGATTTGCCCCGCCTGCTCCAAGCCATAATACAGACTTGTCTCTGGATTGACATTGTGGTATTCCAAATCGAGGGAATGCAGGATATCATCCCCCCACTGCACCGCTCCATTTTCGGAGTCGATGAAATCTTCCATCATCTTGCGCTTTGCTACCCAGTCCAGCTTGGTCGCCAAAAGATAAGGGTCCTTTTCAAGATTGTCCAGGCAGTATTCCCACTCCACCAAAATATGGTCGGTCTGCGCGTCACGGCCGGTGTAGCGCTCTTTCGCCGCATTCAGATACATACGCTGCAGGTCTACCGCTGGGATCGTGTCCCCATTTTTTCGCTTGACCAGCCATTTCCAGCTCTGATCACGGGAAACGCTCTTGAGTGCTTCCAGTGGATCACGCAGCTCAACGTCGGGCAGTAAGATGCCGTCTTCGATAAGGTCCAGAACAATGCTTGTCGTCCCGATTTTTAGCAGAGTGGCATATTCGGACATATTGCATTCGCCAAACAGAATATGCAGGCGGTGTAGATTCGAGTAGTTGTAGTACGAATCCCACTTAGGATTGATAATCGCTCGGTTGAAGCGTACACGTGAGCTAATCGTCTTAACAATATGATCCGCACGCTGGGAGAGCTGAAACTCGACTGTCGGATCGGATTCGACCCCGTAGAAATTACCGACCCACTGGTAATCCACCTCGTAGTCCGAGATGGTCATGATATTATTCTTGAGGCTCTTATAATTCAGCCGGTGACCACCGACTCGCCCTACCCCGGCGAAAATCTGGCGTGTCACCAGGAATGGCAGCAGGTAAGAAAGTGCTTCCAGAAAGAAACGGTCATCAATCGCGACCAGAAAGTTTTCATGACACCCAAAGGTGTGACCGCCAAAGTGGTCAACCGAATTAGAGTGGAACGAGACTTTATCCTGCAAATCCAGCTCACGCAGAAGCCGCTGCAGGATGACGCGCCCGGCTTTGTCATAAGCTACCGCATCGGCAAAATCCGTACATTCCGGGGTCGCATATTCCATATGCGACCCAACAGCATCGATATAGAGACGTCCACCGGAGCGCAGAAACCCGCCGCAGCGGGCTGGCTCAAACGCATAATCGCGCGCATGCAGATCAATCAAGCCTAGCTTGTCCTTCAGAAAAGCATGATCTTTGACCTTCTCAACGATTGACTCCGCCGTCCCAGCGGAGTCATCACTTACCAGGCAGCCAAATTCCGTCTCAATACCGAAAATGCGTTTGTCCATGTGTCGTTCCTGCTAAAGAGTTACTTACAAGTAACGGCTGGTCGTCTGCGTCAGCTCACTGTCGGACAGCAGGCGGAAGCGGCTCTCGCGTGTGGTGTCGCGCTCGAGAACCCCTGCCTCTACGATCCAGCCTTTGCCGAGATGCTCTTTGATAAATGCCGTGACATCCTTCGGGCCTTCGCCGTCGGTAGAGTAATCGGCATCCGCTCTATCTTCGGACTCCAGATGCTTCATGCCAACACCCCAGGCGTACAGTGCCGCCCGCAAACCCGCTTCCAGCGTAGGCGTGCCGGCTTCAGTTTCAGACTTCAGATGCTCACGCATGCGGTCTTCGGCGTAGGCTGTTCCGGCGACTACCGCATGGTCCGGTGTCGTGGAAAACTCACCATCATAGGAAAGAAGCATCAGGCGATCGCGGTCCGGTGTCTTACCCATTTCCGCGAAGATACCCTTCAAAACGACGGGCTGAGCGAACGGATCACTGTAGATCTTTTTAATCGCCGGAGAGAGTCGGAAGCTGACTAGGCGCTGCACACTGACATCGTCCGGAGAGCGCTGAAAACCCTCGGCGTGAGCGACATCGATGGCGGCGACACGAATCTGCTCCACATCACTCTGGTTCCCGATCGCGCTGAACATCAGCTTGTCGTAGATCTCATAGATTTTGCGCTGCGTTTGCCGTGCTGAAAGCAGCAGGAGGCCGCCATCGTAAGTCAGCGCGACCACCGGACTGCCGTCTTTCAGACGATCTTCAATATATTCATTTCGCTGCTGGATACTTTCGTTCCAGTCATAGGGACTATTGGAAGGCAATATGTTTCTCCAGAATAAACCTATCGACCCAGAGCGGCCTTGATTTCGGCCTCACTGAAGTCGCGGATACCATCGGCGGTAATATACTTTGCTGCCGGCAGGAACTTCGCGGAGCCGCCGGTCGCGGTATCCAGGTCAGCGGCAATATCGAGTAGAGTCAGAGTTTCTCGCAATGCGGTCTCGCGGTCCATCTCGCGGAAGGGGCCTTTAGTTTTCAGGATATATTCGAACGCACCCTTGATCGGAGCCGAGCCGCTGCCTGCCGCCCCATATTCCGCTGTTTCGAACTGACCGCCGAGGACATCGTAAAAGTATATTCGGCCTTGGTTTGTCTCCCGGTCGTAGGTAGACAGCACGGGGATAAACGCCCCGATTCCCTGCAAAGCCGCGGGGACATTGTTCGCGATCACGCGCTGCAGCTCCATCAGCTTGCCGTCCTGCGACATGGGCTGAAGCTGGGAACGCTCAAAGTATTTGAATGCATGACGCAAGTACCGAACCACTTCGACGCTTTTCGCGAAGGAGCCGGAAATTGAGATCAGAGTAAACTCATCCAGCGCCAGGACTTTTTCTGCCTGATCGTACATGACTGCGTAGCCAGCAGTGGCACGGCGATCCGCGACATTGATCAGACCGTCTTTATATTTAACGGCGATCACGGTCGTGCCATGCGTATCAACTACCCGGGTGCCAGGGACATTCGGATAAGGTGTCGGCATGGGAAGCCGGTCATAATTTATGGGTTTCTCAGCGAACAGGTCGGCAAAACCGCCTGCGCCGGGTGTATCGAATCGAAGCATTCGCTCACAACCTCTTCTTCTTAACTAACTTCTTATTATTCGCCGCTGCGCTGACGGTAACGGCGCGCCTGGTCAGGATCGACCCGCTTCATCCGCTTGAGCAGATCGCTGCGGTCAGGCCGCTCAACGTCGGGTTTACTGGGGCCGGTCTCATCGCCTTCCTTGCGGAGCGGATCAGCCGGAGCGGAGGGCCGAGTGGAACGGTCATCATCGGTTACTGGCATTGTCGTGTTCCTTTCAAAGTGTGAATTCGATAAATTTACGGTCTACTTGCTGCGTTCTCGAAAATGGCGAATTAAATCTTCTACTGAGCGTGCAGAGCTCAGCTCCTGCATCGCCATCGCAACGGATTCCGGCGTGAGGTAGTCGTCGAGTGCCACCATCCATGATTCGTCGTCGGTACGCAGAACCACGCGGTTCCACCCGGCAACTCCGATTGAATCACCGAAGGTATTGATCAAATGCCCCCGAATTGCCGCCCGTGTATTCTGCGGAGCCTTCGTCATTGAAGCATTCACGGCGGCATCGTCCGTAAGGCGCAGCATTTCCCCGGCCTGCTCGAGCGCGTAATACAAGCCCTCATCTGGGTCGATATTGCTGTAAGCCAGGTCAAACGATGGCAGTGTCTCATCATTCCAGCTTATCCCCTCGGATTCAACATAATCAGCTAGGAGGCCGCGCTTTGCAACCCAATCCAGGCGATCGCTGAGCGAAAGTGGGTCACTTTCGAGTGTATCCAGAGTCCGTTCCCATTCCCGCAGCGTCCAATCCGTATCATATCCCCGTCCGGCCAGCTTCTCTATGGCCGCCGCGAGATAGACACGCTGAACATCGACTGCAGAGATGGTACCTGTTTCGGCTTCAACTTGCCATCGATACGTCTGATCACGCGAGACTTGTTTGATCGCAGTCGTCGGCGACTTCAGTCTGACCCAGGGCTGCCATCCCATTTCCAGCAGGGAGGTCACCAAATAAGTGGTGCCGATCTTCAGTGCCGTCGCATATTCAGACATATTGGCATCGCCGCAGATAACGTGCAGACGACGCCATTCCCGCGGATCCGCATGCGGCTCATCACGCGTATTCACTAGCGGTCGACGGTGAAGCGTATCAACGGAAGCTTCTTCGGTAAAAAAATCAGCCCTCTGAGAAATTTGGTATAGCCCTTTATCACCATTCGGCTCAATCCCTAACTTCCCTGCTCCCGTGTAGAGTATACGGGTCGCGAAGAAGGGAAGAAGTCCGGACAGCAGCTCTGAAAACGGTGTCGCTCTGGGTATAAGATAGTTCTCATGTGTTCCGTAAGACGAACCGTGGTAATCCGTGTTGTTCTTGAAGATATGCACCTGTCCGGCACCCGGCTGCTCCGAACGCGCTTTAGCACAGGCCAGAACAATCTTTTCACCCGCTTTGTCGTGTGCCACCAGATCCAGCAGAGAAGAGCACTCCGGTGTTGAATACTCCGGGTGGCCATGGTCGTTATAGAGGCGAGCCCCATTGACCAGTACCCGGTCCGCCCGCTCTTCTTCCACCGGCAAAGGCTTTTGCCCCGGGGTATCGAACTGTGCGTCATTTGGATCGAAATTCAGCTTGTCGACATGGAAGCCGCGCATATCATTGCGGGGGTCTTCGCCTTTGTAATACCAGGGCCCGGCAGCTTTGCCAGCATATGCCCGTACGACTGCCCGCGACTCCGTGACCAGATCGCCCGCACCGCGCCCGTCTACTGCAATCCCATATTCCGTTTCGATGCCGAATAGTGGCAAGATGGACCTCTAATTCCGAGTGTTTTCGCCTGTGAGAATCACTGCTCCGCTGGTAGGCATAGTGCAGAGAAACTTTAGAGCTTTATCGAATTTTGTCTCGAACATTAATTCGTTCAAGCTATCAATGGCAACTTTGGGGAGGAAATATCCAGCATTTTTGATCAGCGCATGAGCATACTGCTCTGGCGTCATGCCGATCATATCTTCAATTGTTGTATTTTCCTGTAGTATCTGTGCCAAGATTTCTTTTGCACTGCCTGTGCGGATTTGGTTATTATCTAAGACCTTATAGGTCATCCAAAACCCTCTTTTTTCTTTCGCGCGAGCCACTGCTTCACAATGAGCTTCGCCGCTGAAGGCTGTAATTAAAATCTCATTTGTATGCTGCTGCGATGTTCTGAGACAAAAGTACTCAGCATTCTCGAACCTGTGTATTCACCTTGTTTCGGCGCACTGAACAAGATGAGTGTTTGCGTACCGTAATCCGCAACTCGCTCGATCTCCATAAGAGCACCCGAGGGACGACTCATCTCAAAAATGGCCAATCGGCAACTGTGAAGCCACACCATTGTCTCGTGGTGAATATCCCCGGCGTTTTCCAATTGCACTTCATCAGCCACGACTGGGATGTATCCAGCTTTCACGACGTCTGATTTGATCTCTGCCAGTCGGGACCTTTCTTCAAGATGATAGCTCCCGCCCGCAAAAACGCGCGAACGATATGCTCCAACACACTTCGCGGCATCTGCCATATTTTCCACTGGCATCCTTGCCCTTCCATTCATCCCTGAGTGATTTTTGGCTAAATCACGTTTCGACGCGTCGTCTGCGTCCCCTTTTTTGCGGTGATCGGGTTCAGGCGTACAACATTATCCGGCTCGTAATCCAGCAGCTTGAGCCAGTCTTCAATGTTGTCTGTCTTCGGGAAGATCTCGTTCTCCTTGAACTCAGTGCGGATCGCCCGCTCCATATCTTCCCACGAAACCCCTTCTTTGGTGCTTTTGACTTCAATCGAGCGCTTGATTGCATAGTCTTTCGCCCGCTCCACAACAGAGGTTAGCAAAGCCCCGGAGACGAGGTCTTTCCAGTAGAGCGTGTCCACCGAGCCGTTCTTGAGATAGACTTCCAGAAACTCAGTTTCGTGATTCTTCGTCCAAACCAACTCTGTTGACTTATCTACCAGGAACTGACGCGCTTTCTCGTTGCTGCCCTGCTCGTCCACGGTTTTGTAATCCAGTGGAAGGTCTTTGTGCAGGTAGATGCCCAGAATATCGCGAGTACTTGGCTTGTCTGGGCGCACGACCTTCACCTTGCGATCGATTCGCTCTGGTCGAAGAATGGCCGGGTCGATATAGTCTGGTCGGTTCGAGGTCAGCATGACCACGACGTTTTCCAGCGATACCAGACCATCCATTTCGGCGCAGAACTGCGGCACAACGGTGTTCGAGATATTCGTAAATCGACCCGAAGAGCGGGTCCGCAGAATGCTCTCTGCTTCATCAATAAAGATGAAGACTAGGTAACCCTCTTTGGCCTTTTCGCGGGCGGTTGAGAAGATCTCCCGAACCTGACGCTCCGATTCGCCCAGCCACATATTCAGGATCTTCGGGCCATTGATGTACATGAAGTACTCTTTGACATCCCGCTTGGTCCGGGCCTTATATTCCTGAGTGATATTGTAGGCCGTCGCCTTTCCGATCAGTGTTTTGCCACAGCCGGGAGGGCCGTAAAGCAGAATTCCCTTGAGGGGCCGCTTGCCGAACCGCTCATACAGCTCTGGGTAAAGGAGCGGCAGCTCGATCGCGTCTTTGATGACACTGATCGCTTCCTGCTGACCACCGATCTTATCCCAGGGGATTTCCGTAACCTTGTCCAGGAAGAAATCCTGGTTCTCTTTTGCCGCAAAGGCCTCCAGAGCGACCCGGAAATTGGGTTCCATGCGGATGTCTGTACCGGCCTTGATCTTCGTATCTTCCAGACCCTTACCACGCATGACAACCCGAGTATTCAGGCCCTGCTGATCGCCGCCGATACGCAGACGCCCGTCTTCCAGGGCTTCGGTAACTTTAACAACCTGCCCGTTCTGTGCCGGGCCGAGGTCGCCAACAATCGCATAGGCTTCGTTGACTTTAACTCGTGTCCCGACTTGGAGCGTATCCAACTCGATATTCGGATCGACGTTGGTATAGAAGTCATTGTCTCCCATCGCGATATTCGCCGTGCCATCTTCATTCGCCGAAAGGAACACTGCGACACGGTTTGCAGGTGCGGTCAGCTTGTTGTAAGCTTCGTCGTATTTCGCGATCAGCTCCTGGGCTTCGGCGAACTGCTTTTCGTCAGTCTCCAGCTGATGCCGGAGCAGGAGAAGATATTGATAATTGGGATCGATCGGGTCGGTGCTTTTCAGGATTTCGTCCAGCACAAAAAGAGACTGAACATTTGTTTCCTGATTGCGCGGGATAGACTCGCTCTTCCCGTTAGTGCTGCTCTCGCGGCGTCCCCCGCCGCGTCGATTTTCGTTACGCTCGTTACGTTCGCTCGCCATGCGTTCTTTCCTCTTGTCCTTCTTATTCCCCATTACTCACTACGCTACGCACCTTCACAGTTTTCTTGCTAGTAGTGTACCCATTTTGACTTATTTTGACTGGAGCGATCGTTGTCCAGTCTCCGGTGAGAAGTGCGACCATTCGCTCGGTATTACCCTTCTCAAATGCATCTACCCACTGCGCGACAGTTTCCTGCGCGCCTGGGTCGGCAGCGGCTAGATCTCGAACATCTGCGGGGTTACCGCCACTGGGATGCTGTGCCAATGTTTGCCGAGCACGGGCCAGGGCGTTTTTCACAGAAGGGACAGTCGTCTCTAATATTCGCGCCGTTTCTTCTGCGTTCCAGCCCAGGACATCCCTGAGTACTAGTGCCGCCCTTTGCCGCGGGGGCAGGCTTTGCACCAGAGCAACGAACCCTAGCCTGACGTTCTCACGCTCTTGGCCGGCTTCTTCGGCATCGGGAGCTGTTCCCTGATTTCCCACCTCATCCAGGGAGCGCCAGAGCGGTGGTCTGCGCTGAACATGATTAAGGCACAAATTGTGCGCAATACGATAGAGCCAAGCACGCAGGCTGGCCCTGCCTTCGAAAGTGTCTAGGGCACGGTAGGCGCGCAGGAAAGACTCCTGCACCATATCTTCAGCTTCGGTCAAAGTGCCGGTCAGGCGATAACAATACGCAATTAATTCGCGCCGATATGGCTCCGTCAGACGGCTAAATACCCTACGGTCACCGCGACGGGCACGCAAAATGGCTGATGCCTCCTGGTGGAGGGTGTCAGACACAGGCGGGTCGTTTTTCGTGGCCACGAAACAAGTCTCCTGCCTAAAAGATCGAGATACTTAAAAAACGGCTTCACTGCCTTAGTTAGTTCCCGATACTTATACGACACTCTATTCTCGCAAAAAGAACCGTTCGGAGAAAACTATTTTCCGTCGAAGGAACCGGGGGTAGTTTCGCCGAATATAGATTGGCTGATGCTAGGGAGAATATTTATGCGACTCGGAAAACCGCGCGATCCCGCACTGACTTTAATACTCATCTTTCTGACTTGCGGGCTCTACTACCTGTATTTTATCTACGTTACTTCCCAGGAGACGCAGGAATTTCTCGGTGAACAAGAGTACTCGCCAGGGGTTGAAGTCCTGCTGTCGATTATCACCTGTGGACTCTGGAATATCTACTGGGACTATCGTATTGGGAAAAGATCGGCGGAAATGTGCGGGCGAGTCGGGCTGCCTGCCACGGATAACTCCACACTGTATCTAATTCTAGACCTAGTTGGCTTCGGCGGATTCACCAGTTTAGGGATAATCAATCCTGTTTTGCAGCAGGACTTGTTGAATCGCATCTGGAAAGCCGCCATGACCGGGCCGCCGCCTTCGGCATCACCATCCTCCTGGCCCCCGCCGCCCGAGAATCCGCAGACGCCGCGGCAGCCTCGTCCGCCCCAGCCATGAACAAATCACCGGGACAAATCAGTGCCGGGACTCTCTGGGCTGCCTTGACCGGCATCTTCGCTGCCAGCATTCTTCTGCCCCTGCCTGGGAGCGATGGCCGTATCGCACACCTGCCATCCCTCTGCCCCTTTTACAATATCACAGGCCTTCCCTGCCCCGGCTGCGGGCTGACCCGGGCATTTGTCAGCCTCGGACACGGGCAGTGGCTGCAATCTCTGCACTGGCACCCTCTAGGCTGGCTGATCGCCTTAATTCTGGCCTGCCTTTGGGTACGAAATGGTGTTTACTGGCTGCGTGGGACGCTTCTCTGGTCAATCTCGGCTAGTGCGAACCGCTGGCTCACATGGGGCGGTCTCGGCGGACTAATTCTATTTAGTGCAGCACGGATCGGCTGGCTGACTGTGCATCACCTGCGCTTTTAGTTCGCCAAATGGAGCGAATTCTCGCACAGGCCCCAGGCCGCTTTGAGGGCCGCAACCGGGTCACATTTTGGAATGAACTCATGGCCGACATAGCCTTCATAGTTCGTCTGCGCAATGGCACGTAAAACCCCAGGGTAGTTGATCTCCTGCACCGCGTCCAGATCGTGCCGCCCGGGTACTCCTGCCGTGTGGTAATGGGCAAAATCTTTGTGATGCTCGCCAATCGTCTCAATCAAGTCCCCTTCCATGATCTGCATATGGTAAATGTCATAGAGCAGCTTGACGCGGGGGGAATCTACTAACTGGCAGACATCTATGCCCCAGGCGGTGTGATCGCACTGGTATCTGGCATGATCGCGTTTGCTGTTGAGAAGCTCCAGAATCAGTGTCACACCCGCATCTTCCGCCGCCTTTGCAACACGCTTCAAGCCGACTGCAGTGTTATCCCGACCCTCTTCTTCTGTGAGGGCGGACCGGCGATTGCCGCTGAAGACGACAAGATTGGGAATGCCAAATTTTTGCGCAAGTGCGAGAGTTTCGTGAAGCTCCGCTTCGATACGTGCATGCTGAGCCAAATCGTTCAAACCGTGGTCAATGCTTTGATGTCCCTGATGCGTGGCGATGACCAGGCCGCAGTCCCGTGCCTGTTGAAACAGTGTCACATCAATTAGCTCTACCGCTTCATAACCGATGGATTGAATGTTTTGCAGCAGGATCGCATCAGGAACGCCGCGACCTGCGAAGCACCACCACGAAACAGATTGTTTAATTGCCATGCAGTGTAGTTACGACAGCTCCCATTCGTTTTCCTGTCTTCGAGCATGAACTCGAGAGCAGATTAGCTCTCAGGAACGACCGAGATTAATTGGGAGACAGCCAGGGAACAACTCAACCATGAGACAAAATATTTATATTTCTCTGACCATCGCCGCGTTTTCGCTGACACTCTCAGGCTGTTCCCAGGAGACGCTGAACAGTGCCCGGCAGGATACGCAGCGTAATATTGAGACCGCGAAACCGACGCTGGCAAAACTCACTCTCGGGGGCCGTGTCACGGCGGCTCTGGCGGCAGCTAACATCCGGGGTGTCCGTGTGGACGCTGATACGAATGGGGTAAGTCTGCACGGGACCGTTCGATCCGCTGCGGAGAAAGCGCGGGCAGGGCGAATTGCGCGGGAGACACTCAGCCCGGAGAAGCATGTCAGAAACCAGATTGAGGTCTTATCCCCGTAATCTATTGGTGTAAACTTAAGGTATAATAGAACATCAGTTCGCGCGGTGATTTGCGGCTGCTCGGGTCGACACTGCGAGAGAATTTAACCTCAAAAATCAAGAATTTTCGGTGCACGACCTCGTTTTTCGACTGGCTCTTCGGGCATTCCCTCTGGACAGGAAATCATGTTATGGACTTCAAAGTCATCTCCAATTACACGCCGTCCGGCGATCAGCCAGCGGCGATTGATAAGCTCGTTGCCGGGCTGAAGCGCGGCGAAAAGTATCAGACACTGCTTGGTGCCACTGGAACGGGAAAGACGTTCACGGCGGCAAACGTTATCGAGCGTGTCCAGAGGCCGACACTTGTCATCGCTCACAACAAGACACTGGCGGCACAGCTTTGCTCCGAGTTCCGCGACTTCTTCGGCGAGAATGCCGTCGAATACTTTGTCTCCTATTACGACTACTACCAGCCGGAAGCCTATATCCCCTCTACGGACACGTTTATCGAGAAAGACTCCAGTATCAATGACGAGATCGACCGGCTGCGCCACTCCGCCACGCAGGCGATACTCGAACGGCGGGACGTTGTTGTTGTGGCTTCCGTCTCCTGTATTTACGGACTCGGAGCACCAGAAGAGTATTCGCGGATCATCCTGAAGTTTGAGCGCGGCAAAGAGTATGATCGGGACGATATGCTGCGCCGCCTGGTGGATATGCAGTTTTCACGTAACGATGTCGTTCTGACCCGCTCGACCTTTCGCGTACGCGGTGATGTTCTGGAGCTGCAGCCTGCAGACGAAGAGATTGTGGTTCGAGTGGAATTCTTCGGCGATGAAGTCGAAAAGATTACCATTGTCGACCCACTGACCGGGGAAGTCAGGGGTGTCAAAGACGAGATCACCGTCTTTCCGGCATCACACTTTGTTTCCAGTCCGGAGCGGCAGGAAAAGGCAATTATTGGCATCGAAGAAGAGTTGCACCAGCGAATCGCGCTTTTTAAGCAGCAGGGGAAGCTTCTTGAAGCTCAGCGTATTGAGCAGCGCACACGCTTTGATCTGGAGATGATGCGCGAAGTTGGCTTTTGCTCAGGGATCGAAAACTACTCGCGCTGGTTCGATGGTCGAGCGCCGGGAACAGCACCCAGCACGCTGCTGGATTACTTTCCGGATGACTACCTGCTGGTGATCGATGAGTCGCACCAGACACTGCCGCAAATCCGGGCCATGTACAACGGAGACAAAGCGCGGAAAGACACTCTGATTGACTACGGCTTCCGTCTGCCCTCTGCCGGGGATAATCGCCCGCTAAAGTTTGACGAGTTTCAGGAGCGTGTTGATCAATGCCTCTTTGTCTCCGCGACCCCTGCGGCGTTTGAGCGAGAACGCTCTGAGCAGATCGTCCAGCAGATTATCCGTCCGACGGGACTGATTGACCCGGAAATACTAATCCGGCCCACCAAAGGCCAGGTCGATGACCTGCTCGGCGAGATTCGGGAACGTACTGCACGTGGCGAGCGCGTCCTGGTGACAACGCTCACCAAAAAGATGGCGGAAGACCTGACAGAATACCTGCTGGATCTCAACGTCAAAGTCAACTATCTGCACAGTGATGTTCATACTCTGGAGCGCACGGAGATACTTCGAGACCTGCGCCTGGGCATCTACGACGTGATTATCGGAATTAACCTTCTCCGGGAAGGTTTGGACCTGCCGGAAGTCTCCCTGGTCGCGATTTTAGATGCCGACAAAGAAGGCTTCCTGCGCTCGGACACGTCACTTATTCAAACGATCGGACGCGCAGCCCGGAACGTTGGCGGTCAGGTGATTATGTATGCTGATCGGATCACCGGCTCGATGGAACGGGCAATGGGCGAAACCGATCGCCGCCGGGTCATTCAAGTCGCTTACAACGTAGAGCATAACATCACGCCCTACACCGTCAACAAAGCCATCCGGGAAGTCATCGAATCGAAGAAGATCGCCGAGCAGAAGAGTTACTATAATATCTCCCGCAATCGCAGCCCGGAGACTCTGCCATTGGACCAGCTAATGTCCGCTTTGGCCGACATCGAGAAAGAAATGAAACAGGCGGCACGTGGACTTGACTTCGAGCGTGCCGCCGAGCTTCGCGATGAGCTGTCACGTCTGAAAAAACTGCTTCCGGCAGGATCAAAAAAGTAAAACTATGTCATTAGAAACTCTTTCCCGCCTTCGTCCCGGCATCCGAACAAAGCGTGTTTCTTCCTATGATCGAAGCGGCGGCAACAACGACTTTGTTCGTATCGAAGCTGGAGAAACGAAGTCTCTGGCGATACTCAATGGTGCCGGAGTCATCAAGCATATCTGGAATACCCTTGCCTGTGATGATCCGATGATCCGCCGGAATGCTGTTCTGAGAATGTTCTGGGACGGCGAAGACAGCCCCTCGGTCGAAGCGCCACTGGGGGACTTCTTCGGGCAGGGGTGGGGAGAAAAGTATCTTTATGCCTCGCTCCCACTGGCGGCTGCCCCCGCCGGAGGAAATGCGCTCAACTGCTACTTCCCCATGCCGTTCGGTTCAGGGGCGCGGATTGAGATCGAGAACCAGTCAGAGAGTCCAATCACACACTTCTATTACTATATCGACTATGAAGATCACCCCGGCGGAATCGGAGCCGGCCAGGGGCGCTTTCATGCCTGGTGGAACCGTCAAATGCCTGGGCCGGAAGCGGGTCAGGGAGATCGGGAGAATGAATGGGAGACATTAGGTGCCCAGCCCATTAATCCTGCGGACACACATAACCATGTATTGATTCATGCTGAGGGCGCTGGGCACTATGTTGGGGTAAATTACTTTGTCGACTCGCCATCTCCACTCTGGTACGGGGAAGGCGACGATATGTTTTTGATCGACGGGGAAGCCTGGCCTGGGTCACTGCATGGAACGGGCACTGAGGATTACTTCAACTCTTCCTGGTGTCCTAAAGAGCTGTATTCACACCCCTACTTTGGGTATGCACGTGTTAATGGCGAGACCGGGTTTCTGGGACGGACACACTGTTATCGATTTCACTTAGAAGACCCGATTTACTTCGAAAAGTCGCTGCGTGCGTCCATCGAGCATGGTCATGCGAATAGTCTGACACTGGACCTCGCCACCGTGGCCTACTGGTATCAGACCGAACCGCATCGAGCGTTCACGCCTATTCTTACTCGTGCGAAGCGACAGCCTCTGCCGCAGATCGGAGCGGTTGAGATACACAAATGGCGGGACAGCTGGCGGCGGGAATTAGGCGGCGGTCCACTCTGGGGGAATGAGCCTTTGCCGCTAGATACGAAGATCGGATGACACAAAAAAACGCCTCCTTCTAGCATCGCTGTTAACAGCGAGGTCGAAGGAGGCGTTTGGCAGAGAATTAGCTTCCCCATACGGCGCGCAGGATGTGGATGATGTGTGACAGAACTAGCATGAGTGTGTATTTCCTTCCGTATTTATTACAGAAGCGTGCAAAGAAGAGAATGGCTTCGGGGCACTCTTGCAGCAGCTCAAATGCTCCGTCCAGCGAAATCAGCTTCCTAAACACATCAAGGTATTTCTACCAGGCCTGCATTTAATTATAACTCATAAAATCACTGTTAACACCGCTGCAGGAATTTACTTTTCAGAATTATTTGTCGGAGATGGGGGCCACACGCAGTGGTCATTCATTTGTGGCAGCATTTGTCCTGCCAGCCTGTTCGCGCGTCGGTTCCAGGCCCAATGATAAGGCAGACAGAACAGAGCGAAAAGCAGCGGCAGGCTGAGAAACAGGCTCACAAAAGCTGTCTGCGTTGTCGGATCGAGTAACATTGCCTGAACTGTTGCCAGAGTGTCACTCACAAAGGGTGAGACGTGCAGCTGTTGATTAAAAATCGCTTTCGACAGGATAAAGTAGACGATTGCCAGAGTACCGGTTAGTGTCAGTCCCAGGCCGGTAAAGATCAGAAAAAGACGCAGCCAGACCCAGGGCCGAAGAGGTTCGTTTTGGACTGGACGCAGCGACACAAAAGGCCCCCAGGTCCAGTCTTGATCGCCTTGCCAGTTAAAGAAGCGCTCCCACATCACACTATTGACGAGACTTTGCATAATCGGCCAGCAAGCCGTAACGAAGACCGCGGGCACTCAGCAGGAACGATTCGGCCTGAAAATAAGTCAGCAGGCAGTTGAGCAGCAGTGCCCCCGCGACGATGATGTCTGCACGTTTGGGTTCCAGGCCTGGGATGTTTCGGCGCTCAGCGAGAGGTACACTGGAAAAGCGCTGCAGGGCTTCCGCGACCGCTCTTTGCGTGACCGTAAGCGCGTGGACTGCATCCGGGTCCGGCTTTTCTAATCCCTGCGTCACGGCAGCGATATTCAGGGCTGTTCCACCGATCCCTGCAATCCGTGGCACAACCCCCGGCAGCTCGAATGCCTGAAGTGCTGAGCGAACAAACTGTTCTGCTTCGTTTCGCTCCTCGGCAGTCGGCGGATCAGAATGTAAGAAACGTTCAGTCAGACGTACAGCCCCGATGTTCAAACTCTTAGACCGCTCCACCCCATTTTGGTCGCCAAGTATCAGCTCCGTGCTGCCGCCCCCGATGTCGAAGACCAAAAGGTGGGTGTCAGCGGGAATTTTCAGCGTCGAATCGGAGCGAACTGCAGCGTATGCCAGCGATGCTTCACGTTCGCCAGTGATGATCTGGATCTCCACTCCGGCTCGCAGTTTAGCCTGGGCCAGAAATTCCTCGCCGTTAGCCGCATCGCGCAGGGCACTTGTTCCTGCCCCCAGAACCTCGACGGCACCCTCCCTTCGGGCGTCTGCGGCAAATCGTTCAATAGCTTCCAAAGTCCGTTCCATTGCGGCCTCAGTAAGTCGTTTTGAGGCATCTACCCCTTCACCCAGACGCGTGACTTCCGAGACTTCGGAGACGACCGTGAGCAGGCCGTCGCCGGACACATCGGCGACGGTCATCTTTGAGGAATTGGTACCGATATCGATAGCAGCAAGAAGCATCTCTATTCCCTCACGTACTTAAGTTCGGCCCGCGGCTTTTGTCCGTCATCTAACATGACAACCGCATACCGGTAGTCGCCGTCCAGTGACCGGCCTAGGCTGCCGGGATTTATCCAGAGCACACCACCGACAGATCTGACGAAGGGTGTATGGGTGTGTCCACAGACGACGATCCGGGCAGTCGTTTGCGCGGCACATTCTCTCAGCTCTTCGTCGGAAGTCCAGGTACCCAGTCCCTTTTTGCTGCCCGGGGAGTAATGTGTCAGCACCAGAGGAAGACCCTCAAGAGAGATTTCGACTTCGCCGGGCAGAGCGTGCAGCCAGTGTCGTGACTCCCCAGAGATTGCAGTACTATCCCGGCGCAGTGCTTCATATTTCTCAGGACGCTCCCGTCCCCACTTTTTCTGATACTCCGTTTCGCGTTCGGGAAACAAGGCTACATTTTTGTCGTAATTGCCCTTTGCCGTTAAGATTTGTGGGTGGGCCTGAAGAAACTGAACACATGCCTCCGGGGAATTGCCATAGCCGACGTTGTCCCCGGTATTCAGCACTACTCGTTCAGAGAGCCCTTCACTTTCGAACACCTGCCAGACCCGCTCGATTGCCTCAAGATTCCCATGGAGATCACCAAAGATTGCATAGTGCACGTCAGTAAGCCAATGTCTTCTCTAGCCTTTTACGGCGCTCGCGCAATTCCTCAATCAAGACTGCTTGCTTCTTCGGGGTAAGTTTTTCCAAATTCGCCGCACTGGAGAGCAGTGCCGCAATCTTATCCAAAGTCTTGACCGCTTTTTCCATCTGCGATGCTGTCAGCGTGTCGGGACCTTCGGCGAGTTCCGCGGCGACGTTATCCAGCTTCGCGAGCTGCCGCTCCAGGTTTTTAGCACGACTCTTCGCCGGCAGATGTTCTTTCAGAAGTAAGGCGGCTTCTTCCAATTTTTGAAAAACATCCTGCACCTGCTGATTTGTATCCGCAAGCCCCGGATCGATGGCGGAAGGGGCCAAAGACACATTCCCTCCCTGCAGATAGAGATAGTCTTTCACTCGCGCGGCATTGACCATGCCCACGCCCTTAACGCCACCAATTTGCTCGACAGTGGCGTGCATCAAGTCGTCGCGTGTCCGCAGACCCGCAGCTGCCAGTGCAGCCCGGCGCGTCTCACCAAGGTAAGGAATACCTTCGAGGTTATTGTCTGCCCCTGGAAGCGACACGATCGCTTGTGCCGCGACACGCGGCGTTTTTCCGCTCTTCTTTGAGGATAAGTTCTTAGTCATGACTGTGTCACACTTTCTTCGACAGAAGTTTCCATCGGCCCGGCTTCCGACTGTACCAGCATCTGGAGGAAATTACGCTTAAACCCCTGCTTTTGCAGCTTGTTCCAATAGGCAATAAACGTACGATACAACTTGGCCCGTTCGGACTGCTGCGCCTGGATCAGTCGCTCTAGGCCAATTCGAATCTCGGGGCGCTCCCCCATATGACCTTCCATAAAGCTCTGAAGAAGCGGACCACGGACATCGCGGTCATGGATTTCGCCGATCTGCTCCTGGACTGACTTCACCTGATCATAGAGCTTACTGAAATCTTTGCCGATGAAGCAAGGTGCGAATATCTCCAGCGTGTAGCGCAGACGTTTGGCCGCAATCCGCATATTGTGGAGCTCTTCCACACGAGCAGGGTCGCTGATATAGGGCGAAAACTGATACAGCTCTTCAAGGCGCGTATGGAGCATCAGCGGGGCATTCGAGAGCAGAGAGGCCTGCGGGTTGACAGCGTAGAGTGGAAGCGCTTTAGCCACGGTATTTCTCCTCGTCACCCAGCAGTGCGTCAAAGTCTTTTCGGAAGCTGCTTTTTTCCAGGCGGTTCAGCTCTTTGACCAGCACAGTTCGCTCCTTATCGCGCCCTTTTTGCAGATGTTCGACAAAAGCGTGCAGCCCGACTTTTTCACTCTCCGGCGCACCTTCTTCGACTTTCTGCATAAACTCGATTTGGACATCCGCGTCCCGTACCGCTCCGAGGGCATCTGTAACCCGGGCGACTTCTTTTTCCGTGACATTGAAGGGTTTCGGGGAGAAGGCAGCCGCAAACACAGAGAGTGCAGCCCGGAGTCGCCGGGAAGCGACGCGCATATCGTGGAGCGCTTCAATGTCATCTCCGGCACGTGTGCCCTCGAGATTAGACATCATTTCCTCAAGCTGCTGTCTCAGAGATGTATGCGCCGCTTCGGTAAAAGTCGCATCGGGCGCGATATCATAAGCCGATTTCGCCATATGTGTTTCCTGTCCCCTTTGTACACTTATCTTGACGTGTTAAGACTTATTTGTCAAGAGAGAGTGACGAAGTGGCGGCGGGGGTACACTGTAGGCATGAAAGATCCCACTTTTAAAGTTGTGTGTGCGGGCCTCGTCAGTGGAATGCGAAGTATGGGCGGGCCGGCACTGGTCAGTCACTACCTCTCCGAACACCCTTCGGAGACATTTGTAAAGTCATCGCTTAGCTGGATTGGGACCCCTCGTGCGGCTTCAATCACCAAGTTTCTTGCATCAGGAGAGATCCTTGGGGATAAACTGCCGATGACGCCAAATCGTATCTCACCCGGCCCGCTCTTCGGCAGAGTCGTCTCCGGCGGCCTTTGCGGGGCATCACTCTATGCGGCAGCAGGGAAGAAGCCGATGAATGGGGCTGCACTTGGCATCGCCTCGGCGATACTGGGGGCATTCGGGTTCTACACTTTACGGATGTATTTGGGCCGGGTATCGAAGATACCCGACCCGGTGATTGGTGCCGCAGAAGATGTCCTGGCTTACGCCGTTGGTTGGAGCATAGTGGCGAACGACTAAGCCAATACTTTAGTTTACGCTGAATGTCCCCGTGACAGACTGCGTGTGTGCCGAGTCGAGAAAGAGAGTGTCCGAAGCCGCAGCTTTGTACAATCCTCTTGAACTTCCGGCAGTCGCCGTCTGCTGGTCCTGACCAGAGATACCGTTGTGCCCGGAAGACACCTGGGTCGGCCGCAGGAACTTGACATGACCATCATTGAACAGAAAGTTTGAGCCATCCGTGTGGATACCGGTCGGACCAGTAAAGTAAGAAGTAAACGGAGCTCCATACGGATCGAAACTGTTTGGTCCGGCAGCCATAATGCCGGTTGCGAGCTTGAGGTTCAGCCCCTGTCCGTTTACATCGTCGGCAAGTGCGCCATTGAGCGTATTATTGTAGTCAGGAAGACCGTCGGTGCCAGGAGAAAAGTTTGCGTTTGAGCCATTTGAGTAGCCTTCGTCCGGCTGGTCCAAACTTACAGCAGCCCCAAAAACTTCGCAGAGCAGGATGGTGGAAGCAGGAGCGTTTAATACCGCGACCGATTTCCCGCGAAGATTGCTGTTGTAGGCATAAGAGACAGGATAGTCCGTATAGCCCGCATTGGCAGTACGTGCCGTGCTGTCATCGGGGCATTGAAACACTCCCGCACTTTTGACGTAGGAATACACCTGGCCCGCCCACCCCTGTCCGTAGCCTGCGCCTGGGGCGAGGAACCCAACCGGCAGGCTTTCGTCGTAGTCCTGTGTGTACTGTATCAAGGCTAACCCGAGCTGCTTTTCATTGGAAGAGCAAGAGGTGCGCCGGGCATTCTCGCGAACTTTTTGAAAAACGGGAAATAAAATCGCCGCGAGAATCGCGATAATGGCGATCACGACGAGCAGCTCGATCAGCGTAAATCCAGTATGCTTTGGTTTGGTTAAGCGGTTTTGCATGAATTGTCTTCTTTCGTGTGTGCAGTTCTCTTTTGACGGGGGGAGCCTCGTAATAGTTCATCCAAAGTTAATTTGACGTTTATTCGAATTTTCGGGTAAACTCAGCGGGCGATTTTCAATTTGATTTTATTTTGTGAGGAAGATAACTTTTGACGACCAAAGTGGGTCTGGTCCAGCTTGGCTGTGCCAAAAACCAGGTAGACGGCGAAGAAATGCTCGGCGCACTGGCCGGTGGCGGACGCGTACAATTTGTCTCAGACAAAGCGGATGCCGACGTGCTGATCGTCAACACGTGCGGCTTCATTAATTCGGCCAAAGAGGAAAGTATTGCAGCGATCCTTGACGCCGTCAAGCGCAAACAGCGCGGACAAGTCTCCAAGGTGATCGTCACCGGCTGCCTCGCCCAGCGCTACGGGGCAGATCTGGCACGAGAAATCCCGGAAGTAGACGCATTTTTGGGAATTGAAAGCGGGCCTAAGATCACGTCCGCTGTCTTTGGAGACCGTCCCCGACAGATCAACTTGGTGGAAGGTGTCGCCGAGAAATATCCCCTCGTCCCGCTGCGCCGCCTCCGGGCGACTGCCACCCCCTGGACCGCTTACCTCAAAATCTCTGAAGGTTGCGATCACACCTGTACTTTTTGCGCTATTCCCGGCATCCGTGGCAAGCACCGCTCCAAGCCTATCGAGCGGCTGGTACAGGAAGCGACTCAGCTTGCCCAGTCCGGGGCACGTGAGCTGAACCTGGTGGCGCAGGACACGACTGCCTATGGAATGGACCTGTATGGCCGGCTTGCTTTGCCTGAGCTGCTCCAGGCACTTGCGCCGATTGAAGGTATCTCTTGGCTGCGATTGCTGTACTGCTATCCAACCATGGTACGTCAGCCACTCATCGATGTGTTAAGCGATTTGCCGTCGGTCATCCAGTATATTGACATGCCTCTGCAGCATGGCGATGATGCCATGCTGAAAGCCATGAAGCGCGGTGGAAGCGCCGAGCAGTATAAGCGTCTTTTCGGCAAGATGCGTGAGGCACTTCCCGACCTCGCCCTGCGCACGACTTTTCTAGTCGGTTTCCCGGGGGAAACGGATGCACAGTTTGAGTCACTCTTAGGCTTTGTGCAGGAGATGCGCTTCGACCGGCTGGGGGTGTTCACCTACTCCGCAGAGGAAGGCACACCGGCCTTTGACATGCCCGGTGCTGTCCCGCCGAAAATCATGCGTGAACGGCGCGATGCATTGATGGCCGCGCAGCAGCCAATCAGCCAGGAGAACAACACACGCTGGATCGGCCGCACACTTGATGTCCTGATCGAGTCCCGCCGGGGAGAGGACGCTGTCGGGCGCTCATTCCGTGATGCCCCCGAGATCGATGGTGAAGTCATCGTCAGCCGCTGCGAGGCAGCTCCGGGAGAGATGATTTCCGCCCGCATTACTTCGGCTCAGCCCTATGATCTCTGCGCTGAAGCCATTTAATTTCTCTGAATATTTTCTGACCCTATTTTCCCATTAACACGAGGAGACCGCATGGCGACACCCCGAACTTCCGAAAAGAAATCACCCATCAAAAAGCCGACCGCAGGCGCGGCGGATCCGACTGAAGCACTGGCTGCCGAAGTACTGCAGACATTGCTGCATCGAGGGCTGGTCCATCTGGGTGAACCCGCCCGTATCAGCGAGATCGCACGGGAAACCGGCGAAGAAACAGTCACCCCTGCCCTTGCACGTCACGTCATGGCAAGCACACCGCGCCGATTTGCTGCCGTTGACCGACGCTGGGACGTCACCAGCCGTTACCTGGATAAGTCTCGACCGATGGAGCGTATTCTGGAAGAGCTGATCGCAATTTACGGTGCACCCCTCCCCACCAGCGAAGCAGCTGGCGAGCTGGGGCAGGTGACCGGACGTGCCCGCGAGAGTTTTGACGAGGTTGCCCCCCGCCTCCTGCAAGGTCATCCATTTTTCCCGGTCGCGGGTGGCCTAGCCTACGGCCTGAAATCCTGGCTGCTGGACATGACCTCTGAGCGCGAAGACGACCTCTTGTTCTACAATTATTTGAATGCCGATAAGCTGGCTCCCTATGCCAAAGTTGCGAAAGGCCTCGATTGGGAGAGCGACCCGGCCGGTTCGGCGCGGACGATTGTCCAGGCAAGCGGCAAAGAACCGATCGATAACCGTATCGTGCAGTATTACGCCTGGAAAGCATTGGGCGAAGATTTCGACGGAGCGGCTTTGTACGACGCCATGTCGAGGGAACGCGAAACGTTCCTGGCACTCCCCGACCACCGCTGGCTGCTGACCGAAAATATCGAAGCACTTCGCCGACTTTGGGCCGCGCAGGCGGTCTTGGCCGCAGAGATGGTCATCGAAGAACCAGCCGCCGAAGCCGTCACTACGGTCGAAACACTGGCCCTGCCACTCGAGGTGACCGGCGAAGATGCGGAGGAGATCGCTCAGTTTTTCGATGGCCTGGAAGATATCGTAAGGGTTCCCGACCTGCTGACCCAGGTATTCGACATCCGGCCCGGCAGCAGCACCTTTGCTGCCGATACGCAGACACTCACCGAGTATCTGCGCGGCAAGCCGAGCAAGTTTATCTGGGTGGGTGCAGACCGCTTCCGCGCTCCTGGCACTCTTCCGCCCTATATTGGTCAGATTCCAGAGTCGCTGACGTTCCCCACTCTGCCCCGATTTGAGACGGCGGACGGTGAAGTCCTAGACCAGCTGCTGGCCGACGAAGGGTTTGAAGAAGCTCTGCAGCAGGAAATTCTGAATCCGATTACCCAGGATGTAAACGATCAAGAGGCTCCCAGCCGCACCCTCTGGGCGGAAGATGCGAATGCTGCCGCAACCCGGCTGCGCCTGGTGCTGAAGAACCATCACAAGGAAATCGGTACATTCCCACTCGCACAGATTCCGACAGGTTTCTTCCCGACCGAGCCGAATATCGTTGAGCTGACCCTGCGCGATGCCGCAGGAACTGCGTCTGCGATCTATGTCGATTACGATGTTCAGCTCGTTTACGGCTTGTTTGATGTCTACTCGGAGATTGCCGCTGAGTCTGGAGCCATCGTCTACCTGGAAAAAACTGATAAGTCAGATGAATACAAATTCCTCGTCGAGAACGAGACCGACCCAGGCGTCTTCGTCAGTCCTGCGCGAATGGAAGAGCTGCTGGATTTCCGTACGGAAGTGGAATCGGGTTCACCCATCTCGACCTACGATATCGTACGCCGCATCCTGGACCATTATGGGGTCAAGAAAGGCTGTTCCTTCCTGACACTGCTCACGGAAGTCAATCTGGTCCGCCGTACCAAGCGACGCTTGCTGGCGAGCGTCCTGAGCGGCTACACCGCATTCCATCCCCGGGCAGACCGCTGGACCTTTGACGCCAAAAAAGAGCCGGAAGGCTTCGATAAGAGCAAAGCAGAGTTTATCCTAAAGCGATAGTTAAAAAGAGCGAGTGGTTTTAAACCACTCGCTCTTTTCGGTGCCATATCTTTTTATGAACTTCCTCGCGCACTATTATGTGGGGACACGCCTGCAGCTTTCCACAACTCCACTCCCAGCTTATGTTGTCGGGACTTCCCTGCCGGATCTGCTGCCACTTGCCGCCCCGCGGACCCGGTTGCGTCTCCCCCTGTCCAGTCAGCCTCTGACAGTTTATGCCGATCACCATGCCCTCACCGCCGGCATCCGCTCACATCTGAGGGCAGACGCGGCATTCCATAAATCGCCGGCCTTTGCGGAGATGCAGTCCGAAGCCAACAGGCTCTTAAGCGAGGCAGGTTTCAGTGGAATACGTGTCCGCCGCTTCTTTGTTTCCCACATTCTGGTCGAGTTAGCTCTGGATGCCGCCCTGCTGCGGAGCGCTCCCCATCTGGGCGAAGAGTTCTACGCCGCGTTTTCAGCAGCTGACTTTGAGAGTATCACGCAGTGGACTGTGGCAGCCACTGCGCGTCCTTTGCCGGACCTCTCCTCGGTACTGGAGCGCTTTGCTAACTCCCGATATCTGCTGCAGTATTTGAGTGACGAGGGCGTCGCTCAAGGACTCTCCCGTCTCTGCATTCGCGCACGTCAGGATAGCTTCGAGGGCGAAAACTTCACACGTCTCACCGATGTCGTTGGCCAAATAGTGGAACATCTAAATCCATGCATTGCTGAGATCCTTATTGAAGCGGCCTAGCCGCCCACAATTCCAAAGTAATGCGCAAAGAATGCCGACGGATCCACATCGGTCGCGATGGAATGCGGCTTGCTTGGTGCCTCCGGCACGAGGAGTGTTTGGCCGAGCAGACGAGGACTGGTGAGCTCAATCTCTATCTTCTGTGCTTCCGTCCTGCAGAGCGTTCGGTCAAATATCAGGGAAGCAGCCAGCGGATCATGAAACACAATCTCTGGGACATCATGAAACCACACTTCAGCCATTGCCGAGACAAGTTCCAGTGCCCCGCCGGCCTGAGCAAAGCGGCGACGGCACTCACCCGCAGGCAGTCGGCAGCGGCCGGTCACGTCAATACCTACGGCAGTAAGCTCGGGCACTGGCGCGGCAAAGACTTTTGCGGCAGAGTGCGGGTCGCATAAGATATTCCACTCACTCTGGGGCGAGGTAAACCAGCCACCCATGAGCATTAAACTCTTCAGCAGTGCCGGAATCTCGGGATCCATCGCGAATAAAAGTGCGATATTGGTCAGTGGCCCGATTGTCAGCAGGGTGATCTCGCCAGGCCGTGCCCGAATCGTCTGACGCAGAAACTCGATCGCTGTATTTTCTTTCGTAAACTCGCCATGCGGCCAGCGATCGGTAAGTGCTTCCGCCTGCGGGGCATGTGGCTGTTTCTGCGGAACAAGCCAGGCGGGCTCAGCCCCAACATGCACGGGGATATCGAATCGCCCTCCTGCTCGGCAAACCGCGTCGGCCAGCATGGCCCGCTTCTCCGGCTCTCCGCTGACCGTTGTAATTCCCAGCAGCTCGCAGCGCGGCTGCCTCAGCAAATAGGCGAGGGCAACGGCATCGTCAATATCCGACCCGATATCGGTGTCCAGCAAAACGGGGATCGTGTTCATAGATTATCTCTCTGATGGCATTTCACTCTGCAGACTTCCTTTTCCTCTGAGAAATTCAGGTGCCAACGCAGGAATTGACATGGTCAGCGGTGAAAACTTTAAATATCATGGACACTGAGAAAAAATATCGCATACATTTCCCGCTGGCGCAGATCAGCACACCCATTGTGACCCATCTGGTGACAGATTATGACCTGTCCCCAAATCTCCTCCGCGCTGATATCGATGCTAAAAATGGCGGCTGGCTGGTTGTGGGTCTGACCGGACAAAAGCCACAGCTGGAATCAGCGTTGAGCTGGCTTCGCGATCAGGGTCTGGACGTTGAAGAAGATTCAGGACAGAAGGTCCCAGTAGAGGAAATTTAGCATGGCTGAGAAAATGAAATTTGCCGTCATCGGCACTGGCGGTATGGCCCAGGGGCATATCGAAAAACTGCTGATACTGCCGGAAGTTACACTTGTGGCCTTTGCCGATATCAATAAGGCCAGTATCGAAAAAACGCAGAAAAGGCATGGGGATAAAGTCGCCGAAGTTCCTGCTTTTAGCGATTACAAAGTGATGCTGCAGACGGTGCAGCCAGACGCAGTCTTGATCGCCACCCCGCATACGCTGCATTTCCCGATGGCAATGGACTGTCTTGATGCCGGCTGCCATGTGCTGCTCGAGAAGCCAATGGTCAACAAAGTGACTGAGGCTCATGCATTGCTCAAAAAAATCGATGAAACAAAAAAAGTCGTAGCACTCGGGTATCAGCGTCACTCTTTGCCTCACTTTCGCTATATCAGGAAAAAGATTGCCTCTGGAGAGTTTGGGGCGGTGCAGTTTATCAATGCCCTGCAGCAGCAAGGCTGGGCAAAAGGTACCGCGGGTTCCTGGCGTCAGGACCCCGCGCAGTCGGGAGGCGGTCAGATCAATGACAGCGGCTCACATCTGCTGGATATTGTCCTCTGGACAACCGGCCTGTCTCCAGAAACAGTCGCCGCGTTCATGGACAACCGTGGGACGCCAGTTGATATCAACAGTGCCCTCTCCATCAAGTTTACGAATGGTGCACATGGGAATATCTCAGTAGTGGGCGATGCCGATGGCTGGTACGAAGATATCACGATCTGGTGCGATAAGGGCACATTTTACGTTCGAAACGACGGCAGTTTTCGGGTGCAGGGCACGAATGGCGAAACATTCTCCCCGGAGCTTTCGGAAATGCCGGTTGGGTCAGATGTTATCACGAACTTCGTCCACGGCATACTCGGTACAGAAGAGATCGCTGCGGTACCGATCAATGGCTTGCGAACAATCGAGCTGACCGAAGCGGCCTGGGAATCGGCGGCCGCGGGTGGCAAGACGACTGCCGTGAAGCACTCGTAAAAACAGAGCCCTGTCAGGTACAATCATGGGGTATTACTTCCTGCTGGCTGTCCGAAAGGAAATTGGTCGTTGCGCTTTAACCTATTCGCTATTGCACTCTTAGCTCTGTCACCGCTCACTCCGAGTCAGGCACAGGCAAAGATTCCTCCTACTTCCGCCGCCGCGATTGTCCTTGGGGCCGTGACGAATTACACACTGTCCAACGGGATGCAGGTGTTAGTCGCGCCGTCTAATGCATCTGACCTGGTGACGATGGATGTCTGGCTCGGAGCGGGAACGCGGCGTGAGACGGCGCAAAATAATGGAGTCGCACACTTCATGGAGCATTTGATCTTCAAGGGTACGCCGACCCAGAAGCCGGGAGATATCGATGCGGCGATAGAGAACCTGGGCGGAACCCTCAATGCCTCGACATCCTATGACTGGGCACATTTCTACGGAACTGTCGGGTCTGAAGATGCCCCGGCCGCACTGGCTGTGCTTGCGGATGCCGTGCAAAACGCCGAGATGCGTCAGGCAGATATCGACGCCGAAAAGCCAGTCATACTCAGTGAGATGGCACGCGAAGCGAACAGTGCACCCGGTCGAGTCGCACGGACATTTAACAGCCTGTGCTTTCCAACACATCCCTATGGGCGCCCTTTGCTCGGGTCGGCACGCAACGTTTCCGATATGCCACGGGCAGCGATTTTAGAATTCTATCACACCTACTATGCTCCGGGTAACGCAACCCTGGTACTGGCCGGCAAGCTGACACCCGAAGAGGGACTCTCACTGGCAAAAAAGATGTTTGGGGCGTGGCCTGCACGCATCGTCCCCAGTGACAAAACGCTGCCGGAGCCGCCACAGACTGATATTCGAATCCGAAACCTGACTGCACCGTCGCGTCGCGGCTTTCTGCAGATCGGCTGGCGAGCACCTTCCGTTCTTGACAGGCCCGATGCCTGGGTCATGGATGTCCTGATGACACTGCTCGGTCAGGGGGGCAACAATCGACTTCAGAAAGATTTGCAGCAAAAAAGCAAGCTCGTGGGTGCCGTTAATACTGCCTACTTAACCCAGCACGATCCGGGAACGATGAGCATCTCCGCCGAGTTCGACCCCGGTGAGTATGCACGAGTCCAGGAAGCCATTTTGACGGAAGCCGCTGCTCTGCGCGACACCCCGGTTGGCCCCGCTGAACTGGAAGGGGCGAAACACACCCTGCTGGCATCTTACTTGTTTGATACGCAGACGAATACGGGCCGCGCAAACGCTCTGGGCTTTTACAGCCGCATTGACACCTATCGGTACGACTTGGACTATGTCGGAAATTTCGAGTCCGTCACCTCAGCACAGGTTCAGGCAGTCGCGCGTCAGTACTTGAACCCAGCTGCTTACACTTTAGTGACTCTGCTTCCGGTACCTGACCCAGTGACCGCTTCGCGTAGATAAAGGACCTCTCCGTGTTCAAACGCCCTTCAGTAATCTTTCTCCCGCTCGTCTTATCTGCACTTTCTCTGCCAATGGCTCACGCGGCAGACTCGGTTGCTCCCGTGAAGATCACACTGGCGAACGGCCTTCGAATCATCGTCAAGCCGGAAACCGATACACCACTGGTGGCGATTGATGTGTTTGTGCGGGCCGGAGCGCCCCAGGAAACAGCTTCAACAGCGGGAATTGGCAGCTTTGTCGCACAGACACTCTTTGCCTCGACCACAAATAATCCACCAGAGATAATGACCCGGGATATCAACGCCCTCGGTGGGAATGTCGCTGCGGTCTGGCACTCCGACTGGACCCAGATCAGTGCCCTAACGGTCAAAGATAAGTATTCGCATGCAATCCTCCTGCTGGCTGACACCTTGCAAAATGCTGATTTCGATGCCGGTGTCGTCTCTGACACGCGGACGCAGATGCTGAATGCGATCGACAGCCGTGACTCAGACCTATTCCAGATTGCGTACGGCAACCTGCAAAAAGCATTGTACGGCGGAACCTCCTACGCCCGGCCCGATGGCGGGACGGCAAATAATATCAGCCGTTTGACACGCGCCGATCTGATGCGCTATTACGCCCGCTACTATGTCCCGAAGAACCTTGTTTTCGTCGTCGTCGGGAATATCACGCCCGAGGCCGCAGTGCAGGAAATCAAAAATGATCTGGAAGATTTCCCCCGGTCTGATCGTGCCGCCACGCCCTTTGCAGACCCGCTCCCTCCCCTCGCGCAAACCCTGCCGCCCCTGCGCATCTTTCAGCCTGACTTGGAGCAGCTGTGCGTCGTCGCCGGGGTCCGTGCGGCGGCCATCTCCGACCCAGACTCGCCTGCGCTGATGGTGGCAAACGCCCTGCTCGGCGGCATGAAATCGGGACGTTTATTTACACAAATTCGGGAAAAACAAAGTCTCGCTTATGATCTGGGATCGCTTTACAATCCTCGCCTCGCCGCCGGAGATATCGCGGCGTATGTCTATGCGGCCCCGACCAAGACGGATCCCACAACAAAAAAAGACGTGCCGACAGTCGGGCTGGTGAAAGAGGCAATCTTAAAGCAGTTTATCAGCCTACAGGAAACGCCCCCCACCCCGGCAGAGCTGGCCAGGGCGCAGCATTTCCTGATTGGCTCCTATAAGCTTAAACATGAGCGTATCGAAGATCGGGCGTCTCTGCTTGGAGCCGCGGAGCTGTCCTCCCGCGACGGTTATCTGCTCGACACGGATTATGCCAAATACATAAATGCCGTCACCGCCGCCGATGTCCAGCGCGTCGCCCGCAAATACTTTGCCCACCCCATCGTCTCGACGATTGAGCCGGACACCAAGTCTCCTTAACTTTCCGTGCTAAGTCACCTACCAGCCATCCTGCCACTTCTTGACATCGTACCCCTTGAAGCCGTAACAGCGAACGATCTGTACCGTACGGATCGGCGACGTATAGGGAGGATTTCGATAGACCCGCAGCGGCGGCTGTGGGTCGATCCGGGTGAAGACGGCCCGGAGGTCGTCAAAGTGATCCTGGTTGTCCGTATCATTTAAGAAGATCGCGTTTCGCCCTCGCAGCGTTTCTGGCTTCTCCCAGAACATATACTCGCTGGCCTTGTAATTCAAGAACAGAGAATAAGTCTGGGGCTGACCCGGCAGATAAAAGGCTGCTTCCGACGGCATCCGGTAGTTCAAGCCAAAGACAAACGGATCGCCACCCATCGCCTCTTTCTCCCGCGTAATTCGATCCCCCATCGCCCGCCACCCATACAGCTCATTCGTCCGGTCCTGATCTGGGTGTGGAAACTTAACCCCGACCCCGTACAAGAGAGATGGAAACAAGGCGACCAGTGCGAGAAAGATCGCGAAGGCTCCACTGATGCCCACGAAGGCCTTCCCAACCGCCCCGGAGCGCCACGCACGAACCAGAAGGTCAGCCACCAGCACGAGGCCAGTAATGTAAGCGGCAACCGCCCAGTTTGCTTCCACCTTGCTGCGCAGAGTGACCGCAATCGTAGCCCCGAACACCACGATGCTGATGCACCAGAGGTAAAGCACTCCGTCCTCACGCAGAGCAAGTCCGCGCTTCCCCGCCGAGTAAAGAGAATACAAATAGGTTAGAAAGACAAACGGAGAGATCAACAGCAGCTGATCGCCCAGAAAACGAAACAGCCATTTAAGTCCGTCATGCCCGCTGGAGCGCGATCCCATCGCGTGAATATGCGTCCAGAAGGCGTTCTGATGTGTATGGTTCCACCACAAGAAGGGCGCAAAGACCGCCAGCGCGATGACACCCGCTAGGTACGGCTCCGGGCGTCGCAGCCACGTTTCCCGCGCGGATTTTGAGAGCAGAATGTAGAGAAACACGCCCGGCAGAAGCAGCAGTCCGTTTAGCTTTGCCTGCGCCGTCAGGCCCGCCAGGGCTCCCGCCAGTATCCACCAGCGCGGACGATCGGTAAATGCGCGATAGACCACATACACCGTCGCTGACCAAAACGCCAGCTGGACCGGGTCCTGCGTCATAATCACGGCCCCGGCGGCAAAGAGCGGGATACTGCTTGCGAGTGCGGCGGAGACTAATGCAACTGTCGGCCCAAACACTCGCTTCGCCAGCAAATAGATAAATACGGTCGCGATCAAGGCGCACACGGATGCTCCGGCGCGGACTCCTAGCTCAGTCGAGCCAAAGAGGAGAGTGAAGAAGCGAATGATCGGAGCCATCAGGGGCGTATTATCGTAGAAACCCCAATCGAGATGCCGGGACCATTGCCAGTAGTAGGCCTCGTCTTGAAGCAGCTCGTGCCGACTGTCATACCAGAATCGCAGCAGGGTGAGAATCACCAGAAAGCCGCCCACCGCAGTGTCTCTGCGGCGGGCGGCTTGGATATCGGAAACAGTCGTCATCGTATTTTCCTGCAAATTCAGTCACTCGCTCCGTCTATATCTTGAAAATATTCTCGCTCAGCGGGAGGTTAACACGGATATTCTCATACACGGTTGCTCCCGCCAGCTTGTTTTGGGGGTTGTACAGCTCGACCCGAGTTGGCACATAAACACCACCGACCAGCTTCGGATTCTTATACAGAAACCACTTGATCAGTTTTCCATCCCGGTTGTAGTTGTAGCGCTGGGTCGTGATGTGCGTCTTTGGATCGATCCACACCAGATCTTTTTGGGTTTCCCCGGCCTGCTTCGGCTGTATTTGAAACAGTATCAGGCCGCTATCACGGCGCAGGAACGTCGCCGTGTAATCGGTCAACAGCTCTGGTGAAACCAGGCCAAAGTCCAGCAATGTTTGACGTTTCCCCGGGGCGCCTGTCGTGTCCTGCACCTTATGGACAAACGGAGCGACTGTCAGCTTCTGGTTGCCATTGATGATATAATATCCCGTCACCAGATGTGGAATACTGGCGTCGATCCGCAGCTTGCCCGGCTGCTCATAGGCCATCGAGCCACGATGCAGACGATACGCCAGCGCAATATCGCCATCGATCGTTCTCAGTGCGTCCTGATTCTCAGTCACAATTTCACTGCTCAGCTGAAGCGTTTTCACCGAGGCCGAAACAAAAGTCTGAATATTGGGGGCGGCGCTGACGACACCCGAAAGCAGCAGGGCGATGACGATTGCCATAAAAATCGGGGAGAGGCGGAATGCCATTGGAAAGGTCTCCTGTTACTCTTTTGGGGGCTTAGTGCGCGTGACCGCATTCCTGAGCGTGCGGGCTCAGCGCACAGTAGAGAGCGTCGGAATCATGGGGGCAGGAGTTACCCTCCGCCGTTTCCGTCTGTATGGTCGCATGACCGATCCCAAATTCATCGTGAAGCCGCGTATTGAGCAGCGAAACCACCGCCTGACTCTCGGAAACGGTACAGGCATCCGGCAGGACAACGTGGCAGGAGAGAAAATGCAGGCCGTCGCTCACAGTCCACACATGCAGGTCGTGGACGTCGCAGACCGTTCCGGTCGCGCGGATGGCGGCGACCAAAGAGTTTACGTCGACCCCTTTCGGCGTACCTTCGAGCAAAATATTCGTGGCGTCGCCGATGATGCCCCAGGACGAGTACAAAATAAACCCGGCGATCAGTATGGAAATGAGCGGGTCGGCATACGTCCAGCCCGTCAGCTTGATACAGATCCCCGCCACCACGACGCCCAGGGAAGAGATCGCATCCCCCGCCATGTGGATATACGCCGCACGGGCATTGAGGCTGTGCTGGCTGTCCCCGCGCAGTGCCCAGGCGATGACGGTGTTCATCAGCACAGCCACAGCGGCAACCCAGATCATCAGATTCCCCGACACCGCTGCCGGATGCTGAAACGACTGCCACGCCTGCCCGACAATCCCCAGTGCGATCACGACCAGTGCCGCCGCATTGGCAAGTGCCGTCAGGATCGCCACCCGGTGGTACCCAAACGTCTTCCCCGGCGTCGCCGGTCGCTGCGCCACCCAGATCGCATATGCCGCCAGGCCCAGTGCCAGCGCATCGCTCGCGTTATGCCCCGCATCGGAAAGCAGTGCCAGTGAATGTGCCTGCCGCCCAAACCAGGCCTCGACCGCGACAAAAGCGACCGTTACCCCGAGAGAAATCCAGAGCAAGCGCCCACTCGTCGCGCCATGTGTGTGTCCCGCCATACAGTCATTATACCTCGCAGTGACTTCGTTGCACAATTCCTGGCAAATCTGACCCGACATAATGAGCCGTTAGTTTCAGCCGTCCTACAGAGCAGCAGCCGAGCGTAAACCAAAGCAGGATAACCGGCTTCCGCTGGGCCCTACGGCTTGCAATAGGCGCAACAGATTTTAACGCAGTCACACATTGGCGCAGAGGAGGGTTCGGGTATAATTATTGGGAGTGTATCGTGCTGCAAAAGCAGATTCTGCCTGATGAGAATTCGATTAGAAAGCCTCGCCGGTTTATGGCTGCCTTGCGACAGATTATTTCGCCGGAAATTGGGTCGGTTTCGCTTGGGTCGGTTTGGTGGATCAAACGGGATCTGCGGCTGTACGACAACCCGGCCCTGACGGAAGCGGCTTCGCTGGCGTGGCGGCAGAATGGGCCGCTGCTGCCGTTGTTTTTGTTCGAGCCGAGCGTCGCCGGAGCGGCGGAGGCATCGCCGTTTCATATTCAAGCACAGTCTCAGGCATTGGCGGACCTGCGGGGGAGGCTGCTTCAGCAGCACGGCACCGATATCTTTGTCGCGGTTCAGGAGGCGGTGGAAGCATTGGAAGCTTTGCACCAGCGGCATCCCTTCGCGCATCTGGTCAGCCACCAGGAGACCGGAACAGACGTCACATACCGCCGGGACCGGGCTGTGGCGGCCTGGTGCAGACGCCGCGGGGTTACGTGGAGCCAGCCGCTGCAGGTGGGGGTATTCCGGCTCCTGGCAGATCGAGACCGGCGCGAAGGCTTGTGGCATGAGTTTATGTGTCAGGCTCCGCTTGCCGTCCCAAATCTCCCACCTCAGCCGCCCTGGCTGCGGAAGTTTTGTATGGCAACTCCCAGCACAGATGCTCCAACGTCGTCACTCTTAGAAGCCGACAGCGGCGTGATTGAGCGTCAAGTGGCGACGGAGCCTCTCGCCTGGGCGACTTTGCGCGGCTTTCTGACGCACCGCGCGAGCCGCTATTCCGGAGGGATTTCGTCACCAGTCACGGCATTCACATCCGGCTCTCGCCTCTCTGTACCCCTGGCATGGGGCACGATTTCCGGGCGGGCCGTACGGTTCGAGGTCTTTGACTGTCTGCGCGAAATCTCCGGGGACACCTCGCCGGAGGCCATAAAGCGGAAGCGAGGGCTGCGGGCATTCAGTGAGCGGCTGCACTGGCGGGACCATTTCGCGCAGCGGCTGGAAGACGAGCCGGGCCTGGAATTTCACCCGCCCCACCCGCTGTATGAAGACTTGCCGACGGTGACCGGCGGCGAAGCCCAGCATCGACTCGCGGCACTGCTGGCGGGACAAACGGGCTTCCCGCTGATCGATGCCTGCCTGCGCTGCGCGGCGGCGACCGGCTTTCTGAACTTCCGTATGCGAGCCTTGGTGACCTCCTTCGCCTGCCACGGCCTGCGCCTGGACTGGCGGAGCCTCATGGCCCCTCTCGGCCGTCTCTGGACCGACTACGAGCCGGGGATCCATGTCAGCCAGGTTCAGATGCAGGCAGGGGTGGTCGGCATCAACACCATCCGTGTCTACAGCCCCTTCAAACAATTGAAAGATCAAGACCCTGCCCTGATCTTTACCCGAGCCTGGCTGCCAGAGCTTGCGGGGGCATCGGACGAATTGGTGCTCGCATTGGGATCGATTGACGGCCCGATCCATCCCGGTTATCCCGCTCCCCTCATCGATTTTGCCGCCGAGAGCCGCATCATGAAAGATATTCTTTACAGCCTTCGGGACAGCCCCGAGGGTAAGGCGGCCGCTGAGATCGTCCAGAAACGTCACGGCTCGCGCCGCCCGCGCCCAGCGCGGCGGTGAAGACGTGGCTGCTAGGCTTTTCTGACTTTGGTAATGAATCAATGTCAAATAGAATAGTACCAAACCCCTTACTGAATTCACCGCTTATGAAGTAAAACCAGCACACCTACCCACAGATCAAAGCTCAGTTCCTTCTCAAAAACATCCAGCGAAGAGTCTGAAATAGGAAACGTCGAGCCAATAGCCCGTGCAATAAGCAGCAGGCACAGCGCAATTGGCCAAACCTCCACGCCGACGCCCGGCTGGTCTAATGTCGAGCCGTAAACAAGATAAGGGCCCAGCCTGCTAATCCAATGACAAATAAAAACAGGCCTTTAGTGCGGTACCGAGCCTTTAACTCGGAACCTTTGATTAGGAACAAGTAAATGCTTCCAATACCCAGCATCATGATACAAGCACCAGCGAGTATCACCCTGATTAAAATATCGAGAGAATTATGATGCAAAATGTCTCCTTGTGTGCGGCCGAAGATAGAAGAAGGGCTTCGCGGGTGCGGTCCAACTATGCGGCTTACCTGCGGCCAGCGCAAAGCAAGAACCCAGGTCTATTTAGCTTTTGACCTGGCATAGTCTTCAATTTCTTTTACGATACTATTTAATTCGGGGTCAAAGTCGTCTGTATTACCCTCATAATTATGTTTGCGAACAATTGTGGTGAGTACCGCAATAGTTTTTTTATCCTGTTCATTGGAGTTGTCGCGCAGAAACAGTACTGTTGCTTTTGGTGTAAACTAACCGCATGATCACCTACGAAAGCTTGTCCGCTCGTCCTGCCGCCTTCGCCAGTTTGACCGGCTTCACCCTCGCCGGGTTCGAGCCAGTGTATCAGGACTTCGCCGCCGCCTATGCCAAAGACCGGGCCGCGTCCTTGCCCCGCGCCGGCCAGTCCCGCAAACGCGCAGCCGGCGGCGGCACCCCATTTTCGCAGGACGGGCGCACGCGGCTCCTGATGGCTCTGGTCTTTCTGCGGGTCTACCCCACCTACGAAGTGCTGGCGCTCTTCTTTTCGCTCCACAAAGCGAACGCCCAGCGCGGCGTCGTGAAAGTGCTTGCAGCGCTGCAAGCGTACACGGTTTTTGTCTGTGAGCGTCCTGCCGAAGACCGCAAGAAGCTGCGCTCGGTGCAGGCCGTTATGGACGCGTTTCCCGGTGCGCGCCTGGTCATTGATGCCAAAGAACAGCGCATCCAGCGGCCCGGTGGCAGTGACGAAAGCGGCACCAGTCGGCAAAAGCCTTTCTACTCCGGCAAGAAAAAGGCGCACACGCTTAAAACGCAGGTCGCGGTAGCCATAGACGGCACGTTTCAATCAGTCAGCAAAAGTGTTCCGGGTTCGGTGCATGACCTGGCGCTACTGCGGAACAGCGACTTGCCGCACCGCTTGAACAGGGCGGAGGGCATCATGCTCGACAAAGGCTGCGACGGCTTCCAGACCTTCGATCCGAAGCAGCCGGACAAGAACGGAGCGGTGCATCCGTGCCATCTGCCGCACAAAGCGCGGCGAGGGCACCCGCTGACCAGTGAGCTGAAGGCATTCAACGCCCACCTTACCAGGTACCGGATTGTGGTCGAGCATAGCTTGGCGCAGATGAACCAGTTTCAAGTGTTGTCGCAGGTATTCCGCCATGACCGCGCCCGGCACAGCGGCTTGACCCGAATTGTGGCGGGATTGGTCAACCGGCGCATCGCGCAAAGGCCGCTCAAAACTTAGCCGTCAGCGGATTTGAAGAAACTTGTGCGTTTGCAGCGACAGGCGCAGAAGCGTGGGATGTGTCTGCACTGCATCAACGCACAGCGCGACGGCGGCGGGATTCAGGGCGTTTGGCTGCACGAAAGTCATTCGGCCATGTGTACGAACACCCTCCAAAGCCCGTGCGAGATCCGCATCATCGTCGACGACATACTTGAACTCCGAGGCATTTTCTTCGTACCAGGGATGCAAACGTCCCCCTTGGGGCTGCTTCGGCGAAACTGTGACATGGTCCAGCTGCCACCCCGGATGAGGCCGGATGCCATTGGTCTCAATCTGCAAACGGTAGCCCGACGCATGCAGCAGGTCGCACAGCCTCTGCAAGTCTTGAAGGGTCGGCTCGCCGCCCGTGAAACAGACCCAGCGGCAGCTCCCGCCGATCCGCCGAATCTCGTCTGCCAGCGCTTCGACTGTATAAGTCTCTTTCACCCGAAAATCTGTGTCGCAGAACTCACACGCCAGGTTGCACCCCGCAAAGCGCACAAACACCGTCGCCTGTCCGGTCCGTTGTCCTTCCCCTTGGAGGGAATAAAAGATCTCCACCACCGGCAAAAGCCCGGTCTTCGCTACCGCCATCGCCTCGCGCGTCGCTTCGGCAGGGTCAAGAGTCGCGCCAAGATAAGGCTTACCGGAAATCGTTGCTACCATTATTTTATTATACCCGGGAGGAACCCACCCCGCAACAAGTTGCTACCTTCCCGAAACGGGAGGGTAGAGAGTTGGTAGACACTAAGTTTTCTCCTCTTGAAATAGCCCTCAAATAGGATTGGTAAACGTTGTGTCCCCTTCCCGCCCGCCCTCCCGTTTCGGGAGGGTCGACACGGAGTGTCGGGGTGGGTTCCGGGTATACTAACCCCATGTTGCTTGTCATTGATGCGGGGAATAGTAATGTGACGTTCGGCGTCTACGACGGCGAGACACTCTTAACACACTGGCGGATACGAACGGAGACAGGGCGGACGGCGGATGAATACGCCGCGTTTCTGGGATCACTCTTCTTTCAGCGGGGCCTTCCGCTTAGTGTGATCGAGGGGATTGTCCTGGCCAGCGTTGTTCCCGCCGCGACACCGGCACTGCGGCGGCTCTGTGTGAATGCGTTTGGGCAGGCGGCACTGGAGGTCACTCCACTGACGGATATGGGACTGGAGATCGCGTATTCACCGCCCGGGGATGTTGGCGCGGACCGCCTGGTCGATGCCGTGGCGGCAGCGCATAAGTATGGATCGCCCTGTATCGTTCTAGACTTCGGCTCGGCAACGACGCTCAATGCAGTAGCCGCGCCGACTGACCCCGGAGGGCTGCCGATCTATCTCGGCGGGGCGATCTGCCTCGGAATCGGTCTGTCTCTAGAGGCGCTATTTGCGAAAGCCGCAAAAATCCCCCGTGTTGAGCTGGCCCTGCCTTCCCAGGCGATTGGCGGAAACACAGTGGAAGCTCTGCAGTCAGGTATCGTCCTCGGGACGCTGGCCCTGGTGGAGGGTCTTGTCAGCCGCTTTCGATCGGAGATGGATGCGCCAAGATGCCCGGTCATCGCGACCGGCGGATTTGCCTCCCATCTGCTGGCGGAGCAAAGCGCGGTCATTACGCATCTGGAGCCGCATCTCACCCTCGACGGTCTGCGGTTGATCTTTCTGCGGCAGCCGAAAAAGATATGAACCGTCTCTTGCTGCTGCTGGCGGTCTTTTTGGTCAGCACAGCAGGCCTATTTGCCCACCAGGCCCTGGCTGAGGCGACACCGCTAGCGATCGCCGCCTGGCGACTGGGACTGGCCGCCGTCTTTTTTCTCGGTTTATCGTTCGCTGCCCCCAGTCGAAAGACGCAGGCTCCTCTCACGTCCCCCACCCGCCTGCGGCTGTGCCTCGCCGGGTTTTGCCTCGCCGCACATTTTGTGACCTGGTTCGGCGCATTGGACTACACCCCTGTGGCACGGGCAACGCTGCTGGCCTGCACGACGCCGCTCTGGACAACACTGGGCGGTTTTTTACTCGGTCGCCGCCGCCCAAGCCGGCGTGATCTTTTGGCACTCGCGATTGCCGCCGCCGGCCTTCTGCTGGTGACACATGCCGCCGTGCAGTCCCCTTCCCCAAGAACTCTCCTCGGCGACTGCCTGGGCCTCGCCGCCGGGATGCTCTTTGGTATCTACTTGCTGTGCGTCGAAGGCCTGCATGAGACGATATCATCCCAGCGTCAGGTCACAGTCGCCTACTCCGTCGCCGCAGCTGTGTTATGGGCCTCTCTGCTTGTGCGGGGCGGCATCTCTTTTGCCTATTCGCCTGGGGTCTGGCGTGCGCTTCTTGGAATGACAATCGGTCCGCAGATTTTCGGCCACACGCTGATCAACTGGTCCCTGCGCCACTTCCCGTCCTCACGAGTGGCGTTTGCAATCCTACTGGAGCCGGTGATCGCTGCTGGTCTGGCCTGGGGCCTGCTGCATCAGGCCGTCACGCCTTTGCAGATGCTCGGCGGTCTGCTGGTACTGGTCGCCCTCGCCGTAGTAATCGGCCAGCAAACGCCGAAAGAGCACATTGAAGACGAGCCGGTCGGGTAGAATGTGTGTGGTATAATCAAGAGATACTAGGGTCGGCCAGCAGCACGAGTGGCTGAAAGTCACTCGCTAGGTAAGGCGTCCTGCGGACGTCGGAAATTCTTATCTCACACCCGGAGGGTGCCTCACCTAGCGAACGGTTTTTAACCACTCGAATTCTGCTCATTACCCTTATAAGAATTAGTAAGACGAACGAACCATGACCACTCTTGCAGTAAAAACGAAACTCAGACCCCTCCAAATCGGGCCGATCACGATTGACACGCCTTTGGTGCTTGCCCCCATGGCAGGCGTGACTTCCCATGCGTTTCGGCTGCTCTGCCGTAATCATGGCGTCGGTCTGGTGGTGACAGAACTGCTGTCATCGCACGCGATCCACTATAAAAACGCCAAGACCTTCGGGATGTTCGACTGGGCCGACAACGAGCGGCCCGTCTCCGTGCAGCTCTTCGGCGGCGATCCGGCCCTGATGGCGGAGGCGTCGCAGGTCGTGGAGGCGGCGGGGGCGGATATCATTGACCTGAATATGGGCTGCTGGGTGCCGAAGGTCGCCAAGACCGGAGCGGGGGCGACATTACTCAAAGATGTCTGCCTGGCACAATCTGTGGTAAAAGCCATGGTGGACGCAGTCAAAATCCCCGTGACCGTCAAAATTCGTTCCGGCTGGGACCCCTCGCAGACCACAGGAATCGAGTTTGCAAAGCGGGCACAGGATGTCGGGGCGCAGGCGATTGCCGTACACGCACGCTACGCGAATCAGGGTTTTACCGGCCATGCCGATTGGAGCATTATTCGGCGAGTCAAAGATGTGGTCACCATTCCCGTGATCGGCAACGGCGATGTCGAAACACCCGAGGATGCGAAGCGAATGATTGAAGAGACGGGCTGCGACGCCGTCATGATCGGGCGAGCCGCCATGGGCAACCCATGGATATTCGGGGACATCAAGCAGTATCTGGAGACCGGCGAGCATCGCCGTCCCGCGACCCTAGCAGACCGGATCGAGGCCGCTCTGTTCCATGTCCGTACAATGGCGGCAAATCCCCTGGTCGGCGAGGAGCGGGCCGTGAAGGAGATGCGGGGGCAGATCACGCACTACTTCAAAGGCTTTCCCGGCGTCTCCGCCCTGCGCTGCCTGCTGGTCCAGGCCCGCACGGTCGAAGAGATCGAGCATTTGCTGCGCCGCGAGAACACGCACACCCATGAGTAGCCCCCGGTTAAATTATTTGCAGACATTTTTGGCCAATCCGCGACGTGCCGCACTCTCGGCCCTGTTGATTTATCTTGCGTTCAATCTGCTGCTCCCCCTGGCTCCCCTGCCCCCCCGGCATCTGGGGCCAGGCTTTTTTGGCAGCCTGGTGCTGCTCTCCACCGCGGTTTTTATGTTTCTGCAGGTCTGGCTGGCGCAGGCGGTGGTCAATCTGCAGCCGCGCCCGGTCATTGCCGCAATTCTTGTCGTCTGTTTCACGCTGTTATGGTTTGTGGTAGCCCGGTTTGTACCGCCCTGGTATCACCGCTCCCTGCTGATGGGGCTGACTATCACGCTGGGCTGCGCATTTCTGGGAATTCTGCTGGCCCCGATCATCCGCGAGCCCAATGTTCTGCTGCCTGTGGCTCTGGTCGCCATGCCGATCGACTATCTCGGCGCGATGACCTCGATTGGGTTCACCCAGAACGTGGTCGCACACAACCCAAAACTGGTTCAAACTCTCTCCGTACCGGTTCCATCGATCGGCGGCGGACTGCACGGCGGCATCCACCCAATCGGATTTATTGGACCTGGCGATGCCCTCTTCATGGCGTTTTTTTTCGCCGTCGTCCTGCGGCTGAAGATGAACACGCGGGGAACATTCTGGCTGATGGTCAGTTTGCTGACTGCCACCATGCTGATCGTTCTGGTGCAGGACTTTAACATCGCCGCACTCATTCCCATGGGCTTGGCGATCCTGCTCGCGAATTTCCGCTTCTTCAAGTTAAAGCGTGAAGAAGTCTTCGCGACTCTCTATGCCGGGGCGATGATTCTCGTGCTCGTCACCGGATTTTATCTCTACAGCCATTCGCATTTTTACCGCTCAGATTCTAAAGGAAACTCCGATGCCGCTCGAAACACTGTCCACCCCGCGCCGGGTCGTCCTGCTGGAAACTGATGAACGCGCCGGGTTGGTCGCCGCCCTGTCCGCCGCCTGTGCCGCCCGCTCCGTCTCCCTGGACCTCGTCACCGGCCCCGGCCATGTGCTGATCACGTTCGACACAGATGAGCTGACATTAGACCTTCTGCTGCCTGACCTGCGCTCCGTCGGCGGCGTTGTCACGGCGACGCCATATACGGTTTTATAACCGAACCGAAATGGCCTCAGCCTGCGTTATTCTTCTTATCGCCTGCTAAATTTGCTACCGAAATTAGTTCGATGTGGTATCGGAAAAAGACAGCCCCCATTCAGCCCACGAGAATAATCTGCAGCAGAACGCAATCTTCCAGTACCCCATTTCGGAGGCCGACTTCGCGCTGGGTGCCAATTACTTCATAGCCGCATTTGCGGCACATCGCGAGGCTGGCGGCGTTCTGGGACCAGATACGGGAAAGGACAACGTGGTGCCCCAGTCGCCGTGCTTCGGCCAGCAGTGCCATCATCAAAGCCGTGCCCAAACCGCGGCCTTGGGAGATCGGGGCGAGGTAAAGCGAAGACTCGACGGTCTGTTCGTAGACCGGATAGGGAGACCAGGGTGAGAGAGAAGCGTAACCGACGACTTCTCCGGCACGTTCAGCAGAGAGGATGGGATAGCGGGGATCGAGATGAGAGTCCCACCAGGAGCGGCGATCTTTCACGGTCAGCACTTCCAGATGACCCGTGGAAGTGGTTCCCGTAATCGCCGCATTAAAGATTTCGGTGAGGGCAGGCAGATCGGCTTCGGCTGCCGGACGAAAAAGGGTCGGCGGGTCAGATTTGAAGTCCATTGGCCTGTGTAATAATCAAGAAAACTTCCCAGAAAACAATGAGCAGATAAACCAGGCAGCCCATGGTCACAATGAGGCGCGAAGTGCGGATGTTTGCGAGCGAGATGCCTTCACAGGCAAGCACGACGATCATCACCAGACCAAACTTGTAGAGCGCGAAGCCATGGAAGCCAAAATGAGTCCAGAACCAGTTTGCCAGGCCATTTGCTTCCATACCGCCTTTGCGAAATATATAGCCTGTCAAAAACAGGTCGAACATATTCAGCAGCAAAAAGCCAAGATATTCCTGCGCCAAAAGCACGTCACGTTTATAAAACACGGGTCGAATCTCCGCCAATTTTAGATTTTGTAGTGCTTTACTTATGCTGAGTGTGAGACCACACTCAGCATCTCGCGCGCATGCTGTACCACGGCCTCCGAGCGGCGCGAACCGCCCAGCATGCGAGCAATTTCATCGATCCGGCCTTCGGCATCGAGGGGAACGACCGAGACCATCGTTCGTTCATCCTGAACACGTTTTTCAATGAAGAAATGTGCCCCGGTGCGCGAAGCAATCTGCGGCAGGTGCGTAATGCAAAGCACCTGAGCATCGTTTGCCAGCGCGACCAGCTTGTCACCAATCGTCTGGGCGGTGCGCCCCCCAACTCCGACGTCAATCTCATCGAAGATCATTGTGGGGATGCCGCCAGTTCGCGCCAGTACCGATTTCAGTGCCAGCATAATCCGAGACATCTCGCCGCCGGAGGCGATTTTCGCCAGGGGGCGCAGCGGCTCACCCGGATTGGGTGACAGCAGAAACTCGACCCGGTCCGCACCTTTGCTTGCGACGGCCTGCGGTTCGATACTCACTTCGAACTTCGTTGCCTCCATGCCGAGATCGCCCAACTCGCGGGCAATTCCTGCCGAGAAATCCCGGCTGATACCCCGCCGAAGCTTGGTCAGCTTGGCCGCGACTTTCACGAGTGCCGCGTCGGCCTCCGAGATTGCCAGGGTGAGCTGCTCCTCGCGGGCCTCCGAATTTTCCAGGGTTTCCAGTTTGCTGGCAAGCTCCAAGCCATAGGCGAGAATTTCGTCCACCGTTTCGCCGTATTTGCGCTTCAGCGTTCGCAGCAGGTCCAGACGAGTCTCCAGCTCTTCCAGGCGCTCCGGATTGGATTCCACCGCTTCCTGATAAACTCGCAGGTCTCTGCCCGCATCTTCGGCATAGGCCACCGCGTTTCGCAGAGAGTCCGCTACTGGAGAAAGCGTTTCATCCAGAGCCGCTGCATGCTCAACCGAAACCAGTGCGGCGTTGAGAACGTCCAGAGCACCACCGGTTCCGCTCTCCCCCCCGCTGAGAAGATCGTAGGATTCTGTGGCCACCGCGCTCAGCTTCTCGCTGTTTGCCAGGCGGCGGCGGTCGGACGCCAGGGCCTCTTCTTCACCGGATTTCAGGCCGGCGGCCGAAATTTCTTCCTGCTGAAAGCGCAGCAGGTCGAGCGTGCGGGCACGCTCCCGGGCATCGGTCTGCAGCTTTTCTCGCTCCCGCTTGAGCGCATTCGCTTTGCCGTAAAGTGCCGCGACCTCGCCGCGCAGGAACAGTGCCTCTTTGCCGCCCCAGTCATCGAGTATATCCACATGACGGTCGGCAGAGAGCAGCGATTGGTGCTCATGTTGCCCATGAACATCCACCAGGCCCTCGGCGATCTCTTTCAGAACGGAGACGGGCATCAGGCGGCCGTTTAAGCGGCACTGCGACTTGCCACCGGCACGGGCCAGCTCACGCGTGACCAGAAGGGTATCTTTGTCTTCTTCCGTATCCAGCCCGGCCTCGGTAAGCCGACGGCGCACTTCGGCGGGAGCGTGAGTCAAGTCAAACACAGCTTCCACTGTCGCCCGAGCCGCCCCAGTGCGGATCAGATCGCTCCCGGCCCGCTCCCCCAGTGCCAGCCCCAGCGCATCGATAATAATGGACTTTCCGGCTCCCGTTTCGCCAGTGAGGATATTCAGCCCCGCACCGAATGTCAGGTCCAGATGGTCAATCAGCGCAAAGTTGGTGACATGGAGTTCAACGAGCATTTGCTTAGTATTATACCCATACACGTCTTGAATCTGGGATGCGAAATCTTAGTAGAGCGTCTCGCCCCAGTGGAGCTTGCTTTGCAGCTTATCATAGAAATCTGCGCCGCCGACGGAGAGGAAAAGGGCCTGATGAGGAGCGCGGCGAACATAAATTTCGTCTTCTGCCTGCAGAGGGAAGCCAAGCTGACCGTCGACTGTCACGCGTACGATATCCTGAGGATCGCGCTCGACGAATATCATCACCTCCGATTCGGAGGGAATCAAGAGGGCCCGCGCCGTAAGCGTATGGGGACAGATCGGAGTCACGATCAACGTCTGTAGGCGCGGGTGCACCAATGGCCCTCCGGCCGAAAGGGAATACGCCGTGGAACCGGTGGGAGTAGCTACAATAATGCCGTCGGCGGCATAGGTGGTCACATACTTACCGTCGATTGAAGTTCGCAGATGCAGAACCCGCGAAAGAGGGCCGTTCGCGACGACAACCTCGTTAAGAGCGAGCCCGGAATCTTGCAGCATTCCGCCCCGGCGCGTCTCGCACCAGAGCATCATACGCTCTTCCTGGGTGTAGCGGCCTTCGCGGAGAGCATCCAGTGCCTCAGAGAGGGTTTCCGGTGCGACTGCCGTCAGAAATCCGAAGCGACCGACATGGATCGGCAGCATGGGAATGCCTAGTGGAGCGCAGAGGCGGGCAGTCGCCAGTATCGTACCGTCACCGCCAAGTACCAGAACTGCTTCCGAATCAGCCACTGCGTCATCAGAAAATCCGCGCTCTGGTTGCCCTAAAGCTTCCGCGACACGCGTTTGAATACGCACGGTAACGCCAAGTGATTCCAGATAAGAAGAAGCTCGTGCGGCGACTTCTAGAGCCGCCGGCTTACCGGCATTCGCCATGATACCAATGGTTTGCATCCCGAACAGCCGCCCGAGTCCCCCCCGCTAATTGCGGGCGAAACGGTTCAGGTTGAGCCTAGCCTCCCTTAAATTTGGGTCAAGTTGAAGTGATTTTTGATAGGACAAGATCGCCTGTGATTTTTTTCCAAGCAGCTCCAGGGCGACACCGACATTGTTTTGTATCTGGGCACTGTGCGGATTAAGTGCAAGACCCTCCCGGAACGCGGCCAGGGCGCGCGGGTACTGACGAAGCTTTTGATAGGCCGTACCGCGCCCGTTTTGAATTGCGGCGTCGGAAGGGCGAGCCTTGGCGGCCGCATCGTAGAGTGCCAGCGCACTCACATACTGCTTTTGCGCCAGGTAGGAACCGGCCAGCGAGACCTGCGTGTCGGTGTCATCGGGGTTCAGTGCCAGGGCTTGCTGCCAGGCGGTGCCTGCTTCGTTCGTCCGCTTCTGACCGGCATACACATCTCCCAGCCGCCCGTAGATCAGCCCAGCTTTGGTGTCCTGGGGAAGATGGGGCGCGGTCGACGAAAGCTGGGTGGCCGCCTCTGTCAGCTTGCCTTCGTCGGCCAAGAGCAGGCCAAGTGCCGCCTGGATCTGCAGATTGTTTGGGTCCAGAGCCAATGCACTCCGGTAGGAGGTTTCCGCTTCGCTGCTGAGTCCTGCCTGCTCCTGAAGCACAGCGGCATTATAAATTGGCACAGCATTCCGGGGCTGAGCCGCGGATGCCAGACTAAACTCTTTAATGGCTTCGGACGAATTCGACTTTGAAGAATAGACTTCCCCGCGTGCAAAGTGTGCAGCGTAGGTCGAAGCCGCGTCCAGAGGCGGGTCGGCACCGGCATCAAGCGCATGGTTTAGCGCACTCAGTGCTTGGTCGTTACTACCCGTCTTGACATACAGCTCCCCGGCACTCAGCCACGCTCCGGCGTCCTTGGGGTTCAGCTCACCGGACTTGCGAAGGGCGTCGGCAGCCTGCGGCGTTTTGCCCGCTTTTTGGAGAAAGAATCCATAGTTTTTCATCGTGGCCGCATCAGGATTTGCGGCGGCAAGATCGGCAAACAGTGCCAGAGACTGTTCAAGATGCCCGGCCTGACCAAGGGTCGTCGCCAGATTGAACCGAGTCTGTGCTGTATCCGGGCTGCCGGAAGCAGCTTTTGCGTGATCCAAAATATACTGGTACTGCGCCGCAGCCTCGTCATATCGTGTGACCTGCCGAAGAGCACTCCCTAAATTGTTGCGGGCATCCATGTCATCAGGCTTGAGCTGAATGGCTGCCTGAAGCTCAGGCACCGCAGAGGCGGAAGCGTTTTGGGTAAGAAAAAGGTAGCCGATTAAGTTATGCACAACTGGATCATTGCGATACTCGGGCATCGCTGTCAGTGCCTGCAGCTCAGCGATGTTTTGGGTAATCAAAGCGCTGTCAAACGACTGAGTGGCAGAATTGAAATGATTGATTGCTTCGTTGTACTTTCCCTGCGCTGGAGTCAGCGTACCTGGAACGGTTTTAACGGCGCCTTGTTTGAGGGGAACCGCAGGGGCAATCGAGGGCGATTGACCGATTGCGACCGAGATGGCTGCAAAAAAGAGACTAGCTGTATAAAGCGATCTAAAATTATTCAAACTTGAATCTTCCTCATTTCGCAGCGGACATTTAGATAGGATGTAGATTCGCTGTGCCGCTATTATAGCATATACGAGGGAACAAAAAAACCCGCAGAACTCTTGACATTTTTCCGGTTTATTTGTATACTCATGGACAGCAACGATACGCGAGATTGGAACATAGATGTTCCTGTGCAGTGCGATGACCTTATGCAAGCTGACTTAGGCAAGCAATTTGTCCCCACTGCCACAGGGGCATTTTTTTGTGTCTTCTCCTCTGCTTATACCGCGCACCGTCACGCTTTCAAACTCAATTCTAAGGAGACTGACTTATTCAATGGCCAAAACACCCCAGGATGTATTAACGCTGATCAAGGACAAGGACATCAAGTTCGTCGACGTCAAATTTGTTGACGTTCCCGGCACTTGGCAGCATTTCACGATGCCCGCGCACCGCTTTGAAGAGGAAGTCTTCACCGTTGGCCTTCCCTTCGATGGCTCTTCGGTCCGGGGCTTCCAGACCATTGATGAATCGGACATGCTGCTGATTCCCGACCCTGAGACGGCCGTCATGGACCCGTTCACGGAATTCCCGACACTTTCGATCATCGCCGATGTCGAGGATCCGATCACGCGGGAGAAATATCCCCGCGACCCTCGCAACATCGCCAAGAAAGCCGAAGCTTACCTGCAGTCCACCGGCATCGCTGATGTCGCCTACTTCGGACCGGAAGCCGAGTTCTACGTCTTCAACGACATCCGCTACGGGCAGACCGCAAACAGCGGCTTTTACTCCATCGACTCGGACGAAGCCGCCTGGAACACAGGCCGCGATGAAAAGCCAAACCTTGGCTATAAGATGCGCACCAAAGAAGGTTATTTCCCCACGCCGCCGTCGGACACCCTGAGCGACCTGCGCTCGGAGATGGTGCTGACCCTGCTGGAAGCGGGCATCGAAGTGGACGTCCACCACCACGAAGTCGGCAATGCCGGCCAGTGCGAAATCGGCATCAAGTTCGACTCGCTGGTCACGATGGCCGACAAACTGATGATGCACAAGTACATCGTCAAGAATACCGCCGCCCAGAATGGGTACACTGCCACCTTCATGCCGAAGCCAATCTTCCAGGACAACGGCTCGGGAATGCACACCAGCGTCTCCATGTGGAAGGGCAACACGAATATCTTCTATGATGAGAAAGGCTATGGAGCACTCTCTGAAACCGCGTTGTACTACATCGGCGGCATTCTGAAGCATGCCCGTGCCCTGCTGGCCTTTGGCGCCGCTTCGACCAACTCCTACAAGCGCCTCGTACCCGGTTACGAAGCCCCGATCAACCTGGTCTATTCGGCACGAAACCGCTCCGCCGCCGTTCGCATCCCGATTGCAGGCAGCCCGAAGTCCAAGCGCGTCGAGTTCCGCGCCCCGGACCCCACCGCAAACCCCTACCTGCTCTTCGCCGCTATGGCAATGGCCGGCATTGACGGTATCCAGAACAAAATCATGCCCCCTGCGCCGGTCGACAAAGATATCTACGAACTGGCCCCCGAGGAGAAAAAGGGAATTGCACAGACTCCCGGCACCCTCGCGGAATCACTCGATGCCCTCGAAGCAGACCATGAGTTCCTGCTGAAAGGCGACGTCTTCACGCAGTCGCTGATCGAAACCTACATCGATTACAAGCGCGTCCGCGAAATCGAAGGCGTGGCGCTTCGGCCCCATCCCTACGAGTTCTTCCTGTATTACGACGCCTAAAGCCGTCGCCGCTTTCGCCCCCCCACCCGGCCCGCTTCTCTTGCCATCCTCTGGCGAAGAGAAGCGGGCCTTTTCTTATGTCTTTGCGGCTATCACCGGCTTGGCATGATTTATGCACTGTCAACAATAGCAGGCACAATCAAAACCGAACACCCTGAAAGGAAATTCTCATGCACATCGCTTTCAAGGTTGGCCCTCCTCGCCCTGACCACACTTGCGACTTTCCCACTGTTAGCCGCTCCGCTGCACGATTACCAGTTGAACAGCACCTATGCTGACGCTCTCGGCGGTCCCTCTCTTTCTCCCGACGGAGGAACGCTTGGCCCGACCGGGTACACATTCGCTGCCAATCAGGGCCTCAATATCAGCAGCATTGCCAATGGATCCGTGTACAGCATCGATATGGTGTTTCAGTTCACGGACGTCACCGGATATCGCAAGATTCTTGATTTCTCGAATTTAGGGCCGGACACCGGCCTCTATGTCCATGACGGTGCCTTAAACTTCTATAATGTAGCCACCGGTTCATCAACAATTGCCGCGAACCAGATCACAGATGTTCGGCTGGATCGGAACACAGCGGGCATTGTGACCGGATTCGTCAATGGCGTACAGGAGATTCAGTTCACGGATACCGGCAGCATAGCCGTTTTCGACACTCCCAACCAGATCATGCGCTTCTTCGAAGATGACAATGCGACAGGGCAGCGCGAAGCTTCGGGGGGATTTGTAGACAGCATCACAATCCGTCTGGATCCCGTCCCGGAAACCTCCGCCTCAGTGTCGCTGGGCTTGCTTTTGGCACTAAGCATCGGAACGCTAGTTGCTACTACTCGCAAGCGCAGTCTATTATCGAAAGATCAGTGATTTGGCTCTTCGACACGAGCTAGGCGTAGCCTGACGCTCAAAGAGACTGTTTTGGGCCAGGTGGTCGGAATGACCGGGACGAAGTCAAAACAATACGTCAGCCTCCACAATGTTTCCATCGTCTCGGGCGCCGCGCCCGAAGTGCCTACTTCAGCATCTGGAAACACACTTACCGTACACCGACAAAAATTCAAATTAAGCCGCACAGAATTTTACGATGTTCTAACGATGAGCAATTGTTAGTTGAGATTTTTGTGAGAACAGTGGGTAAGATGCTTTCATGTTTGGCATATCCCATCTCTCTTTTCCGTTTCTGGCACTCATTTTCGGGCTTGCAGCCGTGGCGGTTTGGATCGCAGGGATTTCACTTTCCAATACAACAGACGCACTTTCAACTCGTTTCAAACTCGGGGAAGCACTCGGTGGACTGCTGCTGCTGGCGATCACGACAAACTTGCCGGAGATTGCCATCACTGTCTCGGCGGCCCTTCATCACGACCTTGACCTTGCGATCGGTAATATTCTAGGTGGGATTGCGATTCAGACCTTGGTCTTGTGTTTGCTGGATTTCCGTATACCCGGCAAGCATCCGCTCACTTATCAAGCGGCCTCCCTAGTGCTGGTACTGGAAGGAATTCTGGTCGTCGCCGTCCTAATCGTTGCCGTTATGGGAACGCAAATGCCGCACAAAGTGAGCTTTCTGCATTTGGCACCGCAGGATTTACTGATTTTATTCTTCTGGATTGGCGGTGTATGGCTGCTCAGCAAAGCTCGCACCGACTTGCCCTGGCAGGAAAAGGGCGATGCGCCCGGCGGGGAGCAGACGAAGGACATGAAGCGACATAAAGAAGAAGAGGAAAAAAAGAATCAGAAAGCGGGAATCGGAAAAACCGTTGCCCTCTTTCTGATTTCCTCCGCAGTCACATTGGTGGCCGGGTTTGTCTTGGAGGAAACTGGAACTGGAATTGCCGGGCATATTCATCTGACCGGCGTCCTCTTTGGAGCGACAGTGCTGGCGGCGGCGACTTCCTTGCCCGAGATTTCGACGGGCTTGGCCTCGATCAAAATGGGTGATTATCAGCTGGCTGTGAGCGATATCTTCGGAGGAAACGCATTTCTCCCAGTCCTATTTTTACCGGCGACTTTGCTGTCTGGTTCTTCCGTATTGCCGCAGGCAAAAGACACCGATATCTATCTGGCGGGTCTGGGTATCCTTCTGACGGCGGTCTACCTCTACGGCTTGATCTTTCGACCGCGCCGCTTGTTCCTGCGCATGGGTGCGGACTCAATCGCGGTTCTGCTTCTGTATGGACTGGGCATTGCCGGTCTCTTCACAATTGCCCACGCGCATTGACACCTCGGTGGCCTCTGCGGTACACTCAGGGGTATTATGCCGACCGCTGCTTTTTCCAATTTAGGCTGCAAAGTCAATCAGTATGAGACGGAGCGAATCGCCGAAAGCTTTGAAGCTCTGGGCTTCACGCTGACAGATTTCCGCCAGCCCGCCGATGTCTATGTTATCAATACCTGCTCCGTAACCGCCGATGCCGACCGGAAATCGCGTCAGATGGCCCGGCGCGCCGCGCGCCAGAAGGACGGGGCGAAAGTTGTGCTGACCGGCTGCTTCGCTCAGATGGCCATTGACACCGACGAGGCCGTCGACGGAGCCACACTGCTGATCCCAAACGGCGACAAAATGCGCACCGCCTCCCATGTGCTGGCGGCGTTTCCCGAACTTATCCAATACTCGTCGTCTCCCGCAAACGATTTGCCAGCCGTTTTCCCCGAGTCCGCCCCCGGCGGCCTGATCTCCCCCGAGTCACTGGTCAGCCGAATGGCGCACCGGACACGGGCGACGCTGAAAATACAGGACGGCTGCACCTACTTTTGCGGCTTTTGCTCCATTCCCTATACGCGGAACGTGATGGCGAGCCGGCCCTTTGCTGACGTACTCACCGAAGCGCGGCAAATGGCGCATGTCGGCACAAAAGAGATCGTCATCACGGGGGTGTGTGTCGGCGCATATGGCCCTGACACCGGCAGTGGCGGAGAAGATCTGGCCGATGTTTTGAGAGCCGTCGCAGATATCCCGGGGATCGAGCGTGTCCGTTTGTCGTCGGTACAGCCAGTCGAGATTCCCGGCAAATTGATCGATGCCATGGCCGCCCATCCCAATATCGCTCCTCATCTCCACCTTTCCCTCCAAAGTGGCGATGACACCATACTCAAAGCCATGAACCGGCCCTATGACACGCGCTTCTTTGCCGAGATCGCGGATAAGCTCCGGGCGGTCATGCCACGGATCGGCCTGACCACGGACCTGATCGTTGGCTACCCCGGCGAAACGCTAAAATTGTTCGAGAACACGCTGGCTTTCGCCCGCAAAATGCAGTTTGCTCGCACCCATGTTTTTCGATATTCACCCCGGCAGCGCACCGCCGCCGAGCTGCTCCGCGATGACGTCCCTCATGAAGAAAAAGAACGCCGTCACCGGGAGCTAACCGCCGTGTGCGTGGCGTCTCAGGAGTCCTTTGCCGCCGGTGATCTCGGCCAGGTCGTCAGCGTCCTCGTCGAAGCAAAAGGGGCGCAGGATGGCTGGCTCTCAGGCTATACTGGAAATTACGTCCGGGCACAGTTCGCCGCGCCCCCTAATCTGCGCGGCCAACTCGTGCCGGTGCGGCTGACCGAGATTTTACCTGGCGGCGATGCCTTCGGCACGCTTCAAGACTGAGGGAGACTTGCATGTCAGAGACAATCTTCGGCAAAATCATTCGCCGCGAAATACCCGCCGACATTCTCTACGAAGACGATCACGCGATGGCTTTTCGCGACGCCTCGCCGCAGGCGCCGACACACTTCCTGGTCGTTCCGAAGCGGCCTTTGACCAATCTTTTGGATGCCGGCCCAGACGACACTCTCCTGCTGGGGCAGCTCCTGCAAGCAGTGGTGCATACCGCACGCACACTCGGCCTGGCCGAGGACGGGTTTCGGGTTGTCATCAATGTCGGAGCCGACGGCGGCCAGACAGTCGATCATCTGCATGTGCACGTCCTTGGCGGCCGCCACTTGACCTGGCCGCCCGGCTGACCACTGGAATATCAGAAAGAAATTGACTATGACCCCTACCCGCTTATTTTCAAGCACCCTCGCAGCCCTCGCGGCAGCAGCAGTTACCGGCTGCCATGAACAATCCAAAGGAACCTCCGCGAGTATCCCCGCACCTTCCGCGTTTAAAGTGGCGCTGTTAACCACTGGTCCGGTCACGGACGGCGGCTGGAACCAGTCGGCCTACACCGGCCTGCAGCGTATTCAAAAAGACCTGGGGGCATCGGTCGCCAAGCAGGAAAATCTCAAGCCCGACCAGTTTGAAGGCGCATTTCGCGACTTTGCCCAGCAGGGTTACAGCGTCGTATTCGCACACGGCGACGAATTCAGTGCGGCAGCGGCTAAAGTGGCCGCACAGTTCCCCAAAACCGATTTCGTCACGACCGGCGGCACGAATACCGCCCCAAATCTGACAGCCGTGCACTTCTCGACGGAAGAAGGCACGTACCTGCAGGGCATAGAGGCGGCACTCGTCTCCAAGACCGGCAAAGGCGGTTTTGTCGGAGGGCAGGCACTTCCGCCTGTAACAGTTGCGGCAAACGCTTTTGCAAAAGGTGCCCGGGCCGTCAATCCGAAGTACGCATTTCAGATCACTTATATTAATGGCTGGTCAGACATCGGGGCCGCGAAGGCACAAACGGACGCCCTGATGAGCTCTGGCGCCGATACGATTGCGCACAACTGTGATGCCGCGGCTGCAGGGATGTTCCAGACCGCAGGTGCAAAACCCGGGGTCTACACATTCGGCGTCAACGCCGATGAAAACGCTAAAGCGCCGAATGTCTTATCTTCCGTGTTTCTGGATATCCCGAAAGCCTTCACCGATATCGCGGCGACAGTGAAAAATGGGACGTTTCACGGCCAGGCTCTGTCTCTCGGTCTGAAAGAAGACGACGTTCGGCTTCTAGATAACCCCAAACTCGCCACGATCATCTCCCCCGCTGGGAAAGCAAAAGTTCAGTTGGCCAGCCAGGATATCAGAAATGGCAAGATCTCCGTGATTGGACCGCCGTGAGCTATGCCCAATCTCTCCCTCCACGGTATCTCCAAGCGATTTGGCAGTACCCTTGCTCTTGACGGAGTAGATTTTGATCTCGTGCCCGGCGAGATCCATGCTCTGCTCGGGGAAAATGGTGCCGGCAAGTCGACACTGATGAATATCTTGCGCGGCCTGACACAGCCGAGTACCGGGGAAATTTCATTGGACGGTCATCCAGTGCGTTTTGATGCCCCCCAGGACTCCACGCGGGTTGGCATCGGAATGGTCCATCAGCACTTTCTGCTGGTTCCAACATTCACGGTCGCCGAAAATCTTGCTCTGGCCTCTCCAGACAAGTATCCCCCGCTTCGGGAGGCAGCGGACGCGGCGAAGCGGCTGGGCTGGTCGATCCCCTTCAATACACAGGTTTCCAATCTGCCGGTCGGAACGCAGCAGAGAGTCGAAATCCTCAAGGCCCTGCTGGGGAATGCTCAAATCCTGCTTTTCGATGAACCGACTGCCGTGCTCGCTCCTTCCGAAGTCGAAGAGCTGTTCATTGTTCTCCGTGCCCTGCGCTTAGAGGGCCGCTCCCTGGTCTTTGTCTCCCATAAGCTAAACGAGGTCATGGCTCTCTGCGACCGCGTGACGATCCTGCGCCGTGGTAAAAATGCAGGGACAATCGCGGTGAGTGCAACCACTGCGGAGGACCTGGCACAGAGGATGGTGGGAGGTGTGAGCGAAACTGTTCCCATAATCAGTTCCGTCAAAACCCTGGAGATGCGGGAACAGCCACACAACACACTTCTCTCCGTGACCCATCTTTCGACTGTCGGCGGCCTCGATTCAGTCGCTTTGCACGATATCACGTTTACCCTGCAGGCAGGAGAAACGCTGGGCTTTGCCGGGGTGGACGGAAACGGACAGGCAGAGCTAGCCGAGGTGCTGACCGGCCTGCGACCGAGAAGTGCCGGGAGAATTACGCTCCGCGGGAGGGAAATATCCAGAGTAACTCCGCGAGACCTGGAGCGTCTAGGAATCGCGCTCATCCCTCCCGACCGGCAAAGGCAGGGCCTGGCATTGACACTCTCCATTGCCGACAATCTCACACTGGAAGCTGTGAATCTGCCACGGTTCCGACGCGGACCAGGCGGGATATTTATTGATCGTTCGGGACTTCGCGCGTTTGCCGCCCAGCTTGCCGCCGATTTCGATATCCGTGCAGACGATCTCAGCCAGCCTGCTCGGTCACTCTCGGGAGGCAACCAGCAGAAAATCGTCATCGCGCGTGCCCTCTGGCATAAGCCGGACCTCTTGGTGGCAGTCAGCCCGACGCGGGGTCTGGATATTGCGGCGACTGGCTACATTCACGCCCGTCTTCGGGAGCGACAGGCGGAAGGCGGCGCGACCGTCCTGATCTCCACAGAGCTGGACGAAGTTGCCGCGCTGAGTACTCGCATTGCCGTTTTATATGAGGGCAAGATAGTCGGCATCGTGCCCCCCGAGACGCCGCGTGAAACTCTGAGCCTCATGATGGGAGGCCGCACTGCGGAGAATACTCTTGGCTGAAACGATTACACAAGCCGCTCGCATACTTGCCGCGCTGGCCACTGCCTTCGGCCTGACACTGCTGGTCATACTCCTGGCACATCAAGACCCACAAGCCGCGCTGTCCGCATTGGCGTCCGGGGCCTTCGGCAGCCCCTATGCGATTGCCGAAACCCTGACTAAAACTATCCCACTGCTGCTGACAGGACTGGGTGTGGCGATCGCCTTTCGGGCACGCTTATGGAACATCGGCGGCGAAGGACAGTTTCTGGTCGGTGCACTGGCGGCCTCGGCCCTGGGTGCTTATGTGTTGAAGAGTCTACCCGCGTTTGTCCTGATCCCCCTGATGCTGCTGGCCGGATCGGCAGCGGGAGCCCTTTGGGCCGGGCTGGCAGGGTGGATGCGTACCGCTCGGGGCGTGCCGGAGGTGATCAGCACCATCATGCTGAACTTCATCGCCGCTCAGCTGCTCTCCTATCTGCTGCATGGCCCGATGCAGGAGCGGGCACATGCCCAGCCTGCCTCCGAAGCCCTGCCCCTTACTGCGACTTTGCCAAGCCTCTGGCCAGGAACAACTCTGCACTGGGGGCTCCTGATTGCCCTAGGTATGGCCGGAGTAGTTGCGGTTTTCTTGTTCCGCACACGGGCGGGATTTGCCCTGAAGCTCGTCGGCGCAAACCCGGAGGCGGCACGAGCTGCAGGCGTAGATGTGGCAGAGACCCGGCTGACCACGATGCTCTGGAGCGGCGGCCTCTGCGGGCTGGCGGGTGCGGTTGAGCTCTCTGGCGTGGTCGGGACACTCTACGAAAACTACTCTCCGGGCTACGGCTTCGCCGCGGTCGCAGTCGCTTTGCTGGGCCGCCTGAACCCATGGGGCATCTTCGCTTCCGCCCTGTTTTTCGGAGCTTTGAACGCCGGCTCTGGGAGCATGGAGCGGAGTGCCGGAATTTCCGCAAATCTGTCGTATGTCCTGCAGGCAATTACCCTTCTGGTACTGCTGGCGTTCCAGTGGATTCGCTGGACACCACGCCGTGTGATCGTTCCTGAAAGCACTCCATGACCCGTGCCGACAAACGCTGGAATTTTATCGCCTGTCTCACGGATGCGGTCGGATGGCCGCTCGGGGCGGCACTGATCTCGAACACCACGATCCTGCCTCTGTTCCTGGGGCATCTCGGGGCCAGCAACACGGCAGTCGGCGCACTTCCTGCTTTATACAACCTGCTGGTTTTCCTTCCCGGCCTGCTGGTCGTCGGCCATATCAGCCGCCTGCGCCGGGCACGGAATTACCTGTTTACAATTGCGCTGATCGAACGATTCGCCTTGCTGGCGCTGGTTCCGCTGACACTTCTCTGGGGCCGAACACATCCCGGGTGGCTTCTGGCCTCACTTTTCGTGGTCATCTCAGTACATGCCGGGGCCATGGGGCTGAATCAGCCGGCTTACTGGGTGGTGGTCGGGAAGTGCATTCCCCCCGCCTGGCGCGGGCGGCTGTTTGGCTATGCAGGCGGGGTTGCGGGTGTGCTGGGAATAGGCATGGATGGCTTGCTGCGGCATCTCCTATCGGGGCCAAACGGTGGCTTTCCGGAGGGTTACAGCACCTGTTTCCTCATCGCTTTTTTGATACTGTTGGTCAGCGTTTTACCTCTGGGTTTCGTGCGTGAGCCGCTCGGGCTGCCGACTCCAGAAGACAATCCTCACACCGGCCACTACGGGCGGGATAGCCTGCGGGTATGGAGGACCGATACCCACTTCCGGCGGTTCCTACTCGGCCAGATCGCCTGGACCCTCTCTGGCCTTGCCGTGCCGTTTTATATCCTGTATGCGGAGCGTCATTTGCACGCCGGACCGGCGGCAGTCGCCGGGTTCACGGCAACTTTGGTACTGGCGGGTTCATTCGGCGGGCTTGTCTGGGGGGCGTGGAGTGATCGAGCGGGGAACAAGACCGTGCTGCTGCTTTCCGCTCTCTGCGGGGTTCTGGCAGCACTGCTCGCGCTGTTTGCTGCCACCCCGCTGCTCTTTTACGGCGTGTTTGCGCTTCTGGCTCTGGCGATGGCCGGGGCGGGACTGGCTGGCAACAATATCGTGATGGAGTATGCCGGGACGGCCCGGGAGATCCCTCTCTACACCGCAATCTTCAATGCAGTCACGGCTTTGCCGCGCGCTGCCGGACCACTGCTGGGCGGTCTTCTGGCCGACCATATGGGGGGCTATCCGGTGCTTTTCGCACTTTCGGCAATTTTGGTCGGGGTGAGCATGATCCTGACTTTCCGGGCGGGAGAACCACGGCATCTGCACAAACCGGCGGCATCTACCGGTGGGGGTGAGTTCCCGGCGGCTCCGCTGCTGGGCGACTGATCACGGCATGGGGGTCGGTTGGCTGGGAATATCCTCAATACTAGTCATCGTGACCTGCGTTTTTTGCTCCATAGTCGTACTCGGCAAGTGATCGGCCACTTTCAGCACATCTCCAAGCGCGACTCCTATTTTCGGTCTGACAGGAGTTATCTTCATATCGACTTTCGAGACCACCGCCAGGCGGCTAATCGAACCACTAATAACGTCAAAGACAAGGGTTCCTTCCCCGGTCACAGTGCCAGTCAAGCCCGCCGGTTCACCCGTGCCCAGCGGCATTGACCTCTTGATTGCCCCAATTGTCTTCTGCTGAATGATGGCGTGGAGGACGCCGTTCGTGGTATCAAAGCCAGTGAGAGTATTCGTCAGCAGGATTGTCGTTCCAGTATCGGCAGCCGCTGTCCCAACCCACGAATCGCCGATTTTGACTGGATGTGATGGAAACGTGACCGTGGGACCGCTGATTTTTTTTCCCGGGTACAGGTCGGTCAGCCCTGGCGGCGGTGCGGACAGCTGAACGGAAAGCACTTCGCCACTGGGCAAAGAAACAGTGGTGTAAGGCCGCTTCATCTGTGCGGACGACGGATAAGGCAGCGCCGTTTCTTTGCCATTGGAGAACACATGGAATTCTTCGACCTGCCCGATGGAGGTCGACGCACCATCCGAGGCGCGAACCTTTTGAACGGTCTGCCGAATGACCAAATCAATCGTCATGTTCAGGGCCGGTTGAGCACCGGACAGAGCGGGCAGCAGAATCGTGTCCATAGACGTGTGCAGTTTGTAGCGGCGCGTTTGGCCTGGGACATACTTGTAGCGCAGAATAACTGACTTCGTGGGCGCAGTCACAAGCAGCATAGGGGCAAGAGAATAAATTAGCACGAAACGCTCCCTGGAAGCTACGGGGTTGGAGCGATGCCGGGAGCCGCATCGTTTATACGCTCCGTGGTAACGACCAGTTTCATCATATTCTTCATAGATGGTGGCATTCCCGCGGGGCCAGCTGCTCCTGCTGGGGGCGTGAACATCATCAGGATATCCATGTTCATCTCCAACTTCTGGCTGGCGAGCGCCCCCGCCGTTGTGTCGAAGACCTGGCTTCCGCCGCCAGTTATCTTCCCGGTCATTGCGACCGGCATATTTTTGGTGGGGGTAATATTGATATCGCCGCTGAGCGTCTGATTAATGGTCGCAAGTTGTCTGCCGCTAACCATCTCAATCCCGGCGAGGGTGGAAGCATAAAGCGTTTTCATACCTCCGACAGTGAGGGTGCCGTTCCACTGATCTCCCGTCTTCACCGGTAAGTCTGGAAATGCAACACCTGCCTTCATCGCACTTCCGAGGTCCATACCGGGCAGCCCGCCCGCAGGAAGAGCGGGCGATTCGACTTCAAGAACTTTTCCTGTAGGCAGCATCACGGTTGTGGTCGGGAGATCCATCTTCGCCGCCTGCGCCGCAGGCATCGCGATTGGCTTGCCATTCATGCTCGTCTGAATGGTTTCAATCTGCATGGACAAAGTCGCCGCGCCGTCTGATGGGCGAACAGACTTCACGGTCTGACGCATAATCATATCCGTAACTGTATTCATCGGAGTACCCGTCCCAGACTGACTGGTCAGCATTGTCCCGGTCATTGTCATGTTTGTCTTATAACGCCGCGTTTCGCCGGGAACAAACTTGAAGCGAAGTGTGACGCTGGTAGCCGCTGGAGCCGTTATCAAGGCAGGCGGCGCCAGTACTGCATCAGCGGCAACAGCGGCCGCGGGAGAGGTGGTGGCCAGCAGAACGGCCAGAAGTAAGGTTTTCATTTGCAAAATTCCCTCTTTCACTATGTTTCGAGTTAGTTACTGATGTTACTAATGGTTTTCGAATCTGTGCCGGTGGAGAGCGTGAGCCAAAGAGCCGTGAGCCAAAAGGGCGTGAGCCGAAGAAGTGTGGGAGTAAACTCCCACGTCTTACCTAGTCCATGTCTTGCCTGCGTAACATAAGTTAATCACTGTGTTTCATCATTGCCCTGGAAACGGAAAAAATTGTCCCCGACTTTGACCTGATCCCCTGAGCGCAGAATTGCCCGCTGGATACGTGTTCCGTTCACATACACCCCGTTTGCACTGCCTAGATCGGTCAGCGCAAACTGACCATTGTCCTGGCGCAGAAGACGCGCATGATAGCGCGAAACGGTGTTTTCCGCCAGCACGATCTCGTTTTCCCCGTCGCGCCCGATCGTCACATCCCCGGCGGTCAGGGCAAAAGTACTGCCGGTCGCGAGACCCTGCACCCCAACTAATGTGGCAGGCCGGGCCAGGGGTATAACGGGACCGCGCTGCGTCTCCGTGTCCCCGGCGGGGTCCGTTCGGCTACTGGAAATTGGGACGATCTTCAGTCCTTGGTTATGCGGCATGAATATCATGTCCGGGTCACGCACAGCCGGGACAGACACGGGTGGCAAACTGCTGCGTACTGATCGACGTCCCAGCGTCCATAAAAGCCAGCCCGCACCCGCAATCGGGATCAGCAGAGCCGCGAGTACCAGTGGGCGAAGGCTGCCAAAGATGGGATCCGGCACGGTCGGAATAGTTGCCGCTGTCACGGGCCAACTCGTCCGAGGGATCGCAAGTGGATGAAAATCGCCTAGTGTAAAAACTGCCGGAGTTGCCGTCCCATCATCATGCACTATCAACATCTGCTGGGCACATTGCCCGGTGGCTGCATCCAGAAGTACCAGACGATTACCTTTTTGCCGAGGGATACGCAGAGTGATGTTCTGATGGTCGGAAACGTTGGCCGGGAGCGCGATTACGGAGCCGTTTCTCGCCTGCAGCCAGTACGCGTAACTGCCATAGTCAGGCAGAGTTACCTTCACGACGGGATCCGCAAGGGCACTTCCCATGGTTAGAACAAACAGAATAGCAAGAATTAAACGAGTCATAAGGATGAAGTCTCAGTCTGACAGTGGGCGATCGAACGTGGTATTTCGCGGATAATGTCTGAGGCAAGGAGCCCAGCTGCCCCGCCCTGCGCCGTCAGCGCGAGATCGCCTGCCAGACCATGCAAAAACGCGCCTGCTGCGGCCGTTTCCCAGCCTTCCAGCTTTCCTGCCAGCAGCGCCGCTATGATACCCGTCAACACGTCCCCTGCGCCACCGGTCGCCATGCCGGGGTTGCTGGTCGTGTTCACAGCGAGCCGTCCAGAGGCATCGGCAGTCAGCGTGCGAGCACCTTTCAGCAGCACGACGCAGCCATACGCCCGTGCCGCGGACTCCACTGCCCCACGCCGATCCGCCTGAACGGCTTTTGTATCCGTTCCCAGCAGCCGGCCCATCTCACCGGGGTGAGGAGTTAAAACAGTCACAGCCGATCGTTTCCGAATGGTGGAAACTCCCCGGTCGGATTCGAGTGCAAGGCAATTGAGCGCATCGGCATCAATCACCAGCGGCACGGAGCAGCGCGCGACGAACTCACGCACAAACGCCCGCGTATCATCGTCATCCGTTCCGCCGAGACCTGGACCAAGCGCGGCCGCCGTTCCCCGACCCGCCAATGCGAGCGCCTCCTCTACAGAGTGCGCGGAGAAAGTCCCGGCCGCGGTCTGTGTAAGACCACGCGTCATGACCACTGGGCTCACCCGTGCCAGCACAGCATTCCGAATACCCTCGGGGATCGCAAGTGTGACGAGACCCGCTCCGGTTCTCGCCGCCGCCTCAGCCGTTAAGATCGGAGCGCCGACAAAGCCTGCGGAACCGCCGAATACCATGGCGTGACCAAACTGCCCTTTGTTGCTGTCCCGCCCATTCACCCGAGCCGGCAGCCAGCGGGCGATGTCGGAAGTCTCAGTCACGCCGGCCTGGATCTCATCGGAGCCGAGCAAGGGATGCGGCATTCCAATATCCCCGGCAACGACCTCCCCAGCATACTCCGCTCCTGGAAAGACCATCAAGCCGAATTTAGGCAGTGCGAGAGTCACCGTCACTGCAGCCCGGATGCACGGGCCATCGACCCGCCCCGTATCTGAGTTGAGGCCCGAAGGCACATCGACGGAGAGAATCGGCACACTGCTCCGGTTCATCGATTCGATCATCTCAGCATAGGGGCCAGTGACACTCCCCTGCAGGCCCGTTCCCAGCAGAGCGTCTATAATCAGCTCCCCCCACCCGCCTGTAATGGGCGAGTCGGAAGTAAATAAGGCCAGACCAAAAGCCTGCGCCATGCGGTAATTCGCGGCGGCATCCCCCTGATACTCAGTCGGGGCAGACGCCAGCTGTATCATAACATTCGCGCCATATCGGGTCGCGAGGTGTCGAGCGATTGCAAGGCCATCGCCGCCGTTGTTGCCCTTGCCGCAGATGACGGTGATGCGCTTGCCCTGGAGCGGTGCAAAACGCGCGGCGACCACTTCGACGATACGAAGCGCAGCGTTCTCCATCAATACGATTCCGGGAACGCCGTACTCCTCGATCGTAACGCGGTCCATTTCGCGCATCTGAGCTGTGGTGGGTATTTTTATCATCGTGATTTAAAAGACTTCCGCGATACGCGCCCGCTCCAACACCGTAATTGGGGCAGCAGCGACAGCACCAACATTTTCCTCGATTTGCATCGGAGTTTTGGCTCCGACGACGACGCACGCGACCGCCGGATCGTCCAGCACGAAGCGCAGGGCGGCTTGGGCGGCCGTTCGAGTCCCGTCATTCGACAAAAAGCTCAGCTTGGCTGCAGTTTCCGTCATGGCTGAGATGTACTCTCGGGGCAGAGAGGCCCGGATATCGCCTTTCGTAAACTCAACGCTGTCGGAGTAGTTCCCAGGGAGAAACCCATTTGCCAGAGGCTCCCGGGCCAGAATACCGACTTTACGCTGCCGGGCCAGAGGCAAAAGATCAGTCGTCGCCCCCTGATAAAAGAGGCTGTAACCCACTTCGATCACCTCCGCCGGCAGGCGGTTTTGGAGGAGCCAGACTCCGTCAGCCGGATCAGCGACCGAAACACCGAAATGGGCGATCTTACCTGCCCGCTTCAGAGCTTCCAGGGTTTCCCAGGCACGAAACTTCTCCAGCTCCTCGACAGGAGGGTTCATCAGCAGAAAAACGTCCAGGGTTTCCCTGCGCAGCCGCGCCCGGCTTTGCTCGACAGCATGCGCCAAGGCAAGCGGTGTCCAGTCCGGCTCCAGCGTTCCATCCTGTCGGTAAAAATTGATTCCCGCCTTCGTTACGATCGTCGGCGGTTGGCCACCCCACTCGGAGAGAACCTCTCCCAGAAGTGCCTCGCTGTGGCCCTGTCCGTAGACGTCCGCCGTGTCGAAGAGAGTGACACCAAGTTCGAGCGCACGCCGAAGCGCAGCCTTCGAAACTTCATCGTCAGTCTCTCCATAGGAGTTGCCATAGGCATTGCCACCGATTGCCCAGCAGCCGAAGCCGATCTCTGAAACGCGAAGCCCTGTTTTACCAAGCTTGTTCTGACGCATTTAGGCTGCTGCACCAAAAGACTTCTTGGATTTCAATTTCTCATCCAGTCGCTTTGATTCCGCCCGGGCCGTCAGATAGGCTTTGGCATCGAAAATTGGGAACTTGCTGCCCAGTGCAAGGGCGATGTCATCGGGCAGATCCAGCGCGGTAATTTCTCCCAGAAAGCTTGGGTTCAGTGCAATAATTGCAGGCAGGTAAAGCATGCCGCTGTCGAACAGCGTCTTTGTATTCTGCGTCGCTCCCGGCGTCTGTGCCCGCAGGCTGGTGCCGTGCCGAAAGGCATAGAGGCAGAGAGTTTGGGTACGGTCGAGGTTCAAATCATTCAGCTCCTAGGGATCAATTCCTAAGAGTATACCCAGTCTTATCCCACTTGCGCGTACCCTCTCCTCTTGCCGCATTCACGCCGATAATTCGAGAAGAACTCATGTCACAAACAATTCTCACAATGTCACCTGATGAGGCTCCGCACAAAACGCTTTGCCTGGCGGAAGTCCTATCGTCACTCAGCTACGCTCTGGATCTGACCAGCGGGCAGGTGCGGGGACATGCCGAACGTACTTGCCTCATAGGGATGCGTTTAGGGAGTGCGATCGGTATGGATGAGCAGGCGCTGAGCAGCCTCTATCACGCATTACTGATGAAAGACGCCGGGTGTTCCAGCAATGCGGCCCGCATGTTTGAGATCTATGGCAGCGACGATATTCAGGCAAAATATGCGTCAAAGATTGTGGACTGGACAAACATTGTCGAAGCAATCAAATATGCTGCTGCCCATACCCTGCCGGAAGGATCCCTGCTGGCCCGCGCGGGCAAAATGGTCAAGCTGGCGAAGATCAAGAATGTTGGAGACCAGCTCATGCAGGCTCGATGCTCACGCGGGGCACAAATTGCGCTGAGCCTTGGCCTGGGCCAGGAAACCGCGGACTGCATCAAGTATCTCGATGAACACTGGGACGGTCTCGGCGCACCGCACCATCTTGCCGGGGACGCAATACCCCTGCCCGCCCGGATCGCCTGCCTGGCACAGACACTGGAAGTGTTTGCGCAGACCTTTGGCCTCGGCCCGGCTTATGAAATGATACGAGCACGGTCTGGCCGCTGGTTTGACCCGGAGCTCGTCCGCGCCGCCCATGAATTTCGCCAGGACGATGGCTTCTGGCACTCCATACGTCAGGCACCGCATGCGGCACTGCTTGGCATGGACATCCATGCGGCGACTGAAGCGGCAACTGACGCCCGCGTGGACTCGGTTTGTGATGCGTTCGCACAGATCGTCGATGCCAAATCACAGTTTACCGGCGAACACTCTACTCGAGTCTGCGTCTACGCTCTGGAGATCGCCGACGGCCTGGGGATCAGAGGCGAGCGGCGAACGACCCTGCGGCGGGCGGCTCTGCTTCATGACATCGGCAAGCTGGCTGTTCCTAACTCCATTTTGGACAAGAACGGCAAGCCAACCGACGAAGAATGGACCTGTATTCGCCGTCACCCACTCCACACCCAGCAAATACTCGAACAGATCAGTGGGTTCGAGCAGATTACAAAGATTGCGGCGGCACATCATGAGCGGCTCGACGGCAGAGGCTATTTCTGCGGCTTAACCGGCGACGTTCTCACAGTCGAAATGCGTGCCCTGGCCGTCGCCGATGTTTTCGATGCACTCTCGGCTAACCGCCCGTACCGCGATGCCATGCCACTGGACAAAGTATTCTCCATTCTAGAGAGCGACTCACTTGACCCGGACTGTGTCGGCGTTCTCAAAGAGAGATACCGCACCCAGAGCTTTATTGCTGCGCCGCTAAACCCCTTGGCGCAGGCTGCATAAAAACGCACAGGGAGGGGTAAAAGCATCCATGCCTGAAATTCCCTTAGATCCCAAAATCCAGAAGTGTGTCACCATTATTTTCAACCCGGTTTCCGGGAAAGAGGACCCCGAGAAGCGGAAAAAAATCATCTCGGAGACACTTGCCGAACAAGGCTACCGGTGCCAGTTTATCGCGACTACCAAGGAACAGGGCGCAAAGGCGCTGGCAGCGGAAGCGGTCAAGGAGGGCGTAGACCTGCTGGCCGTCTCCGGCGGCGACGGCACGGTCATGGAAGCGATGGCAGCACTTGTCGGCACACAGATACCGATCGCAGTATTTCCCGCAGGTACCGGCAACTTGCTGTCTATCAATCTGGGAATTCCAACCACTGTGCCGGATGCCGTCACCGTCGCGCTTTCGGGTCACATACAGGAACTTGATCTGGTACGCACCGGCGATGGCCGTTATTTCGCCATTATGGGTGGTCTTGGGGTCGATGCCCAGATGATCGCCGACACAAGCCGTCAGTCGAAAGATAAGCTGGGCAAACTTGCCTATTTCGTCTCCGCGGTCAAAAATCTGCCACGCCATCGGGCGTATGTCGATATAACTTTGGACGATGAACCGCCTCTGCGCCGCCGCGTCAAAAGCGTCCTGCTCGCCAACATGGGGAAGATTACCGGCGGTCTGGATGCGATGCCAACGGCATCCCCGCGTGACGGACTGCTGGATGTCGGTATTCTCAAAACGGCGACACTGGGTCAGGGCCTGCGCCTCCTAGGCTACGCACTGCTGGGCCGTGCCCAGGACGACCCGGATTTGGAAGTTTATCAGGTCAAGAAAATCACCCTGCATGCCCGCTATCCCGAGCCAGTTCAGTTCGACGGAGAAGATGGTGGACGCATACAGAAGCTGACCGCTGAGATCGTGCCCAATGCCGTGCGAATTTGCCTGCCGGAAAATTCTCCTGCGGTCCTCGATCTCAAGTTCCCACCCGCAGAAACCGCCCAGCGGACAGCAAGACGGCGGCTTCTTATCCCTCTCGCTCTCCTCTCCGCAGCGATCGGCACTCTTCTCTGGTGGAAATACACCCGTTAAAGCGGCAAAGTCTGCGTCTGGCCGGTGTCCGCCGCTCGAAGACCGGCTTCCAGTATCTCCTGCGTAACACGGCTGACTTCCGGGGAGCAAAGGCCGACGACTGGCGAGTTCGTCTCCAGACAATGCAGCAGATATTCGGGGCCATTCCGGCGCGGCGAGGCTGTTGACGCTGGAGTTACGATCTCCACTGGCTGTCCGGGACGCTGCCAGTGAACTTTATCTCCCACCACGGCCAGAGACCCCCCCGTGCCATAGGCAATCGGATTCGCACTTTCGGCATACGGCACAGTCTGCGTCCAGGAAGCCTCTGCGATCCCGAAGGCATGCGGATACCGCATTAAAATGATCGCGTTGTCATCGGGGATTGGGTAATCTTTGACAAGCGTTCCACGCAGCCCCGTCACCGAAGTTGGCAGCCCGAGAAATCGTGCATTCATATTTGCGCCGTAGCCGCAGTAATCCATCAACGCACCCGCGCCGTTCTTTTCGGCGTCGTAAAGCCACTCCGTAAAATAGGGTGAGCAGCCGATCTCCTTCGGGCCATTGTGTGCTGACCGAAACTTGATGGAGTTGATCTCCCCAATATCGTCCGTAAGAAGTCGCTGCTCCCACTCCTGAATAGCGGCGGACCAGGCCGTTGGCCAGTTGATGAGCAGCAGCGTTTTGGCCTCTGCGGCCGCCTTCGCCATACGATTTGCCTGCGCTAGGGTTGCGGCCATCGGCTTTTCGCTGATGACGTGAATTCCCTTCGAAGCGCAGGCTTCCACGATCTCCGCCCCGGCATTGTTTTCCATCGCCACCTGCACAATGTCCAGATCCTCCCACTTCAGCATTTCCTGCCAGGAGGGATAGGCTCGAGCGATTCCGAATTCCCCCTGAGCCCGCTCTCGCAGCGGCGCGTTGACGTCGCCCACCGCGACCACCTCCGCATTCGGCAGGGATTGCCAGTGCTGCAGCTCGCCCCAGATATGGTCATGCACCAGACCGGCCACGCCAACTCGGTAGATTTTCGTCATCTTTCTCTCCTCTAACATAAGGCACAAAAAAGGCGCAGGGATGAACATCCCTGCGCCCGTTCCGAATATTTTCCAAGTTATTTCAGCAGATGTGCTGGCAGCTGCTTCTGTCCAGCGACCATCGCCAGGAAGTTGCGGGAGGTCAGCATCCGCGCCGCGACTTTGATCCGCTTCTTGCCCTTCGGGGTCTGAATTGTCACCGTCTGCAGGTTGACTTCAAACCGACGCGCCTTCTGCGGAGCGCGATGCGCCCACGAACCGGAGTGCGGGTGCCGGGTCCAGCGCCCTGCCTGGGCCTTGCGCCCGGTGATATCACAAACTTTTGCCATGTTATTTGATGCTCCTGCGTAATTGTTCTTTAAAATTTGATCTTTTTTGGAAAGATGACCTACTAGTATAGCATGCCAATGATGTTTCTGTCAACCGCTCAGTTCGGATTATTTCACTCCCCGATACTGCTCAAACGCCACCGCCAGATATTCCAGAAAGTCGGCATAATTGACCGAAACCACCCCTGCCGGCGGAGTAATCTCCAGTCGCTGCATCAAAGGAACGGCAAGGCGCATAGCGGCGCCCTGCTGGACCTGAGGCGGAAGCTGCCAGCGGCGGTCAATATAGTGGCGCACGGCCCGGTACTCCGGCACGCTCATCTCGTAGACGTGGCGCCCAATATCCGCCAGGGCGTAATCGGCAAGATGCTCCGGAAGGACGCGCGGGGGCGGGGCCAGAGCTTCCAGGGTCGGGACGCGCGGGGCACGCTGCTTGACTACCATCGTTCCAGCGATGAAGTCCCCGAGGCGCTGATAACGGGCCGAGAGCATGAGACAGAGCAAAGGGATCAGGATCACGATGCCTCCGGTCGCCCCGGTCAGCGACTGATGCCCGACGACTCCGGCAATAATAAGCCCCAGAGCAACAATCGGCATCCCGTCCATCAAGCGGATCAAATTGCGAACGATGGCAGCATAAATATTAATCGGATAGCCGCCGTCCCGCACCACGCGCAGGCCCATCTGACGCTTCCCGGGAGTCTGTCCGTTCCAGACCGTCTCAAACCAGATGAAGTAGCCCCAGAGCACGATGAACGCCGCGATGAGCGCCAGCGCGACCTGAGCCTCGGCAAAGAAAGTCCCCAGAGACCTCGCGACCGCTCCCGCACTGAGGCCAACTAAGAGGGCCAGCAGGCCGAAGACGATCCAAATTCCGACGTAGATCGCCATCTGGATCGCCGTATCAATCAGGTTCGCCAGGAAACGTGTACCGAGACCCGCCAGCTCATACTCGATCTCGATATTTTCGGGCGTTACGACCAAAATCTCGCGCGACATAGACGGCTCTCTCTTTGCGGCTTTCTGCGGTATACTGACTCTACTATGGCGATTGATGAACGCGCCTTTATCAACCAGAAACGGGCGACCTGGGAACAGCTCTCGATCATTGTCGAGCGCACCAAAAACGGCGGGCTGAAACGGCTTTCGCGCGAAGAGCTGCCTGCCCTCGGTTCACTCTACCGGCGGGCTGCGGCTGACCTCGCGTTTGCTCGGGCACAAAGTGCCAATCCTAATCTTGTATTATACCTGAATGAGCTGGTCGGCAATGCGCACGGCGTCATTTACGCCGAAGAGTCCGGCGGATGGTCGCGCTTGGGCCATTTTTTGACCGTCGGCCTGCCGGATGTTCTGCGCCGCCGAATGGCGTTCACTCTGGCCGCCTTCGCGCTGAGCGTCCTCGGGGCATTCATGGCCTACGCCATTGTGCATCAAACTCCCTCCAACGTCACTATGTTCCTGCCGGATCAGTTCAAATCGTCCTTCGATGCCTGGAAACAGGGCTTCGCCGACCACGGCGACGTCTCCGCCGGCGACGGCATCGTGACCTCTTCAATGCTGATGACCCACAACACCCAGTGCGGTATCATGGCGTTTGCATTTGGCATCACCTTTCTGGCTCCGATCTACTTTATGCTGCAGAACGGCTTCGTGATGGGGGCCTTGATCGCCGTGGTCCAGCCGACCGGGCATCTGTCTTCCATGTGGGCGGGAATTCTTCCCCACGGCATCTGCGAGCTGTCCGCCATTTTCATCTGCGGCGGTGCGGGCCTCTGCATCGCCTGGGGCCTGATCGCCCCGGGCCGCCTCTCCCGATCCGATGCACTCATCTCGAATGGCCGAGACGCCTGCAAAATGATGGTCGGCACAGTTCCGCTTTTCATCATCGCCGGGATTCTCGAGGGCAACGTCTCCCACGCCTCCCTCCCCCACTGGGTCAAGTTCACGCTCGCCGGAGGCCAATTCGCCGCCCTGATGTACTACATCTACGGCAACCGGTATTTGAATTCGAGAGAAGTCAAGATGTGATGAGATATTCGAAGGGGGATACCGGGAATTGACGAAGATTTGTTTACCTGCGTTGTTTTCGTCTAATCCACTTTATAACGGATTCCACACTTATCATAATAAGTGCCTGAACTTAATTCGGTTAAACTATTCTAGAGAGCCAATGATACGATTTTACTCTCAATATTCTGTTTTCTGCTTGTGCAGATAGTTTAACTTAATTCCGAATTCCTACTTACGCAAAGCCCTTTGGAACCCACCCCGCAGCAAGCTGCGACCCTCCCGAAACGGGAGGGTAAGCGGGAAGTGAACAGTGTGTTTAATTTGCTTGTCGAAATGCCTTGTCAAGAAGTTGAAATCATACGACTACCTTCCCGCTCACCCTCCCGTTTCGGGAGGGTCGCAGCTTGCTGCGGGGTGGGCTCCAAAAGCCATTACGGTTCGTTCCAACCGGGAGCACCCATACTCCACTCAGTTCAACGCCATCAACTGCTTATCCCCAGGAAAAGCCTGCCGACTCAGTGCAAGAAGTGCAGGCCGTGAGTATCTCAGCCCTACTTGGGAATGAGATACCACTTGGTGCTTGGCATCCCCTGTTGTAACATCCACCCGGAGCAGAAGCAGCACACGCAGATATCCTCGTGAATTTGACATTGCCACACCCGAAAGGCAACCCCGGGTTTAAAATAAATGAAAGCCAGGCGAGTGGCAGGATGCATTTCATCGAAGTCTCTTTTCTTAAGCAATGGTACTGTATCCAAACCTAGCTCTCAAATATCCCTGCCCCCTTTCTTACGCCCCTGCCTCCACTCTTACACTCCCACCTCAATTCTTATCGCCACCGCCTCTATTCTTACACTAACTTTCCTGCACATTCCGCTAAATCATCGACCGCGCCTTCAAGTCCAAATAGTGATTGATCAGATCGGCACTCAGCTCTTCGGGTGGGCTGTCGATAGTCCAAACGCCACGTCGTTTCAAAATGGAAATGGCGGCGCGTCGCTCCTGCAGGACCTGCTGGGCAACTGCTTTCTGATAGACACCCGCGCTGTTTTCAGGGATACTCTTAGCGGCGGCCAGGATGTTCGGATCGCTGACCGTGACGCACACCAGGCGATGCATATCGGAGAGCATCGGGACGGCGTTCAAAATCTGGGCGGATGAGTCGGGGTCCACCAGATCGCTGAAGAGCACCACGAGAGACCTCCGACGCCAGCGGGTGGCGAGGCTCTGAAAGGCGGCTTTGTAGTCCGTCTCGACCATCCGGGCATCCAGGTTGTAGAGCCTTTCGAGGATACCGTAGACCTGGGCTTTGGACTTCGCGGGAGGCAGGTAAGCACGGACCTCGGCGTCGAAGGCCATCAGACCCACTTTGTCGTCGGAGGCGGCGGCGACATAGGCCAGCATCAGAGCGGTGTTGACTACGAAATCCAGCTTCGCCATTTTCTGCACCGGCTGGAGCATAGTTCGGCCCGTATCCAGCAGCAGAATGATATTTTGAGACCGCTCAGCCTCATACTGGCGCGTGATCAGCTTGCCCCGCCGTGCGGTCGCACTCCAGTCGATCTTCTTGTATTCATCCCCGGGGACATATTCGCGCAGCGATTCGAACTCGGAGCCGCCGCCGCGCACTTTGGCCGCCCGAATGCCCAGCTGCATCAGACGGCCGCGCCGGGCCAGAAGCTCATACTTGGCGGTCTCGACAAGGTTGGGATAGACTTTAACCGAACGCGCTGCGGTGAGGCTTCCCTGCCGAAGTATTAGCCCGAGCCGTCCGGGGTACTGAACGTACAGATCACCGAACTTGAAGTCACCTTTGGCCGGGGGATTTACTTGATAGGTGTACTGAATGGGACGTGGGTCGGGCGGCAGCAGAAGTATTCCCTCGGCGGACTGATCCAGCTCAAATGTCGACGGAGGCAAATCGCGGAACTTTACCGTCAATGCCTGTCCTGAAAGATTACGCGCTTCCAGTGTCACCAGATTCGAAGTGCCCAGAGAAAGCTTGTCATCGACCCGGCGCTCCAGAGTCAAAGCCTTGTCCAGCGGCGGCGACGCCAAAAAGTCGGCGACGGCACAGGCGGCAAGCAGCCCATTGTAAATAAGAACGGCGCTGAGAAGCCAGGATGCCACCCCGACGAAAAGCAGTGGCACCGCGCCCAGGGCGAGAAGTATGATAAAGCGGTAAGTCAATCGCATGGCGTATTATAGCTCAATTACTTCCGTTATGGCATTGGTGCTTCTCCAGCAACAATGCGGATGAGAACGCGCTGAAAAGCGGATTTCAGCACCGGCCAGTCGGAATCGAGGCACTGACAACCCACTTCGACGGTCTTGCCTCCTCCGGCGAAGGACGCCCAGTAGCCGTGCATCGCCCATTTACCCGTCAAAGTCCGCGATCTCTTTCTCCGCATATCCCTTGTGCCCGGCAGCAGTCTTCGCCCGCCACCGCTGGTGCAGGACGCCCGCTTTGGAGCCGGTCAGCGACTGCGGGTCGGCAATGTTATTCATTACATCGTAGGCGACCAGGGTCGCATAGTTATCCGTCGTAATATCGATTTTCGCACTGGTTTGTTCGAAGAGAACACTGCCGACAGTCGACGCGCTGCCATCGGACATCTTCGCGGCGATTGGGGCAGTCGTGGTCCACCCTGCCGGGGACGCACAAGTGAAGGACTTATCCAGGGCCGTGTAAGTCGTGAACGATTCCGGTGCCGGCGTATGCTTGGGTGTGAAGGCAGAAACGGCGGTAAAGGCCGCAGCAAATGAGAGGACTCCGACGAGCACTCTCAGCCACAACTTGGCGCTGCTGTTTGAGGAAGTCTGTGGCGCAGGCCTTCCCTGGTACGATGAGCCGCTCGAGGGAGCCGCCTGCAAACGATGGTACGAGTTGATAAAATATTAATATATTTAATATTTAGATTGACATATTTGATTAAAAAAGCTATTATATTCATGAAAATTAATATTATGAAGCAAACACTACCCACTCAATGCCCACTTTGCAGCGGGGCACTCGAAATCACCGAGACGACCTGCCTCGGCTGCGGCGTTCAAATGCGCGGGCATTTCTCGCTGGCTCCGTTTAAGGCTTTAGATAGCGAGCAGATGCGTTTTCTAGAAACATTCCTGCGCTGCCGGGGCGTCATCCGGGACATGGAAGCGGCCCTGGGGATTTCTTACCCAACCGTCCGTGCCCGACTCGACACCCTGCTCTCGATTTTGGGCTACGCAGATGGGCCGGTGGCCACTCCCCCACCCGTACCCAAACCACCGACCGCCGAGGAAAAAACAAAGCGGCGGAAAGAAATCCTGGCGGAGATACAAGCCGGGACACTCGATGCCGACACAGGCCTTCGTGCCCTTCACGATCTTTCACTTTGATCACTCAGGAGACACAAAAGGATGCCAACACTGGAACGAACTGGGTCAAAATTGATGCCGGAGAGCAGCATGCGTCCGGTACTGGTTCTGGTCCACGTCGAAGCACAGAAAGAACACGCCCCCTCAGCCGAAATAGCGCAAGCTCGAGCGACAACAAGCAGGCCCTAGGCCGACCGGCTCTAAAACACAGAGGAAAACCATCATGACTGAAGAAAGTATTCTTATCCTAAATATGCTCCGTGAGGGCAAAGTAACCGCGGACCAGGCCGACTCACTCCTGAGGGCGGTGCGTGAGACCGGCAGCGTTTCTCCAGCGTCTGCGCCGACGACTCCCCCGCCGCCGCCCACGCCGGACCCGGCAGTAATGGCCTCAATGCAGGCGAAGCTGGCGGAGCTTCAGGGAAAGCTCGGCGAACTTCAGGGAAAGCTCGGCGCCGCACAGGCCGCCAAAAGTGCCGGTCAGGCCGCCATCCTGGCAGGTAAGGTTCTGGACCATATCCCGCGACCCGATCTCGACATGGGACGGATTAACAAAGCCGTTGACGATGCCATGCGCGGCCTCAATTCTCTGAAGAATGACGCCCTGCGAACCGCACGTAACGCAGGTCGCCAGGCTTCGGAAGAGGCCCGCAAAGCTGCACGTGAAGGCCGCAAAGCCTTCAAATTTGATTTTGGATATGAGTTCCGGCAGGAGCATTCCGACGAACGGCCAGTCAATGACAGCGGGCAGCCGGAAGCCAATGAAGCAGGTCAGAGTGTGGTGACCTGGTCCGGGGCGGATCGGCTGCAGCTGGAGAACAATTATGGTCGTATCAAAATCACCGGCAGCCCAACTGCCACCGCGTCTGCCGAAGCAAAATTTACCAAAACCGCCTGGGCTGAGACGGAGGCCGCCGCAAGGGTCCTGCTTCAGCAGGTCTTTGTGACGCATCAGGTGGAGAACGGCTGCTGCAAGATCGGCATTGCGGCCCCCTTAGATGCCCGCGATCGGCTGACCGTGGACTATGAGATCACCGTGCCCTCCGGTCTGCCACTAGAAGTCAACTCGACATTCGGTGAGATCACCGCCCAAAACGGCTCAGGCGTATTCAGTGCAAAATCCGTGTCCGGCCCGATTTCGGTCACTCAGCCCGTTGGCGAGGGAACAGCGAAGCTGACAACGGTCTCTGGGAACGTTGGAATTTCGGAATGGAACTTGCCAGGCAGTATGATTTTTGTGGAAACCCAAAGCGGTAATGTGCTGGCTGAAAGCCTGACCGGGGCGAGCTTTCAGCTTTCCAGCCGCAGCGGGGATGTCACAGCACGGAAAACCCAGGCGGTGACCCAGGCAAAATTCGAGTCCGCCAGCGGCGACGTTACGGTGACCGAAAGCTCTGCCGGCAGCCAGATACAAATACGAACCCAGAGCGGCCAGGCAGCACTCGAGAGCTCGCGTGCTCCGCAGATTCAAGTGGAAACCGTCAGCGGCGATGCCGAGCTGCGCGAAGTTTCCGGGGCGCTCACGGTCAAAACAGTGAGCGGCGATATCGAGGCCGCCGGGATTGAGAGCCCCGCCGTTTCCCTGCTGACCGTGAGCGGTGACGCCCGGTGGGAATTCGCCGCACCCTTCAGCGGCTCGTTTGCGGGGACGACCGTCAGCGGCGACCTGCATCTCGTGCTCGGAGTGGATCCCGATGTGCGTATCGAAATGAATACGACCAATGGAAATATTGCACTTTCGGTTCCTGTGACCGAGGCCGTGCTGACCGAGCATCACGCCGCGGGTAAATCCGGGGCAGGCACCGGGAGCATTCGACTTCAGTCCGTCTCCGGCGACTTGAAGCTGATCTAGGGGAAAAGCCGTGATTAAAAAGAGCCATCTATGATTGAAACCCGCCGCCTTGCTCTCGCCAAAAGAGAAACACTCGGCTTCTCTCAAACCGAACTTGTCACCGCAGCAGAGGTTCTGGAAGCCTGCTCTTCTGCGACGAAATCGCCCCGATTCCAGGACAGCAGCCTGCTGCCAGGCGAGGAGAGCTTCCAGGCAGCCCATCACTTCGCCCATTTCTGGCTGCACCACGGGAAATGCACCTGCAGTGCGGATGACCTCGTGCGATTTGGGGCTGCAGAAAGTTCGCTGCTGAGCAAAGTTGATACCGGGTCGGCTGGGCCAAAGCACGCCGCGGAAGCGCGGGTATTTGCCGCAGAGCTTCTCCTGCCCGGCCCGCTGGCGCGGAAGCTCTTCTGGGAGGACCGCCTGACTTCGGAGAGTATTGCAGAAAGCCTCGGCCTGTCGGCAGCTCTTGTAGAATGGCAGATGAAAGACGCTCTGCTTCTCCCACCACCGGCAGAAAAACCACCGAAAGAAAATAAGCCCGGCAGGTCTCTCGATCCCTTCCAGCAGAAGGCCGCTTCCACACCGCGCGGGCCGCTCCTACTGGGGGCAGGGCCGGGAACTGGCAAAACTTCGACACTGATCGGCCGATGCCAGTTCCTGACAGGCCCGTTGGGCGTCCCGGCTGAAAAGATACTGGCACTGACTTTCTCGCGTCAGGCTGCCCAGGAGATGCGTCAGCGGCTGGCGGACGTGGGCGTCGGGACACCGAGCAGCCGGCCGTGGGTAGGCACATTTCATGGCTTCGGCCTCGAAATCCTGCGACGCTTCGGCGACCGCTTAGGATTGCCGACTGAGATCAAGCTGCTGGATACTCTGGATGCAGTCACCCTGCTGGAGAACCATCTGCCGCGGCTAAATTTAGATGTTCTGGACAATCTATTTAATCCCGCGGTGCATCTGGGCGGTATTGTCAAACAGATCTCACGGGCAAAAGACGAACTGTGTTCGCCGGCACGGTATGCTGAGTTGTGTGCAGCGATGTCTGTGGAAGCCGAGCGGTTTGCCGCCGAGGTGGAGGCCAAGCCTGGAAAGAAGCTCAAAAAAGATGCCGACGCTGCCCTTCACGCCCGGGAACAGGCTGCGAAAGCCTCGGAGGCAGCACACTGTTACAGCGTTTACCAGAAGCTGCTGGAGCAGGAAGGCTTTCTGGATTTTGCCGATCTGATCTCCCGCACCGTGGAGATTCTGGAAAGCTGCCCGGATGTTCTTAGCACTTTACAGGCGGAGTATCCGCATGTATTAGCAGACGAGTATCAGGATGTCAACCGCGCCTGCGCCCGGCTTGTCCGGCTGCTGGCGGGAGGCAAAGCCGAAGGGCTATGGGCCGTAGGCGACCACCGGCAGAGTATTTATCGCTTCCGGGGCGCTTCCCCGGCGAACGTCGCCGCCTTTGAGCGGGATTACCCGGGCGGTCACCGACTGGAGCTGGAAGTCAACTATCGCTCGCAGGCACCGATCGTGGAGCTGTTCAGCACCGTAGCTGGAGAGATGGAACAGGAGGCAGTTCCGCCGGCCTGGCACGCGAAGCGCGGGACCGAGGCGGATAGTTCCTTCCCGGCGGTGATGCTCGCCGTCGCCCCCGATGAGGACGGACAAGCGGATGGGATCGCCTCGGCGATCAAAACTTTGCGGGCCGCCGGAAAACCTTTGGGAGATCAGGCTATTCTCTGCCGGACACATGGGCAGGCAAAGGCACTGGCAGCAAAACTTGCGGTGCGCGATATTCCGACCCTCTATCTTGGTGCCCTGCTGGAGCGGCCGGAAGTGAAAGACCTGCTCTGCCTGCTGTCACTGATCTCAGGAACGGATGACAGCAGTTTACTGCGCGTCACGTCCTGGCCCGAGTATGCGGTTTCGCAGCGTGATGTGCTGCCGGTCGTAGAGCGCGTTACGCTGGAAGCAAAGCCGCTGGTCGATGTGCTGCTTGAGACGACAATGCCCCCAGGCCTGCAATTGTTAGGGGAGCATCTCTCGGCACTGCAGGCCCAATCATCTGACCCAGCGGCCAGTCTGTGTCACTACCTGTTCGGGCAGTCGCAATTCCTTCGGCACCTAGATGCCCTCGAGACGAAACCGTTTGTCCGGCGCCTGCACCGGATGGCGATTCATCAGCTGATCGGCCTTGCAGAAACGTTCGATCAGCGAGTGGTTACCACGAAGAAATTGGCTCTGGAGAAGCCAAATAAAATCCGTGATTTCCTCACCCACCTGCGGCGTATGCAAGCTATCGGCGAGACTCTGCGCGGGAGTCTGCCGCCGGAGGCCGGGACGCTCGATGCGGTGCGCGTGCTCACGGCCCATGCCGCGAAAGGTCTGGAATACCCGGTCGTTTTCGTGCCCAACCTCGGTGCGGGCCAGTTCCCATCGCGTGGGCGGCACGACGGCATCCCCGAACCATCGGGTCTTGCTGACATAGCCGGGCTGGATGCCGACGAAGAAGAATGCCTGTTTTTTGTCGCGCTGTCCCGTGCCCGCGATGTTTTGGTCCTTTCCCGCTCCGAGACGAGCAGCACAGATCGCAGCGTCAAGCCGTCCCCTCTGCTGGCCCTGCTTCAGCCCTGGTTTATTCAGCAGGGCATATCCGAAACACTTTGGCCTGCGGGGCGCACTGCTGAAACACCTGTGGAGGAGGTTGGGCCACCAGATATTCTGCCAACTTATACCTCGTCCGAGTTGGAGCTTTATGGACGCTGCCCCCGGCAGTATTACTATGAGCGCGTACTAAATCTGACTGGGCTGCCTCCCCTCAGTGGCTATCTGAAGTTTCACAACTGCGTCCGTCGCCTCCTAACCTGGCTCGAAGAAGAGCGGATGACTGGAAAGAACCCAGCACAAGAGAGGCTTGAAGTGAAGCTGGAAGAGGTCTGGGCCGAACATGGTCCCTCTCATCACCTGCATGAAATGAAGTACAAAAGCAGCGCAGCATCCATGCTCCGAACAGCCTGGGAGCAGCAAGGTCATGCAGGCTATGAAACTGGCGGCCTGCAAGTCACGCTTACCTCCTGCCGGGTCAAGGTCCGTCCCGATCACATGTGCCATGACGCGGCAACCGACAGCCTGACCGTCTCTCGATATTTGACAGGCAAGCCTGGTGATGATGATAAGAATGATAAACGCCTGGCGCTCTATCGCCGCGCGGCCCGCGAAACATTCCCAGAGCGACTCCTGCGGATCGAAATCTGCTATCTGGCAGAGGGCCTCGTGGCTAAAGTCGACGAACCACCAACGGAATACAAAGCAAAATTGGAAGCTGACCGAGTGGCAAAATACGACACTGCCGCACAGGGAATTCAGGCGGAAAGATTTCCCGCACGGGTCGGTGACATCTGCCAGACTTGTGCATACTCTTTGATCTGTCCACTTTAGCGACTTCATATTCAGGAGTGTTTTATGAAAGCAAACCTTCGATCACTTTGTCTTATTTCTCTGCTTTTCACAGCGCTTCTCTCCTCGGCGGGGGCTCAAAGCCTGATCAACCCCGGCTTTGAGCAGACGTATCTACCCATCGCACCGACTGGTAACTCAGCTCCCGACGCGGCCCGAATTACCGGCAGTATCGCGCCCGGCTGGAGTGACAATACGGATTGGGCCAAAAACGTTATCCTGGCCTATGGCCCGGATACAAACAGGCCGCATAGCGGTGTCACCTGTCAGCGCATCACGGTGACGCATGGGTTCGCCCAGGTCACTCAGGGGATGCAGTTTTCGGCGGGTCGCATCCAGGCCAGTGTCTGGGTCCGGGCGGAGCCAGCGCAGTGGGTTTCGCTGACTGTGCGATTGGCGGGTGCCCCCTATACCGCTTATGGGGCGCGGCCAATCAAAGCTGGCCCAAAGTGGACACGAATCCGTGTGGAATGCACAGTTCCGGCGACCAGCGGCGGCCTGTACGTCAACACTTCCGGCATCGGGACCGTATGGCTTGATGATGTGGGGATCGCCGCTGTCACCAGCGCTGCGCAGAATCTCAGCCCGCCAGCAGGTGCTATACCACGTTCGTATTTCGGGATGAACGTCAACAATATGCACGTCGCGCCTGGATTCCAGTGGCCTGTTCTGGACTTCGGCACCTATCGCAGCTGGGATTCCGGTGTCATCTGGCCCGCCATCGAAACGGCGCGCGGCGTTTACGATTGGTCCAGCCTCGACAAAGACGTCGCGCAGGCACAGGCGCATCATGCACAGTTCGTCTTTACGCTCGGCCAGACACCTACCTGGGCATCGTCCCGCCCAAACGAGCCGGCAGTTTACGGCAAAGGCTATGGTGCCCCTCCCGCGAACCTCAGCGATTGGAAAGATTTTGTGCGAGAGGTCGCCACACGCTACAAAGGCAGAATCGCCGTCTACGAGGTTTGGAACGAGCCCGACATTGCCATATTTTATACCGGCACACCGGCCCAGCTCGCCGCATTGGAAACGGCAGCGGCCGAAGTCGTACACCATACCGATCCGAAGGCACTCATCGCTGCCCCCGCAGTATCCGGCGGACGTGCAGCGAGCCAGCTGCGTTTCCTGGACGACTACCTCGCGGCGGGCGGCGGACGCCATGCCGACGTACTCGCCTACCACGGCTATGTCTACCCTGCCGAGGAAGAGGTGCAGGCGGTTCAGAGCTATCGGGACCTGCTGAAATCGCACGGTGTCAGCGATAAGCCGCTCTGGAACACGGAGACTGGCACGGAGCTCGCGACTGTCTCGGAAACAGAGACCGCGGCCTTTGTCTCGCGAGAGCTGATCCTGGACTGGGCACTTGGTCTTGGCCGAATCTGTATCTATGCCTACAATGGCAGCTTCACCGGCCTCGATGCGCCGACGGCAGACCCCAAAAAGCGTGATCCTTCCCGGCTCGGCCCGTCCGGCATAGCCTATGCCCAAACCATGCGCTGGCTTATCGGGGCGAAGATGCTTTCCTGTGCATCCGACGCACACGGGATCTGGATCTGCGCTCTTAGGCGGCCTGATGGAACGGCCGCCTGGCTCGTTTGGAACCCGGCAGGGCCATCGACATTTCGCCTGCCCCTTGCCTGGAAGGTCCGAAGTCGAACCGGGGGCAGTATTTCCATCGGTATTCAGCCAGTTCTGGTAACCCGACCGAAATGAAGTTTCAGCGATGCTTTGGACCGATATCTCCGGCGACGCTGGCGCCCAGATCACTGTCATTCAGTCCCGTGTCCAGAGCATCGCTTTCGCTGGTCAACTGACGGTCGCCGTCGGGTTCATCGTCCAGCGAGTCGTCATTGACAAACTCATCGGCCTGGCTCTCCCGCACCTCATCGGGAAAGTTATCTTCGTTCTTCATATTTCTCTCCTCGTTCCAGTTTATCGTAAGCTGCCCCAGCCGCCAGGGCATAGACTAGGTGATGAAAGCTCTCGATTGCGATCGATTCGGCGCCCCATTCGCTGACCGGCGGGGCAACTTTAAGCGCCGGCAGCATGAGCATTGCCGCGCCGGAAATCGCCACGAAGTGCAGGGCGGTCGCGGCCAGCGGAGGCACCCCGGCAGCGCGGAGAACACCCCTCACAGCACCCCAGGCCGTTCCATATCCAAAGTGCACGATCTGGCTAAAACGCTTCTTTTCTGCTTCCCCCCGCGGCTGAACGCCGAGGACTATCCCGGCCGCTTCTGCCGGGGAATCGCTTGGCGCCCGCGCGCGTATCTTCATCTCTACCGTCTGCGATGCAGTGATCGCCAGCGTCCCAGCAAAACCGGCAAACAATCCTTTGCCGACGGAATCGGCAAGTGCAGTAATTTTCATAGACGCCTCCTGCAACGCCTGTACCCGGAGCCAGACTAAAGGAAACCCTTTTGGTAAAGATATAGCAGAGATGTGCCTACAATACACTTGTGAGAAAACTACCCACTGCGGCAAAACTGTATCTTATACTTATCTACTGCCTCGGTACGACTGCTGCATGGTACGCTGTTCGTCTGCCCATGCCGAAGTCGCACGCCGCACTGTGGGAGCTGGGAGTATATCTTTTTCTGGCGGCTCTCGCAGGCAGCAAAAAGATTCGTCTGATGCGTCACCACAACGCCGAAGATCACGTCTCCATGTCGCTGGCGTATGTACTGACCTGCACCGCTATGCTGCGCTTTGGTCCGGCCGCAGGAGTGCTGGTCGGAGTGACTGGCAGCCTCTCGAATGGACTTTTCCCCAAACGTCAGCCGCTTCATCAGCTTTTCTTTAATCTGACCCTGACTATGATCGAATCGTGGAGTTCGGGCCTGGTATTTTTGTGGCTAAATGACAACTCACTGGTGCTGAGAAATCCCGGCACTTACCCGGCGATTGCTGCTTCCAGCCTGGTCTATTTCCTGGTCAACACCGGCGGTATTTCTGTCGTGCTTGGCCTGTGCACACAGCAAAGTTCCTGGAAGATTTGGCGGGAAACCTTTTTCTGGACGGCTCCGAGTTATTTTGCCGGTTCAGGCGTCAGCACCCTCGCCATGCTGCTGTTTGCCAATCAGTCGGCTTACGTGCTTATTCTCCTCGCTCCATTCGGCTGGGTCATGTATCAAAACTATGCTACGACTGCGGCCCGCACGGAGGAAAAGCAGCAGCATATTGAAGAGCTGCAAGTCGGCCAGGAACATCTGGCAGACCTGTATCTTGCCACGATCAAGAGCCTGGCACTGGCGATCGACGCCAAAGATCAATATACGCATCAGCATATTTTGCGGGTACAGCGATATGCCGTCGCCGCCGCAAAGCATATGGGGCTGAACGGGGTGGAGCTGGAAGCAATCAACACCGGCGCTCTTCTGCACGATATCGGGAAGCTGGGTGTCCCGGAGTATGTCCTGCTTAAACCCGGCCGGCTGACCGATGAAGAGTTTGAAAAGATCAAGAAGCACCCCGAAATCGGTGCGGCTATTCTGGACCCGGTCGAGTTTCCCTGGCCGGTGCTGCCGGTTGTTCGATCCCATCACGAAAAATGGGACGGGACAGGCTACCCAGACGGACTGAAGGGCGAGGAGATCCCGCGTACTGCCCGCATTCTGGCAGTTGCCGATGTATATGATGCCCTGACTTCTTCCCGCTCCTATCGGAACGCCTGGACCCATGAGCGCGCCTGTGAAGTCCTTCTCAAAGACCGAGGGACGCACTTTGATCCGGAAGTGGCAGACGCATTTTTGGAGATCATCACTGGAGTCGTCGAAGAAATGGCACGCGAGGGCGAAGGTCCGCTCTTTGAAGCACTCAATACCGCCAAACTGCCCACCAGCAAAACTGAGCAGGCCGCACGAGATATCCATCGCGCATCCTCCGAGTTGTGGGCACTCTACGAAGTCGTACAGACCCTATCGTCGTCTCTCGGCCTGGAAGAGACACTCGAGATCCTAGGACGTAAGCTTGAGGCGATCCTCCCTGGAACAGCCTGTCTCTTTTTGCTGAAAGAAGCGGAGAGCGAGAACCTTCAGGTGCGCTGCACCGTCGGCTTAAACCGTGAGTTTTTCACTGGAGCAAGTACCCTGGGAAAGTCCAGTGCCACACTGGAAGCCGTCAGCTCCGGCAAGACACGTCTTGGGGAATACCAATCGGATGATTTGCTGCTCACTGCATCATCTTCGGCGCAATGGGTCGCCCTGCGCACCGCACTGATCGTCCCGATCACCCACCAGGGTGAAGTTCTGGGGACGATCAACCTCTATCATCCGGAACTAAATGCATTTGGCGCTCACGACCAGCAGCTATTAGAAACAATCGCCGAACGAGCGGCGACGGCCCTCTACAACGGCATGCTGTTTGACCGTACCCGCAGCCATGCCTTTACGGACCCGTTAACCGGGCTGGGTAATCTGCGCCACATCACGCAGCATGTGGAAGAGTGCTGCGGTGACCCCAACACGCCGCCCTTTGCCCTGCTTTGCCTCGATCTGGACAGCTTCAAGCCTATCAACGACAACTTCGGCCATCAGCGCGGCGACCAGGTACTGCGCGACCTGAGCGCACTGTTTCTAGCTCACATCAAAGACGGTGATCTTGTGGCCCGCTACGGCGGCGATGAATTTCTGATCTTTCTGCAAGGCAGTGGCGCTGACCAGGCAGACGTGCTGGCAAAGACCCTGCAAAAAGCGGTAGAGGAGTACGATCCAGGTCTGATTCATCCCCGCCTAGGGGCGCTGCACCTTGGCGTCAGTATCGGCTACGCCTGCTTTCCTACCGACGGGAATGACTTCACCATGCTTGTCTCCACCGCCGATGTCAGCATGTACAGAGAGAAGACAGAGCGCAAGCTTGGCACACTTGCCGGATCGGACCGACTGCATTTCGGCGCTGAATTTGGATTACCTCGAGCCGCCTAAACCTTACCACCTCTTACTCACAGACATTTTCCCGTAATTTACACAGTAACTCTTACCTCTCGCATCGCCATAATTAAGCTTAGATGGTCCTTGCTCCGCTCAAGGCATACCGGTCGCAAGGCCGGGACGCAAAGCCAACGGGTCTTTAAGAGAACTGCTTGAAATGCAGCTCAAAGAAGATAGCCAGGCCGCCGGGGCCACCTGTACGCATCTTTTGCAATTGACAAAAGCAAACCGCGCGAAAGCGTGGGACGCAAAGCTACGGGCCTTATTCTCTGCACGCTGGGGGGTGGCCGCCGGGCCGCTAAGACTGCGACGAATACGAGGGAAAAACCATGTCTAAGCACCTACCCCTAAAAACGTCCGCACAGACCCTGCCTACCCGCAGTTTCTGGCGGCTGCCGGCCATCGTTGCCGGCCTGACCCTGCCTTTGGCCGTGTCGGCCCTGGCCGCACCCACCGCAGACCGGGCAATCGCACAAAAATTGACCCAGAAAACCGTCTCCGGCTGGTCATCGGTGATACTTAAAGTTAGCGGCCCAATGACTCCGCAGCACGAAGCACAGATCAGTGCTCTTGGCGGAGACATCACACGTCACCTCCCGATCATCGGATCCGTGGCCCTGCGTGTTCCTGCCCGGAACCTGCACCGGCTGGCATCCCTTACTTTTGTCACCCATCTCTCGCTCGACGGCAAAGTTCTGAAAAGCGATGAGTTCACTGTTGCTTCCAGTGAAGCCAAGCTCGCCTACGGCACGACTGGCAAACGCAAGCCATACATGCTGACTGGCTCTGGAGTTACGGTGGCCATACTGGACAGCGGTGTTACGCCGCTGCCTGATCTCGGTGATAACAAAGGTACGCTGTCAAACGACTCTCGACTCCTCACCAGTGTAAATTTTTCGGATGCCATTAACCGGGGTAGTCTAACACTCTCCGTTGACAACAACGTGACACTTAGTGGCGGAACTGGCTCGGTTACACTTCTCGGCAACGACACGTTGTTGTCCAGCAGTAATAACGGCAACAGTTACGATCCGTGCGGCCACGGCACTCATGTCGCCGGCATCATCGCCGGAGACGGCACGAATTCTACCGGACCGCGATACACTCACACCTTTTACGGGATTGCCCCTGAGGCTAATTTGGTCAGTGTCCGAGTACTTAATGGCCAGGGCAGCACAAATGTCAGCACCGTGATCACTGGCATTCAGTGGGTGATCAACAACAAAGCCGCCTACAAAATCCGGGTCATCAACCTTTCCCTCGGACACCCCGTCGGAGAAAGCTACACCACGGACCCTCTCTGTCAGGCCGTCGAAGCCGCCTACAAAGCTGGCATCGTCGTCGTCTGCGCCGCTGGGAACACCGGGCGAAGCAGCACGAACAACGACCCTGCTCAGGGCAACGAGGGCTGGGGCGCGAACTACGGCTCGATCCAATCCCCCGGTAACGACCCCTATATCATCACCGTCGGGGCCAGCAAAAACATGGACGGTGTGCGGGCGGACGACCGCATCGCAACCTATTCCAGCCGGGGACCGAGCCGGGTGGACCTGATCCTCAAGCCCGACATCATCGCCGCCGGTAACAAGGTCATCTCACTCGATGCTGGTGGGAGCCTTCTCGATACGTATAGCAACGGGGCCAATCAAATTCAAAAGTCGACATACTCCCGAAGCCTCAACCTGTTCGGCAAATCTACCTCTGGGGATTACTTCTGCCTGTCGGGCACTTCGATGGCCGCGCCGGTGGTTGCCGGAGCCGCCGCGCTCCTGCTGCAGGCTCATCCCGAGCTGACTCCGGATACAATCAAGGCACGTCTCATGCTGGGCGCCGATAAATGGACCGATCCGCAGGGCAGCGCCGACCCACTCACCTACGGGGCGGGCTACCTTAACATTCCTGCCGCCCTGGCTTCCACCGTGTTAGCCACCAAGCCCGCGCTCAGCCCAGCTCTGAGCATCGACGATTCGGGCAGCATCTCGATCCTGATGGACCGAGCGGTATGGGGCAGCAGCCTGTGGGGTACGGGCGTCACCGACCTCCGAGCGGTATGGGGAAGCCGCGCCGTGTGGGGCAGCAGCGGAGTCTATGCTGACCGCGCCGTGTGGGGCAGCAACCAGATCGCTGGAAGCCGCGCCGTCTGGGGCAGCAATGGAACAAGCGCTGACCGCGCCGTCTGGGGAAGCCGTGCGGTGTGGGGCAGCAATGTCTGGGCCGACCGCGCCGTCTGGGGCAGTGACAGCACGGACGTGGACTTGACTTCTACCGCGATGAACGGGGAGTGAGCTTTCTGGCCGATAAGCGGTCTAGGGTCAATTGAAAACACCTCGGTTTCTGGGTACCACAGGGGCCAGAAACCGAGGTGTTTTGCTGCGCTTGAAACCACGGAATCAGAACGCAAACGGCAGATGCAATCCAAAAAAGCCGCCAATCAAGGCCGCTGTCCCCAAGATACCCGCCGCAAGTCCGAAAAACCAGACACGGCGGCGGCGGGTCAATGCAGCGACGGCGGAGAGCGCAATCGAGACCTGGCAGAGGCTGACGGAGAATGCAAAAATGTGATGATTCTCCATGTCATGTTCCGACTCTTTATCTTCCGCATCCGCCTTCTTCTCCAGTCCTTCGGCCTTGACTTTGATCTCCTCCTGCTGCTTGGCATACCGGGCAACTTCCGCCTGATTTTTAATCAAAGCAGCGGAGCCAGGTGGCATGAGCTGAGAATTCGTCGCGTAAATAATCCCTTTGATGCCTTTCGCCTGATAATAATTCCACTGATCTGTTGCCTGGGTACGGTGGATGATCTCGCTGTTCTTGGCGAGAAGGGCTTCGTTGACCAGCAGGCCGGAGCGGAGGGCTCCGATGGCGGCAACAACCGCCAGCAGTGCGGTGATCACGGCAATAAAGCGTGTCCAGTCTTCTTTGGTATTCTCCCCGCCACTCAGCGTTTCCTCATGTGCCTTCTCAATATGCTCTTGCGCATGTTCCAGAGGCACTTCGATTTCACCTGGCATAAGTACTGCTTTCTAGTTTAGCGTATTGATGGCGCGGGCCGCCAGCACGGCAATGACAATAAGTGAGATAGCGGCCTGAACCATCATCAAGAGTTTAGCCCAGCGGGTGAGCACAGCAGTATCCGCAGGAGACAGCGCGGTGCTGGTGTTGAAGGCCAGAAAAAGGTAGTCGACAAAGCCAGGAAACCAGTTTTCCTGACGCGATTCTGCTAACGACTGTACATTCATCGTCATCTGCGGGAACAAAAAAGAGCCGTGACAATGGCCCCCCCGGGTATCCCGCTGATTGGGCCCGCCAGCATCCAAATGCCAGTACCAGAGGGCGAAGACCAGCACATTGGTCATCCAGAGCGCACTGGCCGAGATTAGCAGACGCTCCGGCGTTTCGCTATGCATCTGCGAATGCGGTGTGAGCAATGAGTGAACGAGCTTAGTCAGCGAGGCGACCATGAAAAACGTCTCAATCCCTGCAATACTTAATCCCAGGATTCGATTTATGATGGAGTGGCCTTTAACATGGGAAAAAATCGTTGGAATCAGCAGAACAGAGATCAAGACCGCTGGCAGCCAGCGCGGGCCGAACGATAAATAGCTCGGCAGCACTCCAAACAAGCCGACGCTGCCCAGAAGTGCCACGATCGCAGGCCAGCGTGGCTCGGCATCCTCCCGCGCAGTATCAGAGTGGTGCCAGAGCGAGATCTCCCGGAAATTCTCCCCCCAGTTCCTTCTGCCTTTCTGTGGAGGATCTTGCTTTTCGGCAAGCTGTTTCTCGGCGACTTGTTTGGATTTCGGGATCATCATTGCTCCTATGCGAACTGTTTCCAGAGTGTATATACGCCGAATGTCAGGCCAATCGCCACCACGACGCGCCGAACATTCGTCTGCCCGACACGCCGGGCGAGTCCCGCGCCGCCGAAGCCGCCGAGCACCGCTCCAACCGCCATCAAGGCCGCCAGCGGCCAGTGGACCCGCCCAAAAAAGATAAATGTCGCGGCCCCCACCCCGTTGATACAGATCGCCGCGAAGTTTTTGAGGCCGTTCATCCGGTGGATATTTGTCTGACCCAGAAACCCCAGGGCAGCCAGCATCAGAATCCCGATACCCGCACCGAAGAAGCCGCCGTAGACCGCGACGAAAAACTGAAAAATCATTCCACCCAGTCCAAAGCTTCTGCCCTGCACGGGATTTAGCCTACTGCTCTGTTTCGAATCCAGCCATCTGCGCACCGGATCCTGGATCAGAAACAAAAATGTCGCCCCCAGAATAAGCCAGGGGACCAGATGCCCGAAGAGGGCATCACCGGCCTTCACCGCCAGAAAGGCCCCCAGAGCACCCCCCAGCACACTCGGCACCGCGAGCAGCAGCAGATCACGGCGGCTGCGGCCAATCTCCTCCCGGTAGCCCCAGTAGGCACTGATTGATCCTGGAACCAACGCGACCGTGCTGGTGGCATTCGCTGCGACCGACGGGATTCCTGCCGCCAAGAGTGCCGGAAAAGTGAGCAGCGTCCCTCCTCCGGCAACCGAATTGATCGCACCCGCGGCCAGCGCCGCCAGAAACAGAAGTGCGAGATGGAGTAGGGTGACGTGCATTGACTATAGTTTACCCGGAGGGTGAAAGAAATATGTGGAAGAAGAATTGGGAAGAGAGGAAACAGAGAGAACCCCTATATACCAGAACGCTTTGCACCCTGTCCATTAGAAGGAATTATGGCCCACAATCTCGAATTAAGCAGAATGGCGCAAGTGGACACAAAAACAAATAGGGAATCAACGGCGGAGACCTCTGAGCCGCAGGAACGGCGGGAGTCAGTTCGAGGGCGGGCTTTACTGATCGGGGCGTTGGCAGCGGCGGCGACGGCCTACCTAGTGACGCAGGCGGAAATGGTACTGGTGACGATCCGGATTGGATACCTGCAGTTCCCGCCCGCCGCTCTTGGCATGCTGCTTCTGGTGGTCGCGGTCAGCCGGGGCATCCAAAAGCTCAGTCGACGCTGGGGACTGACTTCCTCGGACTTACTGGTCATCTACTGCATGTGTTTGATGGCAGCAATGACATCCTCACACGGCCTGGTCGAAAAGATGATCCCGGCACTGAATTATCCAAACCGTGCTAACAATGCCGTCAACAACCTGCATGGCCTGTTCGATCAGCATATCAAGCCCGGCCTGGTTCCCTATGACACAAATCTCAGCAGCGTCCAGCCAATTTCGCGCGACTACGATCAGAAGCTTCATGCCGGGGACGCAGTTCCGTGGCAGCCCTGGGTAGTCCCGGTCCTAAACTGGGGTGCGCTGTCTTTCATGGTACTGTTCGCGTTTTTATGCCTCACGGCCCTTCTGCGCCGTCAGTGGGTCGACGCCGAGAAGCTGTCATTCCCGCTGGCGCAGCTGCCGATGGAAATCGCCGGTGACCAGGACCGGCCCGCGTTTTTCCGCAACAAAATTATGTGGATGGGCGCACTGATCCCGATCGTTATCTACGGCATCAAAGAGATGCATCAGATTCAGCCGTCGATCCCTGACGTCACCCTGCAGTGGTCTCTCAGCGACTATATCACCAGTCCGCCCTGGAATGTGTTCTCGATGAACGTCATGTTTATCGTGTCGTTTGCCGCAATCGGGTTCTTCTTTCTTCTGCCGACCGACGTTTTGTTCTCGATCTGGTTTTTCTTTCTGCTGTCGCGCTTAGAACAGACCATGATGGTCGCATTTAACCAGCCGACGCCCGGAATGCCCGCCTACCCGCCCCCACTGTTTATCGGCTACCAGACGATCGGAGCGTATCTGGTACTCAGCGGTTACTTCTTCTGGATCGCCCGGCCTCACCTGAAGCGGGTCTGGGCATCAGCTCTGGGCCGCTCCGGCGGCTACAGTGCCGCAGAGAATGCCGATGAGCTTCTGCCTTACCGCGTAGCCATCTGGGGGCTGCTGGGGAGTATCCTGGCGTCAGCGGGCTGGCTCTGGTTCAACGGCATGTCGCTCTGGCTGGCCTTGTTCGAGTTGATCGTCGGCATCTTCGTCGTGGCTCTCGTCATGGCCCGTTCAACTGCAGAAGCAGGAATGCTGATGACGGAGACCACCTTCCGCCCGATCGACATCATCCGCATGGTCGCGCCGATACATGCGCTGGGCGCATCCAACCTGACCATGCTGGCATTTTTCGACAACCTGTTCCTGCGCGATCAGCGCGGCCTGCTGCTGACGGGGATGCTCGACGCCTCACGAGTTTCCGACGGTTCAAAAGTCCAGCGCCGTGCACTTGCCGGTGCTCTGGCACTGGGGATCATAATCGCATTTGCCGTCGCTGTGCCGCTGAATATCTACCTGCCCTATCACCTTGGGGCACTGGGTCACATGGATGGATGGATGGAAACCGGGAGTCCGGGCCTGGCATTCAACGATTACCAGCAGTATTTCAAGAACAGCCCGCCCCTGCCCACCGGATCATCCTGGCAGATGCCGACATTCTTCAGTGTCGGGGTCATCATGACGATCTTTCTGACCCTCATGCGATCCGCCTTCTTTTGGTGGCCGCTGCACCCTCTGGGTTATGCCCTCTCGGGCTCATGGAGCACGATCCAATTCTGGTTCCCCTGCTTTCTCGCGTGGGGCTTCAAAACGATTACCTTACGCTACGGAGGCATGAGCAGCTACGGCAAAACTCGTCCATTCTTCCTGGGTTTGGTGCTTGGCGAATTCGGCATGGCAGTCATCTTCGTCTTGCTCAATGCCCTCTCGGCAGTTATTTCCCCGGAGCACAAGATTCCGGCTCCGTCGTTTCCCTGGGGATAAGCCGCAGCACGAACTTCAGATTGAAGCGCGGGTCACACGATGCACAGGAGGAGAGTTTCAGCCGTCGATGCCGGAGGATCTGCTTGCTGCAGACGGGGCAGGTGTAGTGGTATTTAGGCGGGCGGGCGGGCCGCTTGACCAGTGGGGTCGATGCATAGCGACGTGTCACGCCCAGGGCATACGCGAGGGCCCAGAAGTCGGCGCGGTGATGTGGATGGACGATGTGGGCGACTTCGTGCCGGAACGTGTTCAGCGTTTCCTCGATGCCATGTTCGCGGTGCGCCTGCCAGCTCACCACGATTCGGTGGAGCCGTGGCTGGTAGTATCCACCATATGTTTTGCGCGTGGAGACGACGATCGCGGGCATCTTCAGCCCTCCTTGAAAATGCGCGGCGTTCAGCCGGACGAATTCCAAGAAAAGCACTTCCCGCAGAGAATCTTGTTCAGAGTGGGTCGAGACCGATGGTTTCATAGATTACAGATTTCAGATCAGGTGGTTTTGGCCCCAGCGTGAAGGCTTCCCAGACTTGCGACGCCAGCTGACGTGCGGTCATTTCGCAGGCTGTATAGAGCGTCGCGATCGTGCTTCCCTCAGCGATATACTGGCCGACGGTCTCGCGCAGAACAATCCCCGCTGCAGGATCGATGCGATCATCTTTGTGGACACGGCCTGCCCCGAGGTTCATGGCGACCAGACCGAGGGTCTCAGCATCCACCACCTGAATGTAGCCGGAGCTCGTGGCTTTTATGTCCCACTTGGCACGAGCACAGGGAGCCTTCAGCAAGTGATGCAGGTAATCACTACTGCCGCCCTGAGACACTACAATCTGGCAGAGCTTTTCGAATGCCGCCCCCGAAGTGATCTGCTCTTCGGCCAAAACTTTGCCCTCGCCGAGCGTGCGCACACGGCCTGCCAGCAAAAATCCCGCCCCGGCCAGAAGCAAAACCAGTGCCTTCAAGCGCGACTCAACCCAGGGATTGTTTTGCAGCAGCATGATGACTTCGCGCACTTCCACCAAGTTACCAATGTTGTAGCCGAGCGGGACATCCATATCCGACAGCACCGCCGCGACCCGGCGGCCGTGCGCCTCTCCGATCTTGATCATTAGCGCTGCCAGAGCACGGGCTTCCGGCAGCGTTTTCATAAACGCCCCACCCCCGACTTTGACATCCAGTACGATCGACGGACACCCGCCGGCAATTTTCTTGCTCATGATGCTGGCGGCGATCAGCGGCAAAGATTCCACGGTGGCGGTGACATCGCGCAGGGCATACATCAGGCGGTCTGCGGGGACTAGATGCTCCGTCTGAGCACACAAACAGGCACCGATGCTCTGCACCTGCGCCAAAATCTCACTGACTTCAAACGACGTGCGTGTCCCTCCGAGCGACTCCAGCTTGTCCAGAGTACCTCCCGTGTGCCCCAGCCCACGCCCGGACATCTTGGGAACAAACACCCCCCCTGCGGCCAGGATTGGAACCACGGCAAGTGTCGTCTTGTCTCCTACCCCGCCGGTACTATGCTTATCCACGCAGGGACCGGGAATCGAAGAGAGATCGAGGGTCTCGCCGGATGCAACCATCGCCGCCGTCAGCGCGAACGTCTCAGCCTCGGTCAAACCATGCCACACAACCGCCATCAGCCAAGCACTCATCTGATAGTCTGGAACAGCGCCCTGCGTATAATTTGCGACGAGAAACTGTATTTCTTCGTCCGTGTGCACCTCGCCCAGTCGCTTTTTACGGAGAATATCGATGACACGCATAGTTTATTCCTACTGGTTCTTAAAGTGAGGGTATCATAGAAGCGTGATTATTGACTTTCATTGCCACATTACCACGCCGGGCAGTCACCTGCCGAGCTCGGAGGGAGAATATTACCGAGTTCTGCCTCAGATGGCTGCCGCCGGAAGACTGCTAGGGCACTGGACTCAGGAAGCAATAGACACGATAGCCGAACAGATTCGAACGCCGGAGGCATTACGGACCTACCGCCGGCTCGGGCCACTTATTTACACCGAGATGTCGCGACGTATGTCCGAAGCAGATGCTCCCTCTCTGCTGGCGGAGATGTCTGAAACCGGAATATCTCAGGCCGTCGTCGTCGCCATGGACCCATTCGTTCCGACCGGGGAAGTTCTGGAAGCCTGCCTCCATCTTCCGGGCCTGCTGATTCCTTTTGGCTCCAATGATCCTAACCGAGACGATTACGAGGCCAATTTCGCGAAACTTCTGACCCGCCCCATCCGCGGAATTAAGTTCCACAGTGACTTGCAAAGACTGCCGCTGGACTCACCACGGCTTTTCGTTATGCTGAAGATATTAGCTGGTTCCGATGTATCGCACCTGCCAATTTATCTGCACACCGGGAGCTTCCCGATCTACCGTCCCCAAAATTCGCCATGGCAAGCGGCACTGCCGCGTCTGCTTTCGACGTTCCCTACTCTCACGTTCGTCTGTGGCCACTCCGGATGGGATGCACCTCAGGCAGCACTCAGAGCCGCACGAACTTACCCAAATCTATATTTAGAAACAAGCTGGCAGCCCGCGCGGATGATCCGCCGCCTCTGTGACAAGCTTGGCCCCGAGCGACTGCTGTTCGGCTCGGACTTCCCGCTCTTCTCTCAGCGGCGTGCCCTGCGGAATACCCGAGCTGCACTCACAGATGCCGAGTTCACGCTGGTCACGTCGGAAAATGCGCGACGTCTCCTGCGTTTCTAAATCTCGCGTTTCTAAATCTCTCCTTCAAACACTTCGGTGGCCGACCCGGTCATATATACATGATTGTCGCCTTCCGACCATTCGATGTCCAGATCGCCGCCAGGAAGATGTACGAGCACTCTGCGCCCAGTCTTGCCATTTAGAACGCAGGCAGCGACTGCCGCGCAGGCTCCGGTGCCGCAGGCCAGAGTTTCTCCAGCGCCGCGCTCCCAGACCCGGAAGTTGATTTCGCGCTCTGACAGCACCTCGATAAACTCCGTATTGGTCCGGCGTGGAAACATCGGGTGACTCTCCACTTTCGGTCCGATGACTTCGATCGGATAGTCTTTCACCCGATCCACAAAGATGACCGCGTGCGGGTTGCCCATGGAAACGGCAGTGACATAAATGGTCTGACCATCGATCTCCATCGGGACATTGACTGCTGATGTCTCTCCATGGCCCAGAGTGGTAGGAACCAGCGCAGGCTCCAGCACCGGCTCGCCCATATCTACACGAACAGTGTCTGCCTTGCCGTCCGCCCCGACATGAATCTGGAGATGGAGCAGCCCTGCCCCCGTCTCAACCGGGACAAAGTTTTCGCCGTGAGTCAAACCCCGATCCCAGAGGTACTTCGCAAAACAGCGGATGCCGTTCCCGCACATCTCAGCTTCGGAGCCGTCTGGGTTGTACATCTTCATCGCAAAGGGGGCCGACTCGCCGGCCAGAACCGCGATGACGCCATCCCCCCCGACCCCAAACTTGCGGTCACAGAGAGTTGCCGCCTGCAGCTTCGCCGCTTCCAGCCGCGCGCCGCCGCCTTCCCCGAGGCAGCTAACCATGACAAAATCGTTACCGATACCGTGCATCTTCGTAAATTGCATTGAGGACAACTTTCAGGGTTCCTAGTCAGGAAATCGGGTCTACCAGAGCCGCTTCGGGAGTGGCTGAAGCAGGAGCAGGGGTCGGATCCTGAACCGTCAAAGATGCATCAGGGTGGGATGCACCGGTGATGTCACCAGAAGTAACCGCCGGAGCACCGACTGACTGGGGGACCAGACCGGCTTCGCGCATTGCTTCGCTGTAAAGGTTCTGGATTGGACGCATCGGCACGATACTGGTAATCGCGTGCTTGTAGACAAGCTGTGTCGGCTTGCCGGGGCTGTCTAACAGCAGCGTAAATGAGTCGAAGCCGCGCACATTCCCGCGCAGCTGCACACCGCCGATGAGATAGATCATGACGCCGACATTTTCTTTGCGCACCTGGTTTAAAAAAGTATCCTGAAGATTCAGCTGTGTCTTATTCATGAATTTCTGTTGTCCTCTTTGTTAACGCAAATTATCATTTTGGATATCTCGTGCGCTAATTGCTCCGGGGTGCGGCCGTCGGCCGCGATCCAGCGAACGCGCTTGTCGCCCCGGAACCAAATCAGCTGCCGTTTGGAAAACCGCCGAGTCTCCTGTTTGATTTCAGCCACGGCAGATTCCCAGAGCAAATCGCCTGCCAGAAATGCGTTTATTTGCCGGTATCCCAGTGCCAGCATCGGCTTGAGTGAAGCAGAGTAGCCGCGCTCCCGCAGGCCGCGCACTTCCTCTAAAAAGCCCGATGCGAGCATGAGATCAACGCGGGTATCAATACGGTCATAGAGGTGGTCACGGTCCGCGAAGTGCAGGCCAAACAGGATTGGCTGCTCCAGGCTCTGGTTCGCCTGGTTTTCCGCGTGAAGATCAGTCATGGTCCGACCGGTCGCCGCAAATACTTCCAGAGCCCGTATCTGTCGACCAATATCGTTCACATGCAGCCGTGCTGCTGTTTCCGGATCAATCATCCCGACCTGCGCCAGCAGTGCCTCGTTGCCATGCTCCAATGCAAATCCACGCCATCTGGCACGGAACTCTTCATCGGGCGGGGCCGCAGGGATGTCCAGGCGCGTCGTTAGTGCACGAATGTAAAGGCCCGTACCACCTACCAGCAGGGGAACACTTCCGCGCCCGGAGATCTCTGCACAGGCAGCTTCACCCATTCGCTGATAGTCTGCGAGTGTCCATTCTTGATCAGGATCAGCCGCATCAAGAGCATGAAAAACAGCCTGTGCCTGCTCTTTGGGTGTTGGCTTGGCCGTCCCGATGTCCATATATCGGTAGACCTGCATGGAGTCAGCCGAGACAATTTCCGCACCTAGCTGCTGTGCTAACCAGACCCCAACCGCCGTCTTTCCTGAGGCAGTCGGGCCAACCAGTGCGATACGATTTGCGATTGCTGACGGACTTAGTATAGCACACTCAGACGGCTTTGGCGAGAGCATCGGCAATCTCCGATTCGTCCGGCTCTACCAGCATGGTGTCGCCAATCCAGAGCGTTGGGGTGACCTCGCGCCCGGTCCACGCAGCAACCTGTTTCAGGGCATCGGCGTCTTCTTCGATATCTACTTCGTCCCATGTGAGTCCCCGCTCACGCAAGTATTGCGAAGCGCGGGCAACATCCGGGCAGCCGGGACGAGTATACATAACAATCTTTGGCTGGTTCATAAACAAAAATCCCTCAGTCTGTTTGCAACCACCTCTGCCCCGTTTGTCGGATAAACCAGAGGGTCGGGTCGGGCTTCCAGGGCTGCTGTCAGCGCATACCCCCAGTTCCCGGCAAAGAAATCCGCTTCACAAATCTCGATACCGCCTCCCCATTTATTCATACCCATAACCAGCGCATCATGCTCGGCAAAGCCATGGCGGGGCAGATAGATCAGCGGCACCGAATTGGCAATGCATTCGGTGAGCGTGCCATATCCGGCTTTCGAGATGACGGCATCCACCGACGCTGCAACATCAGCATATCGCCAGAGTGTGGGATCGAAGACGCAGACATTGGTCGGAAGGGGCTGAGTCAGAGGGCGATCTACCAGAAACACCCAGTCTCTCAAATGCCCCAGGGCCGCCCAGTCAATAGACAAACCCCAGTTGCCAAGATAGAGCAATGCCAGCTTTTTGCTCGGCAATATGCCCAGTGATGCCGTCACTGAGGAACGAATGGGATGACCTCGACGCGCGACCAGTGGGACACGCTCACTTGCAGAGAACACATCACCGACCGTGGACACGGCCAGCGGTGTCAAACAGGCCAGAGTCGCCATTCCATATTCCCCAGCCATTTGGGTCAGCAGATCAGCATCACCGGCAGTTTGCACATATTCCGAGTAAATATCGTGCCAGGTGAAGTTAGCAACGGCGACACTGGGAATACCTGACGCATGTGCCGCTCGAAGTGGAAAAGAGGGCACGTCGGAAGCGACGCAGCGCACGCCGCGCCCTTGCAGAAAAGCGATCTCGTCCGGCAGCCTTTTGAGATTCGCCTGGGCAATCTCGTCGTAACGAATTAATGTTTCACGACGCAGAACGGTGACGCTGTCGCTTTGAATGCATCCGCAGTCATATTCCGCAGAGATATACTCAAACTGTCGCCCCGGAAGCTCTTCGCGAAAGAGCCGTTCCGGGGCCATAGTTTTAAGAATAAAAGGCAGGTCCGGCGGCAGTGCTTTCAGGACCTGCGTTGTGCGAATTGCGTGGCCGAACCCATGCCCTGTCACGTAATAGCAAAGCATGGCGAGCTTACACCAGTCCTGCGACAACTGTCTGCACGGAGCAGGCGGGCAGTGTCAGGATCAGCGTATCGCCTGAAGCGTCCAGATTTGCCTCCCGAACGACCACTGTTTCCGGCTGCTCGGATGTATTGATGGCATTGGCCGCCCCCGCCATCGTCCGCACACTGCCCCCGCTGAATGTCCCGTCACGCAGGCTAAGTGTAACTTCCTGCGGTTCGGTAAGATGCCGGTTGCTCAGGCTGATGATGAGCTTGCCGTCTTTCTTCGAAGCTGATGCCGATAGGAATGGCAATGAGCCACTGGGCAGAGTGCCGTAAATCATTGGAACCGCAGAAATCGACTGCGTTTTCATATCATCAAATTCGGCACGAACCGCAGACGCTCCGCGATGCGGCGCATACAGCGAGAACAGGTGGTAGGTTGGTGTCAGCCACATCTTCTCTCCGGAGGTCTGTACCAGAGCCTGCAAAACGTTCACAATCTGCGCGATATTGGCAGTCGAAACTCGGCTGCTCCATTTCTGAAAAACGTCTAAAACCCCTGCCCCGACAACGGCATCGCGTATCGTGCTGGGAGCCTCATAGTTCGTGGAGGGCACAGCTTCCGGGTGCCAGATGCCCCATTCGTCGAAGGCGATCCCGATCTGCTTGCGGCCCGCCGTGAAAAAGCGGAGAATTTCGTCGGTGTAGCGGATGCTCTCTTCCACAACGGTCGCAGCCTGCATCGAGGAATAATATTCTTCGTCAGAGAAGCCGACGGCGGAGCCGTTTACCCAGTACTGATGCACGGAAACGTGGTCGAGGAGATGCAGATGATTGCGCATCGTCTCAATCAGCTTCATGTTCCAATCGCGATCGTTCAGCCCGCAGGCGACCAGCTGCACAGAGCTGTCGGCCATTTTCAGGAACGTCGAAAACCGTTTGTATTCTTTGGCATAGGCCTCGGCGTCGTAGTTACCGCCGCAGCCCCAGTTCTCGTTGCCGACGCCCCAGAACCGAACATTCATCGGGTCAGGATGACCATTTGCTGTCCGCTCCCGCGCCAGAGCCGTGTCCGCCGTGCCGTTACAATAAGTGATCCAATCCGCCAGCTCCTGCGGTGAGCCGGAGCCGACATTTCCAGCCAGATACGGGTCTGCACCGATCGCTCGGCAGAGCGCAATAAACTCGTGTGTCCCCAGCGTGTTGTCTTCAACTACATTAAGCCCGCAGCTTTCCGCCCAGGTACGTGGGCGGCTTTCGGCAGGGCCGATACCGTCGCGCCAGTGGTAGGAATCCGCAAAGCAGCCACCGGGCCAGCGCAGCTGCGGAATGCCGACAGCTTTCAACGCATCAAGGATGTCGGTTCGGAAACCGCCCTGATTTGGAATAGGAGAGTCTAAACCCACCCAGAGGCCGTCATAGCAGCAGCGGCCCAAATGCTCTGCGAAGTGGCCGTGAATATAGGGAGAAATGGTGCCGAGTATTTCCCCGGCATGGATGGTAAGTTTAGACATGAAAACGGTACCTCAACGTGATTAATTATTTGGTTTCCGATGAATCAGAGTGGCCGTCGCTTGATCGAGCGGGCGAATGACCATGGTATCGATGTTGACATGGGCGGGCCGGGTGACGGCCCAGACTATCGCTTCGGCCACATCGTCGGCGGTCAGCGGCGTCATGCCTTCATAGGGCTTCTTCGCACGCTCCGCATCGCCGCCAAAGCGCACAAGGCTGAACTCCGTCTCGACAAGGCCCGGCGCGATCTCGGTGACCCGAATTGGCTTGCCAAGCAGCTCCAGCCGTAATGTCTCGGTGAGGGCACGAACGGCGTGTTTCGCCGCCGTGTACCCACCCCCGCCAGGATAGACTTCAATCCCGGCGATGCTGCTGATATTAACAATATGGCCTGCCCCGGAAGCTTCCATCTTCGGCAGCAGGGCACGGACCATCCGCATCGTCCCGAGTACATTGGAGTCGAACATCGTTCGCCATTTTTCCTCGTCGGCATCGGCGATCGTCTCAAATCCTAATGCGCCTCCGGCACTGTTGACTAGTACGTTCACCGCCGGGACCTTCTCGCAGAACGCCAGGACACTCGAGGCATCGGTGACGTCCAGCTCCAAAGCCGTCGCCCCAATCGCATCGGCGACCTTGGACAGCCGGTCCAGGCGCCGTGCTCCAATATAGACCTGATAGCCAGATGCTACGAGATGCGCAGCCGCTGCCGTTCCAATTCCGCTGCTCGCTCCGGTCACGACAGCAATAGGTTTGTTTGACATAATTGTCTTTCTAAGAGAGGTGCGAGAATTTGCTGGGAGCGTGACTCGCCGGGAAAGGTCTTTCGGAACCTAAGCCCGAGAAGAACCTAACCCCGACGCTCCGCGTCGCCCCTTCCCTGTTACGGAAGGGTTAAGATACTCTTTGCGCGATTGGCGAGATTTATCTCCGCTGCGGTGCAGATTTCAGCGAAGATACTCTGCAAGTTGTTCTCTATGCGCGAGTTGCTGAAGCGCAGCACTTGCAGGTTATTTCTAGTCAATATGCAGTCTCGGTCCCGATCGTAGTCGGCCTGAGAATCATGGACGGTCCCGTCATATTCGATGATAAGACGTCCCTCACGGCAGTAGAAGTCGGCGATGAAGCCTTCAATTACTTGCTGGCGGCGAAAATGCAGCCCAGCTAACTGATTGTTTCGCAAGCTCTTCCACAACACAGCCGCAGCAGGTGTCGTCATCCGACGCATTTGCCGTGCCAGCGCCTACTTTTCCGGCTGCCGGGGCGCTAAAACAATCTTGCCATCTTCCACAGCCATTGCCTCCATTATTGATGCATTACCCATTCCCCTCCACGATTATTTCCTTCAACCCTTCCCTAACAGGGAAGGGTCGACGCGGAGCGTCGGGGTTAGGTTCCAAAAGCTTAGGCGTACGCTCCGAATGCCTTCACATCACGCCAACTTCTCCCGCCCCTTACACCTTCACCGCCCGCGCACCCGCGGCTGCCCGGCAGGCATAGATATTCGCCTCACGCCCCGTCTTCAACTGGTAACGCATCGCTAGTTCTTTTTGGAATTCCGGGACAGCATCGGCATAGACCAGGTTGACCGTGCAGCCGCCCCAGCCGCCGCCTGTCATCTTCGAGCCGATGCAGCCGGGGAGAGTGTCCGCCGCTTCGACCAGGAAATCAATTTCAGGAGCCGAGTTTTCAAAGAGGTCGCGGCAGGAGAGATGGCCCTCGGCTAAAAGCTCGCCCATGCGCACCGTATCGCCTTTGCCAACAGCATCGCGCATGGCGAGGACGCGCTTGTCCTCGGTCAGGACATGCCTGGCCCGTTTGCGCTGATTCTCAGGAAGCTCCCTTTCGCGGGCCATAAACTCTTCCCAGGTAACATCGCGCAGGAGCGGTTTGCCAAAATGGGCGGCGGCGGCCATGCATTCAGCCCGCCTGGTCGCGTAGTCGCCGCCGGCGTGGGCGTGTTTGACTCCCGAATCGCAGATGACGATGGCGATATCGTCCCGGCCCATCTTGACCGTGGAGTGCTCCAAAGTCAGACAGTCCAGAAACAGCAGACCATCCTGGACGCCGAACACAGAGGAGAACTGGTCCAAGATACCGCAGGGGACACCGACAAATTCGTTTTCCGCCTTCTGACAAAGCCGCGCAATCTGCATGGGATCGCGATCGTACGGAAATAGCTGCTGCAAAAAGAGGGCCGTCGCGACTTCCAGTGCCGCTGACGACGAAAGGCCAGCGCCACCGGGTACGTCGCTGTGAACCACGGCTTTAAAGCCGCGGATTGCGACCCCTTCCTGCTGGAGCTGTTTGACAACGCCCAGAGTATAGTTTGCCCAGCTGTTCTGTGGATCGGGCTCGATCTTGCTGGCCGTAAACGTCGCATCCCGGCGAAAATCGGCGGCGTAAAGGGTAATTGTGTCGTCGCCCGTCGCTTCCCCAGCGACCACAGTGCCTTTGTCCAGCGCAGCCGGCAGAACAAAGCCGCCGTTGTAGTCCGTGTGGTTTCCCATGATCTCGACCCGACCGGGGGCAAACGCCGCCGTCGTGGGCTTCGTTCCAAATCGCCGCGAATACGCCGCAACGGTATTTTCGACAAGCAGCATTCCTACTAACTCCTAATTATTTCTGGCCTGAAGCCGCGAATTCGGCAGTGATGGCCGCGTAATCTTCCGGCGTGCCGACATCCCGCCAGCCGCCTTCCAGCGCAATACCTTTAGCCGGATGGCCATCTGTGATCATCGCAGAGATTGCGTCCGGCAGCTCGTACTCACCGCGTGCCGAAGGCACAATTTTTGCCGTATATTTGAAGATCAGCGGATCGAAAATAAACAGCCCGGCGTTGTTCCAGTGCGTTGTCGCGGTGCCTTTGGCAGGCTTCTCCTGAATACGCTCAATGACATGATTTTCGTCCAGATAGACTGCCGCACCGGCCCAGGGATCATCCACCCAGTTCAGACCGACATACGCTTTTGTTTCGCCGAGGCCGTTCTGCGCATACTCGGCGGCAAAGAGGCCATAGTTCACTGGATCCAGCATGATATCGCCATAGGTCATCATGAACGGAGAATCCGCCAGCGCTGACGACGCACAGTTCACGGCATCCCCCACCCCGCGCGGCGTTTCCTGCGGGACATAATGCATTTTCCAGCCCCACTTCGATCCATCGCCAAAGTAGCTTTCCAGCACGTCGGCTTTGTAGCCCGTAATCAGCACGAACTCACGTATCGGAGTTTCGGCAGCGATGCGCCCCATGATCCGCTCGATCATCGGCACACCCCCGATAGGAATCATTGGCTTGGGCTGGTTGGCCGTCAGCGGGCCGAGGCGCGTCCCGCGGCCGGCGGCAAGTAAAAGGGCTTTCATAATCTATTCCATTCGGGCGTATTTGAGTGAGTCAACGCAGGGACAGACACGGCTCTCGGGCAGATGGGAGAGAAGTGTTCGAAGTACATTTTTGACATTCGTGGTGTTTTTCGTCAGCACTTCCAGCACGTTGTGGGCTTCCACCGCGGCGGCCTCGACGACAGTTCCGGCATCATAATCCGTGACCAGGCCGATGGTCAAGTAGCACAGAGAGAGCTCACGGGCCAGAATAACTTCGGGATACTGCGTCATCGTTACCACATCCCAGCCCATGCGTGTAAACCAGACACTTTCGGCCCGGCTGGAAAAGCGCGGGCCTTGTATCACCACGCTGGTCCCGGCCTCGTGTACGGTGACACCGTTCACCTTTGCCGCATCGATCGCCAGGGACCGCAGCTGCGGGCAGTAAACATCCGCGGAGGAGACATGGGTCACGATCGGCCCGTCATAAAACGTGTCTAGACGCCCCGAGGTCCGGTCGATGAACTGGTCCACAATCACAAAGTCACCCGGCGCAATATGCGCCTGCAGGGAGCCCACAGCACTCGGGGCTAGAACGCGCGTCACCCCGAGACTTTTCAAGGCCCACAGGTTTGCCCGGTACGGGACTTTGTGCGGCGGCAGAGAATGGCTTTTGCCGTGCCGCGGCAGAAAGGCCACCCGGCGACCAGCGACCGTCATCAAGGCGATTTTGTCGCTGGGCGGACCGTACGGAGTTTCGACCTTGATCTCCTCCACGTTGCCCTCGGCAAACTCGTAAAAGCCGCTGCCGCCAAAAATGCCAATTTCCGCTGTTTGTTTCATGGGAGAATCCCAACTTCTGTGCTCAGTCGCGGAGTGGGCTCCAGAGCCGCTTCCGCCGCTGCCTGCTGCGCTTCTTTTTTAGTTTTTCCGACCCCTACCCCACCGGAGACGCCGTCGAGACGCACTTCCACCGTGTATGTTTTATCGTGAGGCCGACCGCGCTCATCAGTGACGACATATTCGGGCGGCGACAGATGCTCGGCCTGGCGCATCTCCTGCAGAACGCTTTTCGGGTCGCGCCAGTCCCGCTCTGCGCTGACTTCGGCGACCTCTTCAGCCAGCACACGCATGATAAAGTCGCGGGCCGCTCCGTAGCCACCCTCTCGGTAGATCACCGCGATCAGAGCTTCCATCGCATCGGCGATGATGCTTGCCCGGTTGCGGCCTCCCATCGCCTCTTCCGTCCGGCCCAGCCGAATGAGCGGAGCAAGGTCGAGTCGGCGGGCAGCGGCCGCCAGAGCGTCTTTGCAGACGATCAGGGCCTTGGCCTTAGCCAGCTCACCTTCCCCACGCTTTGGAAACTGCGTGTAGAGCCATTCCACCACGACCAGGCCCAGGACCGAGTCACCGACGAATTCCAGCCGCTCATTGCTGTCTAACGGGTGGTCGGGGACCAGCGACTTATGTGTCAGAGCCTGCTTCAGCGAGACCATGTCCGAGATCGGCAGGCCGCGCTTCTCGGCTTCGTGCCGCAGCTCCCCGGCATCATTCATCCGAGTGCCTGGACTGCTTCAGCGATGCGGGCGACACCGCGCTGAATATTGTCCATCGAAGTGGCATACGAAAGCCGTATGTTGCCATCCGCGCCGAAGCCGGAGCCTGGGATGACCGCAACTTCGTATTTTTCCAGAAGATAGGCTGCAAAGTCGTCCGAGCCGCCAATAGTGCGCGGGGCATCGCCTTCGGGCGTCCAAGACTTGCCGTAAAGCGCGGAGACATTGGGGAAGACGTAAAATGCGCCCTGCGGGTTCAGGCAGTGTATACCTGGGATATTATTGAGTGCTGGAACGATGACATCTCGCCGCTCCTGGAATGCGAGCCGCATGGTCTCGACCGCGTCCTGCGGGCCGTTCAGGGCTTCCACCCCACCCGCCTGCGCGATAGAAGTTGGGTTAGAGGTGCTCTGGTCCTGGATTTTGGACATGGCAGCCACAATATCCAGATCGGCAGCGGCGTAGCCCAGCCGCCAGCCAGTCATGGAATGTGCTTTCGAGAAGCCGTTGATCGTGATGGTCAGCTTTTTTGCCGCCTCGCTGAACGACGCCGGAGAGACAAACTCGGCTCCGGTGTACAAAATCTTCTCATAAATCTCATCCGACATCAGATAGATGCCGCGCCCAACACACAGATCGGAGATGTCACGCAGCTGCTGCGGCGTGTAAACTGCACCGGTCGGGTTGGACGGAGAGTTAATGATCACCAGCTTCGTCTTCGGGGTGAAATGCGCCTCGATCTCCGCAGCCGAAGTCAGAAAGCCCGAGGCTTCGGTCGCGGGAACGATCACCGGAATACCGTCCGCAAGCTTGACCTGCTCAGGATATGAGACCCAGTACGGTGCCGGCACGATCACTTCATCACCGGGATTAAGCATGGCCTGCATGAGATTATAGATGGAATGCTTTGCGCCGCAGGAGACAATAATCTCCGTACGCCCATAAGTCAGACCATTATCACGCTTGAGCTTCGCAATAATCGCATCTTTGAGGGCCACAGTGCCACTGGAAGGCGTATATTTCGTGTCGCCCCGTGCCAGTGCCGCGACGGCGGCATCTTTGACATTCTGCGGCGTATCGAAGTCGGGTTCACCCGCCCCGAAGCTGATGACATCCTTGCCCTGCGCCTTGAGGGCATTGGCTTTGGCCGTGATCGCCAGCGTCGGGGAGGGCGCGGCCTGAATGGCGCGTAAAGACAGCATGCTTTGCTGTAAGGGCGTAGTCATAAACGTGTTCTCATTCTCTAAACCGGTCAGAAATTTGGCTGAAATTATTGTAGCCGAAGGGGCCGAGCGAAGTCAAGTTTGAGCGCAGTGAATATAGCGGGTGAACCGGGGCGTTTTTGGCACTTTGTAAACCGTGAGGCCCTCATAGCCAGCCTCGCCGATCCATGCCGTCAAGTCGATCTCGGCGATAAACACGGCGCGGGGCGCGAGGGGCGCCGCGAAGCGAATAATCTCCTGCACATTCGCATCAGTCGTTTTGCAGTTCCGGTCATACGGCAGATCAGCCAGCAATATGTCGCCCCGCCGCTCCCATCTGCTAGCCTCTCCCTGTTCTACGGCAGCGGAGTAACCAAAATGGGCTAGGTTCTTCCGCGACATCGAGACCATCTTCGGATTGTGATCGATGCCGAAGGCCTCCGCCCCCAGGGAAGCCGCTTCCAGCAGAAACGAGCCGGTTCCGCAGCAGGGGTTCAGAACCACGTCGCCAGGCCGCACCGCCAGATTGACAATCGCTCGGCACAGCCGCGATGGCAGCGAGCTGGAGGTCCGCAGCGGCTTTTCCTCATGACGCTGCCAGCCGCCATCAGAAGACGCTAATATCTCCCCGAACCAGTATCCGCCGCCTCTTGAAACAATGATAAACCGACGCTTCGGGGCCACAAGCTGCGGCCCGCCCTCAATCAGGTCCGCCACTGCTGTCATTGTCTTAAAGCCCGGAACCGCTTCGCCGCCCGGCAGAACGAGTATCTCCACCCGAAAGTCTTCCGCCGACAAACCCAGCCCGGCAATCTTCTCCAGCAAGGCACTTATCGTCACTGAGCGGGCCAAACAGGAAGCGCCAAACCGCAGGTACGCCGCCCGGCCCACACGCTCTATCAAAGAGCATTCTACAAACCCATCCTCACCCGGCAGCGTCCCGGTCAGTGCCAAACACTCCGCCGCGACCAATCCATTGCCGGCGTCTTCAATACACTGCGCAAAATAACCCAAACTTTCCGTCAAACAGCTTCCCCATCTATTTCTGCGCCCGCTTTCACAAAAGCATCGTACTGGTTCTGCCCATACATCGCAAATACTACCCGCTCGAGTGTCGTCTCCGGGTGCGCCTTCAAATAGTCTCTTACCGTCTTCAGCGCCAGCGGTGCGGCTTTGCCGAGTGGATAGCCGTAGATGCCCGTCGAAATCGAGCAAAACGCAATACTCTTGAGCCCCGCTTTGTCAGCCACTTCCAGGCAGCTTCGATAGGACGATGCCAGCAGATCCGCTTCGCCGTGAGTGCCACCGTGCCACATGGGGCCAGGGGTATGAATGATATACTGCTGCGTCAAATCATGCCCGCCCGTGATGACCGCTGTGCCGGTGGGCGTCCCCTGCGGGTACTTCTGCTGAATCTCTGCAGGCAGCCCGTTTCCAGCAGCACCGAAGATTTTCCCGGTGATCCCACCGCCGCCAGCCAAAGCGGGATTAGCGGCATTCACGATTGCGTCAGCCTTCTGATGCATCATACTTTCATGGACGATTTCGAGGGCTGTGTTGTTGATTTTCATGCTTAACTCCCTTTGTGAAAACTAGACATTCAGAGGCCGTGCCCTTTACTCGTAGGAGCGGGGCTTGCCCCCGTCCTCTCAGCTCATTCGTTAGTCTGGGGATGACGCAAAAAAAGAAGGATAAAGAAGAACGGTCAAGAAGGACGATCAAGAAGGGCGGGGGCAAGCCCCGCCCCTACAGGACGAATCAGTTCGACTCTTAAAGATCCCGCAGCAGCCCCACCACCCTACCCCGTATCAGTGTCTCAGCGTCCACCGGGATATTCGGGTAATTGCGGCTGCTGTTTTCCGACTCCAGCCACTGCGCTCCTGTGTCGGCTCCCGTCGCCGAATCACTCCGGTATCGCTTGACCACTTCGCCGGTCGCCCCGACATGGGCGACTACGATGTCTCCGTTGCGAGGCGATTCGATCTCTTTCACAAATAAGACGTCATGCTCGCGAATGCCCTCGTCGGCCATGCTGTCGCCGGTGACACGCACCAGGAAGTCGGCACCACAGGCGGGCAGGACGACCTCGCGTGTTTCTCCCGCCTCGTCATTCCCCTGCTCCGGCGCCCCTGCGGCAACCAGGCCCCGGATACGCAGTTTAGTCGTGTGAAACGTGGGGACTTCGCGGGGCTGAGTCACATAGGTTGTCGTCGTCTCACGGTCGACTTCTGCAGGTTTCTGTAGTCCTAGATCGCCGGTGTAAATCTGAACACTCTCTTTTCCCGAGAGCCAGACGCAGAGCTGACCATTCGCATTTTTCGCGGCTTCGGTATATTCAAAGACCCGTGCGCTTAGAAGATCGCACTGGGACAACACCTGTGCCTCAGGAAACATCGGCAGCTTCGGAGAACCATATTCCAGAACACCGTGATGGGACAGGATCATGTGTGTGACGGTCTCTTTAAGCTGTGATGGAAACCCTTTGATACTGTCCATGAACCGCCGAACACGCGAAGCCCCCAGAGAAATATGACCGTTCAATACCCCAGCCGCAGTGTACTCGCCTGCGTTCAAACCATGCTCCATCTCCGTAAGCTTGCCGAGATCATGCACTAAGGCGCAGGCGACCAGTAAATCATGACTGAGGGTAGGGACAATTGTTGCGGCCGAAGCACAGAGCTCCGCAACTTCGACGCTGTGATGCAGCAGCCCCCCAGAGTACGCATGATGCTTTTTCCCGGCGGCGTGCGCCTCGCAGAATAGAGGCCAGATTTCTTTTTCCTTGTCGAAGATTTTGAGGAGCAGCCCAAGCAGATTCGGTTCCTGAACGGATGCGACAAGCTGCTCAAAACGTGTCAAATGCTCCGCGTGGTTTTCATGACAGGGGCTTAGGTAAGAAGAGATGTCTTCGGGGATTTCTTGTTCTGCCGCGGACCGCACACTATTGATGGTGATTTCACCGTCATAGGAGCCGCCTTTGTCCACTTTCCCGCAAACGATCAGAAACTGCGAGGCGGCAATTGACGCTCGCTCTGAGTCCGTGACCGACCACTTCTTTGCCGAGTGGCGCTGGTTGCGGAAAGTTAAGATTAGCTTAATATCAGGCCCATTGCCTTTTTTCTTCTCAATGTGCGAGCGCGAAAAAAGGCAGTCACGAAAATCCTCACCGGGCACCAAATCCGTTGTCATATTCGTCTCCATTTGCTCTTCCTATGACTTCGGGAAGGGACATCGCAATCTTACCCCATAGCGCCTGCCATTGTCTTGGACATAACAAAAGAAGAGGGAAAGGATATCGCCTCACTTATTTTCAGGAAACCGGAGTGGGTTTTGCTTCAGATTCCTCGGCTGTATCGGGCCGCAGATGGTTCCAGAGCCATAATCCAAAGAGTGCGAGCAAAACCAACGTCACTGCGACATCCGCCTTCTGCAGCCAGGCATGTACTTGGTCCCAGTGCTGCCCCAGCTTCACTCCCGCCCAGGATAAGAGGTAACAAAACGGCAGCGCACCTATGAATGTGTAAATACAGAACTTGAGGAAGTTCATCCGGGAAATTCCCGCTGGAAGCGAGATAAATGTCCGCACGATGGGCAGAACTCGGCTAAAAAGGGCTGTCACCTCGCCGTACTTCTGGAAGAAAAGCTCCGATTTGTCCAGGTCACGCTTGCGGATCAGCAGGAACTTGCCGTACTTCTCTAAAAAGGGCCGTCCACCGATACGCCCGACCCAGTACGCAACGATCGAGCCAAGCAAGTTGCCCGTCGCCCCGACCAATGCCAAGGTATGCAGGTTGAACCCCCGGCTGGGTTCGGTCACGATCAGCGACCCTGCGAACGGCATAATCGCCTCGCTGGGGATCGGGATACAAGCCGATTCGAGGGCCATGAGGAGTAAAACGCCGGAATACCCGGTATGAGCGATGAACTGTGTCACCCAATCAATTAAATGCTGCACGAGTAGATTTAGTCTCCAAAGATTTCAGACTGTCTGCGGTTGCTTACGAGCCGCCGCCAGAGAGTGTTGACGGACTTTTCTGTCGGGAATATTGAAAAGATCCTGCCCTATGATAGCATACCTACCCATCCAAACGCGACAGCACCTGAACAAGGAGACTGTTGTGTCGGTCAAGAGCCGCCATCAATTTGTGCTGTTCGATATGCTGGCGGAGAAGGCTTGCAATTTCCTGCAATGCTGCCACTGTTTCATCCGGCATGACTATGGCCTTATTTCTTCAGCTGCATAAATTACAGTGACTTACTTCTCACCCGCCCAACTCCTCCAAAAACACTCGCGCTAGCCTCTCCGCCCCCACCCTATCCTCCGGTGCAAGCCGCCCTTCGATCACTTCGCCGGTCAGGTATTCTTTTACCTGACCCAGACGCCGACCGGCAGGGAGGCCGAGGAGGCGCATCAGAGCCTCTCCGTCGAGGGGCGAGGTGAGTGTGCTGATGTCCTGGGCGGCCTGAATGGGGGCCATTCGAGCCTTGAGCTCTTCAGCGCGGGAGATATCTGTGTGGCTGGGGCCGAGCGCGGAAACGTCGGCGCGGTGGATGGCGAACAGATCCTCCATCTGCGGCCCAAGGTCGCGGATGAGGCGGCGAACGGCGGCATCGGTCCAGGCCGGCTTGTAATCGCCGACACGCATATGCTGGGCGACCAGGCGGGAGACGGTGATGACTTCATCACTAGGAAACTTCAGGCGGGTCAGCAGCTTGCGGGCCACCTCCGCCCCAGCCTCCGCATGGCCATAGAAGTGGACGCGCCCATCTTCCCCAGTGGCTTTAGTCGGCGGCTTGCCGATGTCGTGCAGCAGAGTTGCGAGGCGCAGGGTCAGAGACGCGCTTTCCGGCAGATTGCCCAGGGCAATCAAGGTGTGTTCCCAGACAGGATAGGCATGGAACTCGTTCTGGGTCACACCCACCATCGCCTGGAGCTCCGGGGCGAACTGGGTCAGCAGGCCGCTGTCCTTCAGAAGGTTCAGCCCCCTCGGGGCGCGGGAGGTCTGCAGCGTCTTACAGAATTCGTCCCGGATCCGCTCTGCTGAGATAATTGGGAGCCGGGGGGCGGACTGCCGGACGGCTTTCCAGGTGAACGGTTCAATGGCGAAGCCGAAGCGGGCGGCAAAGCGCACGGCGCGGAGCATCCGCAGGGGATCGTCTTGAAAAGTCAGCAGCGGATCGGTGGGAGTTCGCAGAATGCCTGCTTCGATGTCCGCAAAAGCCATGCCCAGCGGATCGGTGATCTCCGCCGAGTGCAGATTTTGCAGCAGCGTATTAATCGTGAAATCGCGGCGGCGGGCATCGTCCTGAAGCGTTCCCGGCTCCACCGTTTCCGGCTTGCGGCTGCCCGGCGCGTAGGACTCGATCCGAGCCGTGACCAGCTCAACATCCCGGCCTGAAACCACCACCATGGCCGTGCCAAAGCGGGGAAAGACTACCGGCTCAAAGTCTGCCGCACCGCATTCCCGCAGAAAGCGAGCGAGCCGCAGAGCATCCCCCTCCAGCACGATATCGATGTCGGCACTTGCGGAAAGTGGCAGGCCCATCGCCCGGTCGCGGACGTAGCCGCCGACCAGAAAAAGACGGCCATCGTACTCCGTCCCGCGGGTCGCCGCCCGCAGCGTTTCCAGCAGCCTTTCCGTGCTGACAGTTGTTTTTTCAGAAGTCATAACCATTGAATAATACCCGCACTATCATTGTGGTTCCCTAGCTCGTCAATCTGGGTAAACTATCTCTAATATGAACTTCAAACAACTAGTCACGCAGAGTATCGGGCGGGGCCTTAAAACCGGACTCGCCCTCGCCGCCACGACCAATGCCTCCATCATGATCGCATCGGATATGGAATGCGGCAATCCGTGGACGGCAGTCAATGTCATCGCCCATATCGTGGACGGCGACGAAAAAGAGCAGCCGCTTGGCTATTCTCCCCGAGAATCCGCGATCGGGATCGCTGTCAACGGCACAGCCATGGCCGCCTGGGGCGTACTTTACGAGGGGGCATTACTGCTGACGAAAACTAAAAGTAATCTGTTGACGGCAGTTTTAGCGACGATCACCGCCTACGTCATCGACTACTACCTCGTTCCAAAACAGTACACTCCGGGGATTGAGAAGCGGCTGAGCCATAAGTCGGTCATCTTGGCCTATGTCTTTCTGGCCGCGACTTTCGCTTTGTCGGGGGTGTGGAACAAAAAACCCGAATGACGGCTTAGGAGAGAGTATTATCTCTTAGTCTTCATATCTTCTTCGGCTTTTTTCACCAGAGTTGCTGCTTCGTCAATTTTCTCCTCGAGAGCTTCCAGAACGGTATGGGGATCAGGGGATCGCTGCATGGCCTCAGCCTCCGGGTCGAATCGGTCTTTGACCGTCGGAATGTCCCGGCGCAGCTCTTCGATCAGAGCGATCAGCTTGGCGACCTTTTGTTCGGCCAGAAGGTTGACCTGCAGATCCAGCTTTGCCCGTCGCTCCGACAGAAGTGCCTGCCGGTTCTGAGTAATCAGCACCACAATTGTCAGCAGTAACGCTCCCAGCCCGATCGTCCCCTGCAGCCAGTAAAAGGGAGGAGGATCGAAGCGTACCAGGCCAAACAGCCGGGGAAAGATATTCACGAGTATCCAGAGAAAGACTACCCCAATGGTTAGGTTGAGAAACAAGGGACGACCGAGAAATGCGGTGACCGATTCCACGGCATGCTGGTGAAATCCGGCTTCTTTCTCCGCCTTTGCATGAAGCACGGCCAGGGTTTCGAGCTGCTGGCTGACATGTTCCGGAAGAGGATGGTGGGAATTTTGCATCATTTTTTACCCCAGGTTACGAATAACGCGGCGGCGGCAGCCAGCATCGCCGCCGTGCCTGCCCAGCCGAACAGTTTCTGACGGGTGTTCAGTGTAAAGCGGCCCATAATCGTGGGATTGGTCGCCATGAGCATCATCAAAATCATAATCGGTCCGGCGGCAACACCATTGATCACCGCCGACCAGAACAAAGCTTTGATCGGGTCGATATGCAAGAAGTTCAGACCCAATCCGATAAACGTCGAAGCGGCGAGGACACCGTAGAAACCACGGGCGTGCAAGAGGTCGCGGTTTAATCCTACCGGCCAGCGGAGGGCTTCTCCAACTGCATATGCCGCCGACCCCGCCAGCACGGGCAAGGCCAGCAGGCCAGTACCGATAATTCCCAGCGCGAACAGCAGGTATGCGAACTGTCCTGCGACCGGCCTGAGTGCCTTCGCCGCATCGGTGGACGTTTGGATATCCGTAATCGGCGGCACATGATAATGCAGTGCCGCAGCCGCAGTCAGCATGATGAAAAAAGCCACCAGGTTCGAAAAGGCCATGCCAGCGTACGTATCTACCCGGATCCGATGTAGCTGGCCCGCGGCATCACGAGGATTTTCCTTCAGCGGCTGGTCTGTCGGATTCGCTCGTTCGATCTCAACCTCTTCCTCCGCCTGCCAGAAAAACAGGTAGGGACTGATAGTTGTCCCCAGCACGGCAACGATGCTCGTCACATAGGCTGCTTTCCAGGAAAATGATGGCAGGACTGTCGAACGAAGCGCATGACCCCAAGGCACATGCACCACAAATACGGTCGCGACATAGGCGAAGAGGCTCAGACAAAGCCATTTCAGCACACGGGCATAGCGGGCATAGAGCAGAAACGTTTCCAGCAGCACGGAAGCAGTCGCGAACAGTGCCGCATACAGCAGCACGGGCCCTCCAACCAGCAGGTTGACGGCGGCTCCCATCGCTCCGATGTCCGCACCGAGATTGATGATATTAGCGACCAGCACCAGCCCAATCATGAGGTACAGCAGCACAGGGGAATAATGCCGCCGCAGATTTCCCGCAATTCCGTGTCCCGTCACTCGTCCGATCAGGGCGCTAATCTCCTGGATCCCCGCCATCAGGGGATAGGAAAAAAGCATGGTCCAGAGCATTCCGTAACCGAACTGTGCCCCAACCTGAGAATAGGTAGCGATCCCGCTAGGATCGTCGTCAGAGGCACCCGTCACCAGTCCAGGCCCGAGTGCTGATAACAGCCCCTGTTTTGTGACACCTTTTGGCGATGTTTTTTCTTCAGTTGGCATGGGCTGCTGTGCGCTCAAAGTGTCTTAGATTTCCGCTTGCTTCTTCGTAATAAAATGGGCTATTATGAACTATGTTTAAAGCACTTAGTCCCGGAGCGATCGGCGTCCGCGCCGACACACTCGATCAGGCCCTGACCGCCGCGAAAACTGGCGGGTTCGGCGGCGTGGAGTTCAATTCTTCCGAGATCGCCGATCTCGTCGAGGCACAGGACGCACAGGCCGTCCGAGCACGCTTCACTTCTGCCGGGATACAGCCCGCCGGATGGGGCCTGCCGATAGACTGGCGCGGCTCGGAAGAGAGCTGGCACAGCGGCCTCGAAGCGTTGCCCCGCCTTGCAAAAGCGGCGGCGGCGATCGGCGGCACACGGGTCTCGACCTGGATCATGCCCTGCTCGGACACGCAGGAATATGCCGAAAACCGGCGGTTTCATATCGCACGGTTCCGCCCCATTGCCAAGATACTCGGCGACCATGGCATCTCGCTGGGCCTGGAGTTCATTGGGCCTAAGACGCTGCGCGAGACCCAGAAGTTCCCCTTTATTCACACCATGCAAGACATGCTGGACATGGGCCAGGAGATCGGCCCAAATGTCGGACTGCTGCTTGATGCCTACCACTGGTACACGTCGCACGGCACTATCGAGCAGCTGAGAGCAGTCACACCGCAGCAAGTGGTGTATGTTCATGTCAACGATGCCCCGAAGAATGTCGCAACAGACGATCAAATGGACGGTGTTCGAGACCTGCCGGGGGCGACTGGGGTCATCGACATCGCCGGCTTTTTACAAACGCTCCAGAGTATCGGTTACGACGGTCCTGTGACCCCCGAACCTTTTGTCAACCTGAGCAGCCTGCCGTCAGACGAAGCCCGGCTTCAAACAGTCGGAGCCGCGATGAATGTCATCTGGGAAAGGGCGGGCTTTTCCTAAATTACTCCACTGTGCCCATCATATCTACTGCAGTAACCTTCCCCGATTCGTCGCAGACGAATACAAAGCAGGTGGTGGAATCGGAATCCGAAAAGCCGCTCTCATATCGCTTCTCCCAAAACCCGGCATAGATGCCCTGCGCGAGCTGCCTGTAGAGTGTCGCGTTCCAGGCGGCTGGCTGCCCTTTAACCTGCGTCGGGGGGATAATTATCAGCGTGTCGCTTCCGCCAAATGCCGGCCACTGCGCCCCCACCCCGGAGGCGTGCAGCTTATCGACAAAAGCCGTCATATCGGCGGCATAGGCCGGATGCATTGTCATCTCGGTGAGCAACGCCGAGGGCAAAGCGGCGGATGAGGGTGCCTTGGGGGGCAAAAATGCGCGGCGGCCAAGCCAGCCCAAACCCGCCAGAAAACAAACGCCCAGCAGCAGTGCCAGAAGACGTGAGAGTTGCTTGCGGCGGCGCGGCAGCGCAAACTGCGGACGATCGACCGCTGTCGGCAGCGGCTGATCGTCCACAAGTGGCAGATCGCCCACAAACGGCAGAATTGCTTCGTGCAGAAGCGCGTCGTCCGGCACCGGCTCGTCGAAATCCTCGCCGCAATTGGGGCAGGACAGCAAGCCGGGGCCAAGTGCTGTTTCGCAGTATTCGCATTCGTAGATCATGCGTCAGGTGCTGATGAAACTGGCGTGAAGCGCACCACGAAATGCGTTTCTTTTGCGTTCAGCAGATACTGCGGCTGAGGCCCCGGACCGCAGCTCTGACTTCCCAGCCCGCCAATGGCGTGATCCAGGTGCCAGATCGTTTGAGGGCGCGGCTTCAGATCATAGGTATGCTCGGCAAGGGTCAGGTCGGCGGGAGTGAAATGGTGGACGCTCGTATTGCAGAGCGGCTGCGCAGTCGCGAGCAGCCCGATCCCCAGACAATTGGTGACAGCAGCCCAGCGCACATCACTTTTATTCCCATTCTCCTGTGGCCGAATGTAGTTCTCAAACTGCTCGGCGACCGTTCCTCGATACACCCCAAATTTCACACTTTCCCGTCGATCCGGGTAACTCTCGTGCGGGCCGAGTCCCGCCCAGGCAAACTGATTGAATCCTGCGGGCAGATGCATCTCCAAGCCAAGACGGGGCAGCGGCGGCAAATCGCCATGCGGCGTGACATGAGTTTCAAGCGCAAGCTCACCATTCCCACTGAGCGTGTAGAGAGACCGAACGCTGAAAGCTGGGGGCCGGGAGACCGGGGCCAGCTTCTGTTCCACTTCAATTCGTACCTCTGAAGGGGAAATTTGAAGCCAGGTCAGGGAGGACACCCGGGAAACTAATCGGTCCAGACCGGCCCCGCGCCAGAGACCCGCCATATGATGGACATCGTTGTCTGTCGGAGCACGCCAGAAGTTTACCGCCGGGCCGGCGACCAGCAGCGGCGTTTTCTGATAGATCCAATCGACCAGAACGCCATGAAGCGTGTCGAAAGTGAGCTGAAAATCCTCGCCGCGAACGATAAGCCGCCCCGCGGCCTCGGAGACTGTCAATGACGGCATACCTTCCGCAGAAGCAGCCGGGGCAGCCGGCAAGGCGACCGGCAGGGGGAACTGCGCCCAGGCGATCTCGTGACCGCGTCCGGCCCAGCGCGTATCGCCAGCCAGCGTGAATGTCAGATTGAGATGGCATTCGCCACTTTCCGGGAGCGTAAAGGGAATTTCGACATCAGCCTCATTGTGGGGAGAGATTGAAGGAAGGTTGAGAGTTCCCTGCTCCATAGTTTTCCCGCCGCGCTGAACACTCCAGACTGCTTCCAGATGCGAGAGAGTGGCGAAGTCATACCGATTATGGATCGTCACGACTCCGGCCTCTAAATCTTTGGCTACGGCAAGAACCGGAGCAATGACTTTTTTCAGCTCGAGCAGCGCGGGGTGCGGGTTTCGGTCGGGGTCGGTCAATCCGTCGATACAAAAATTGCCGTCGTTGGGCGTATCACCAAAGTCGCCGCCGTAGGCAAAGAACTCCGTACCATTCTCGGTAAACTGCCGAATCCCATGGTCGCTCCACTCCCAGACGCAGCCGCCGAGGAGGCGTGGATATTTGTTGATCGCTTCCCAGTACTCTTTGAGGCTGCCGGGGCCGTTTCCCATCGCGTGCGCATATTCGCAGAGAAAGAATGGGCGCGTCTCATCGGTCCGTTCCCCTTCCGCGATCAGGCCAGGGACATCGGTGTACATACGGCTGATGATATCGACGCTTTTGTCTCCGCCAGCATAGGCTGTCTCGTAATGAATAAACCGAGTGGCATCGTGGGCACGGATCGTCTCGGCCATGGCGTCATGGTTCGGACCGTAGCCGGATTCATTGCCCAGTGACCAGAGAATAATCGAGGGGTGGTTACGATCACGCAGGACCATCCGCTCGGCCCGATCCACATAGGCTTCGCGCCAGAGCGGGTCTTTGGAGAGCTGACCCCAATCCCCCCCATAGTCTTGAAAGCCATGCGTCTCGAGATCGGCTTCGTCGATCACATACAGGCCATACACATCGCAAAGATCGAGCCAGTAAGGATCGTTGGGATAATGCGATGTCCGCACAGTGTTGATATTATGCTGCTTCATCACTTCGATATCGCGAAGCATGTGGGCGCGGGGGGTGACATGGCCAAGGTCCGGATGCGTATCGTGACGATTAACGCCCTTCAAGGTAATCGGCTTTCCATTGACCAGCATGCGCCCGTTTTCAATGGCGATCTGCCGGAATCCCACTGCGAACCGCTCCACGGTAAGCACATTTCCAGCGGCATCGGCGAGAGACAGCAGCAGCGTATATAAATTGGGATCTTCAGCAGACCAGTGGAGAGGCCTCGTGATGGAGATCTTTGTATTTGGATCTGCCGCGTCAAGCGTCTGTGCAATCACTTCCCGGCCAGCTGCATTTAGCAGCAATGCCGTGAGTTGATACGGCTGCGGTTTCTTTGCTTCGCTCTGGACATCTACAGAGATCTCCAGCGTGGCATCGATAAATTCCGCATCGAACGTTGTTTTCAGGCAGACATCGCGCAGATAAACGTCTGGGCGGGCAACAAGTGAAACGTCGCGGAAGATGCCGCTCAGACGCCAGGCATCCTGATCTTCCAGATAGCTGCCGTCAGACCACTGAAAGACCTGCACAGCCAGTAAGTTACTGCCCTGCTGCAAATACGGCGTCAGATCAAACTCGGAGGGCATGTGGCTGACTTGACTGTAGCCAGCTTTTTGGCCGTTGAGCCAGACAATGAAAGCTGAGTCGACGCCGTCGAAATTGAGAAAGACGCGCTTGCCGCTCCACGCAGCCGGGAGCGTAAACTCACGCCGATACAGACCGACCGGGTTGTCATTAGGCACAAAGGGCGGGTCGACCGGATAGGGATACTGGACATTACAGTACTGCGGTCTTCCATAGCCATGCATCTGCCAGCTGCTCGGCACAGTCAGATCATCCCAGGAGGAAGCGTCGTATTCGAGGGCCTCAAAGCCGGGCGGAACCGCTTCGGGCGCAGGCAGATACGAAAACTTCCAGAGGCCGTTCAGCAGGCGAAAAAATGGGGAGGCGCTGCGCTCGCCGGTTAACGCGGACGGGACATCAGCATAGGGGATCGAGGTCGCATGGGCACGCTGACGATTAATCGAGAGCAGCTGCGGATCTTCCCAAGCGTTTGAGAGGGCAGCACTTTGTTTCATTAGCATGGTGGATGGTATTATTCACAAAGAAGCCCGGCACGTCAGGCCATTGCGACCTGTCGTGCCGGGTGAGCAATCGCTCAGCAGGAATTACTTAGCGGGAATTGCTTAAAAAAATTACTTGCTGGCACCGATCTTGAACATTTTTGTGCCGCAGTGGGAACAGGTTCCAGATGTCGCCGGCTTGCCGTTTTTCATGGTGACGGCGGTCGGCTCTTTCATTTCTTTCTTAGCTTTACACTTGACACAATAGGCTTCCATTATAGTACCCTCCTCAGTTTACCGGCGTCGCTTGGGTTTCGTTGCGCCCGGCTAATATCCTCTAGTTCGCTCTTGCCGCGAAATATCCTCCTCGTGGCGACGATTATTTTCTCGTGACAGGATTGACAACGATTTTCGAGAGCAGGTACAATTGCAGAGAGTAATTCTTAATAAAGAGTCATTAGCTAGTAATTATGGAAACACAATCACGCGTCGCTGAAATGCGGCAAAAACTGCGCGACAGCGGGCACCGGATCACCCCCCAGCGGCTCTGTATTCTTGAAGCCTTGCTGGCCGCAAACAGCCATCCAAGTGCGGAGGAAATTCACGCTCAGGTACGGCTCTTCTCGCCGACCACTTCCCTGGCGACGGTCTACAAAACTCTGGATACACTGCGGGATATTGGCGAAGTCATGGAAATGGAAGTTGGGGACGGACGTTCCCACTACGATGGTGTCCACCCACAGTTCCATCCCCACGCGATCTGCACGCGCTGCGGCAAAATCACGGATATTGAGCTTCCCGGTCTTACCGGCCTGCCCGATCGGGCCGAGGAAGCTTCGGGATACGAAATCCATACCCACCGCGTCGAATTTTATGGCCTCTGCTCGGCCTGTCATCAACAGAAAGAAGTGATCGAATGAGTTCGTCGCAAGACCCCAAGCCGCAGGAGCCAGATAATCGGCGGTTAATCAAAGCACTCGAAGGCAACTGGCAGGCGGAAACCGAAGGGGCTGCGACCTATCAGGCCCTTGCCGATCGTGAAGATGACCCACGCTGGAAATATACTCTGGAAGGCCTGGCTAAGGCGGAAAGTGCACACGCGAAACTGTGGGAGCGTCGGCTGATCGAATTAGGCTCCGCCGCCCCGCATTATCATGGGGCGGCAGGGGGACAGGCGGACAGCCTGGCAAACCGTATTGGCGGTACGGATGCTGCCCTGCGCCGCATCGAGATGGACGAGCGCAAGCACGTGGCTCAATACGGGCGTCAGCTTCAGGAGCTTGGGGATGCAGGGAGCGTCGAAATCCTGCAAAAGGTCATCGCCGATGAACGGGCGCACTCCAAAGCTTTGAAGCACATGCTCGCCCCGGTGTCCTCAGTCACTCCGGTAGTGGATGCGCCGATCGGCCAGCATTTTTCCCGCCCGCTGAACCCGCAGGCGGCTCTGGATGCCCTTCGTGAGCGAAAAGGCCACCGCACTCCGGCCTCCTGGATCGGGGATGCTATCTACGGCGTCAACGATGGCCTCGGGGCGATCTTTGGTATCGTCTCCGGCGTGTCGGGGGCGACTCTGAACAACCCCAATGGAGCGCACCTGGTCCTGCTGGCGGGGCTGGCGGGCATGGTCGCATCTGCTCTCTCGATGGGGTCAGGGGCGTACCTTGCCGCCAAAAGTGAGCGCGAAATTTACGAGGCCGAACTGTTCCGCAAGCGGGCCGAGCTGGAAGACAGCCCGGAGGACGGTATGGAAGAGATGGCCCTAGTCTACCAGATCAAAGGCGTTCCCGAAGAGGATGCCCGCCGGGTCGCCGAGCACCTGTCAAAAGACCCCGAGCAGTTCCTGCGGGCCTTAGCCGCCGAGCAGCTGAATCTTACGGAAGATGCCCTGAGCAACCCCTATGTTTCAGCAGCCTCGGGGGCACTCTCGACTGCAATCGGGGCATTTATCCCGATTATCCCGTTCTTCTTCATGACGGGCCTGCCGGCGATCCTGACCGCCGCCGTGATCTCGCTGATCGCCCATTTCGCGGTCGGAGCGGCCAAAACGCTGATCACCGTGCGCTCCTGGTGGAGCAGCGGCCTGGAAATGACGGCGGTAGGTGCAGTGGAAGGAATCGTCACTTACTTCATCGGCAAGGCACTTGGTGGCCTGGGATCGTAGGCTGTATGCAGATAGAGCTCGAAATGGTTACAGAGGAAACCCGGCATATCCTGAAGAATATGTTCACGGTTTATTTTAGTGAGCTGAGTGCCTGGGACGAGCTACTCGAATTCAATGAGCACGGCCTACCGGTCTGGACAGCCTTTGATATGCCCCAGCCCCGCACCCATGAAGAATGCGCAGATTATAACTGGTGGATCCGGGACTCCTGCGAACTGCTGCTGATCACCGTCGACAGCCGCCCCGCCGGGTTTGTGATCATCAACACCGGACCGGGAGACCTGCCACCGGGGATTGATTTCGACCTGCTGGACTTTTTCATCGCCCACAAATACCGCCGCCGGGGCGTGGGCCAGGAGGCCGCACGACAAGCCTTTGAGCGCCATCGGGGCCACTGGGAAGTCGCGGAGCTAACGGGCAATACTGCCGCAGTCGCATTTTGGAACCGGGTGATCGGCGACTTTACCGGTGGGAATTATCTTCAGCTGGACAATGGTGCCCGCCAACAGTTTGAAAACTAAAAGAATCGACATTCGCCGGGTCCGGGCTGGAGCACTCGTAGTCATAGGCATTGCCTGCGGCCTCGGGGCTGTCTCGCTAGGCTTCCGTACAACGCAGCGGTCTGCCCCGGCTCCGAAGACGGTGAGGGTCCCCGTGTCAGCCCTGCCGCTGTCCGGTGTTGTCGTGATCCTGGATCCGGGCCATGGCGGCGAGGACCCCGGTGCCGATCATGGCCCACTCTCGGAAGCGATGCTGACCTATCGCACAGCGGCTGAAGTAGCCGAAGCCCTTCGCGCTCAGGGTGCCCGTGTCACCTTCACAGTACGCAGTGCCGCACTCTCCCCAATAAATGCACAGACCGAGCCGACCCTGACCGCACCAACCGATGCCAAGCTTGCCTCCACAGGCCGCCCGCTCCGCGCTCGTCACTCCCCGCAGCCCCTTTGGGAACGAGCCGAGACGGCCCAAATGATCTGGAGGACAAAAGTGCGTCAGGACAAAGACGCCCGCTGGAACGTCTTCTTTCTCTCTCTCCACTACGATCAATTCCGTACTCCAAACGTTTCCGGCGGAGTCGTCTGCGTGGATAGGCGCGTTCGCCGCACCCCCGCTCTAGCAATCGCCCTGGCGTCAGAAATGGGGGTGGGCAACTTCGGGCGTGACTGCGACTTCCGTGGGGTGCGCGGCCTCTCCGGCCATGCCTTCGGGGTTCTTGACCCCGCACACAACCCCGTCCCGGAAAAGGTCCTGCTGGAAGTCGCCACTCTCTCGAATCCCCAGGATCAAATGCAGGCCGCCGACCCGGTGTGGCGGATGGAGATCGCCCGTCGGGTGACAAACGCGATTGTCAGGGTGCATCGGGAGAGGAAGATGTAGGACGAAATAGAGGCAATAAAAGCTGTGTCCGCACTGAAGCTTACGTTTCAAATCACTCTTAAAGGCTTATTTGCATAAATGGCACACTGTAGGGGCGCTGCTTGCTGCGCCCTCCAAGTTTCGGCCTGGGCTTTAGAGAGAGCCGAGTATTTATGCAGCAAAGCCCATTTTAAATATAAATCTTATACGTCGGAATCCCCAGCAGCGGCCCGACAATCGCCCACAGCGACCCCATCGTATAATCACCTAAAATTAAGCCTAAAAAGAATGGGATAGCCGCACGGTACATCTTCACGCCGCCGTAGCGGACGATCAGGAACTTTAGCAGCCAGGCGATCAGCACCGGCAGCCAGAAGTATTCCATTGCGTAAGAAAGTGCCAGGGCGTAGCCCGCCGGGTGGAACGGCCACCAGACAAAGCTCGTCCGCAGCAAGGACAGCACCACGGTGAGGATGAAGCCGCCCGCGATAAAGAACAGGCCCGTGCTGGCCGGAGGCACCGGCTGGTTTAGCCATGAGGCCAGCCGCCCGTAGCTCTCTTCCCCAACCCACCACTTATAGCCGGGAGCTTTCCCCTGCGCCCCGGCGGCATAGGTGACATGCAGGTTGGCCCAGTCCGTCGCCACCAGGCTGACGACACAGGCAAACAAGAGAATTCCGACGATCGTCGCGAAACGCACCCCCGGCTTGCCTTCCAGCATTTTAAACGCTTCGAGCTGGTTCGGCATCGGGTGGTTTCGGTAGCCCCGGTTGAACCAGTACAGCACCGACAGCACCGTGAGATCCTGCGCTCCCAAGGCACGCGTTCCGAAGACCGTGACCAGCACCTGCACCGGGTTGACCCAGACGATCTCATGCGGGGAGCCAAACTCTGCCCGCACCCGCGTGATCACAAAGCCCAGCAGGAACACGATGCCGAAGAACGCGAACGCCACCAGCGGACTCATCCCAATGACCTTGGAGAAGATCGCCAGCAATACGCTGCCGACCAGCAGCCCGCTGAAGGCCGCCTGGTACCGCCGCGCTTCTGCCGGGTCATTCGAGCGAGCGCCCTCCCAGGCCGAGAGTACGGCAGACTTCCAGTAGTTTCGACCGGCATAGAGCAGCATCAAACCCAGGCCGACCCACGCTCCTGTCGCCTGCTCCCCAAAATACGGGAAACCGTTGTGCTGTCCGGTATCCCAGCCATAGACATTGCCCGTCACCCGAAACAGCCGGGCCAGAACATAAAAGAACCAGCAGGAGAACGATAAATCCAGCGGCATAAAGTAAGCAATACCGACCGCAAAGGGATAGAACGAAGACTGTGTCGATCCAATCGCACTCCACGGCCGGTTTGTCACCAGGTCCTGAAGCTGAAAAAGCTTAACATTTAACTCTGGCACTGAAGGCAGAAGGGTGTGGAGACCGTTGAGGAACGAAATTCCGAACGCAAGGCCAAAGCCCGCCCACATAACCCGGCTGCCAAAAAAGTTGGTTCCGGCATCGTCAGCAGTCATAGCCAGGGGAAGCTGAACAATGGGGAAAGTTAACTTCTCATTCTCGATCCAGGCGCGGCGCACCAGAATGGTCAGGCACAGATACATACCGATGAGTACGAGAAAAAACAGGCCCCAGGAGATCAGCGGGACAATCCAGGCCAGCAGGTAATGCGCCCCCTGCGGGCTGTAGATGTTGACATTTCCCCGGTTAAAAGCACGAAGCGACTCGTGGTCGGTGACTACGAGCCACTGCGGAAGGTATTGAAAGAAAAGCGAGCCCCACTTATTTTCCAGCGACGCATGCCAGTAGGCATACGGGATGGAGCCAAACATGTTTTGCATCGTGTCATGTCCGGCAAAAGTGCAGGAGACGACCAGCATCACGTAGACGAGCAGCATCTCTTCCTGCCTGAGCGGAGACACACGCGGAAAAAGCTTTCGCCCGAGTAAACCAAGTGACACAAGACCAAAAAGAATAAAGACAGGTGTGATAAACAGGGGAAGTGAGGTGCCGTCCAGCGTGAACCACCGGATTTCGACGATGGTTGTCCAAAAAACGTTGAGTGGGATGAGTATCAGGCCCAGCAGAAGCGCACGCCAGAGTGCTATTGGACGCGTGATATCCGCTGCCGGACCGGATTCAGGGGAGAATTCCCCAGATTCTTTGATTCGGGTTGCCATGATTTCTAATTTTTCCTCAGCAGGCTGCCCCGGAAAGACGATTGTTTTTCCCTGTGCCCACCTTTCCATTGGCCGCACGTGACGCAAAACGGGCCGCCGGGGGCGCGGTATTCGGCAGCCGGCGGGCAATGACCATTTCTGTGGCATGACGCGCGATCTGTGTCGCCCGCAGACCATCCAGACCGGAGGGCAGATCGCCGGATTCGCCAGTTTCCAGCGCGTGAGCAAACGCCGCGTACAGGCCTTCAAAATTCTTCTCACCTGCCCCCGGCAAACGGTGTGTCCCGTAGCGGGTTCTGACCTCGAACAGCCAGCCGTCCCGGTCATAGCGGATGACTCCCTCGGTGCCGATCAGGTGATACGAAAAATGCGCCAGAGGATCACGCACTGTGTGGCCGTAAGAGAAACTCATCTCGGCCATCGTGTGTGCCCCGTTGTGGTGGTCGAGATGGAGCCACATATGATCGGGAGCCGTGTAATCCTCGACCCAGGCGCCGGAGGCCTGGTAATTTGCAACATCAGATCCGAGCCACCAGCGCGCCAGATCGATCTGATGTACGCCGCAATCTACCATCGGCCCGCCTTCTGACATCCGTCCCGCCCAGTAAGGATTTGGCTCCAGATGGCCCTCAGGGGTGTATTGATCCCGGCCATGCAGGTTCCAGATGTAGACCAGCCGCAGGGAGCGCACTTCGCCAATTGCGCCGTCCATGACGAGCCGTTTGATATTCTGGGCAACGGGACTGAAGCGGTAGCAGAAGCCAGTTGCGAGGAGCAGGCCGGCATCATCCATGGTATTGATCATAGACGACGCATCATCATCGGTCATCGCCAGAGGCTTTTCGCAAAGAACGGGCAGGCCGTAGTGGGCAGCTTCTTCGACATTCAGCTTATGGGCCGGAGCGGGCGAAGTTACCACAACAGCGTCGATACCCGACTCGAAAAACATACTGCTGACGGCGTAGCCATGCGGGATACCGTATTTGCGCTGCAGGCTGTAGGCACGCTCGGGGTCAGGATCATACACTGCCCAGGCTTCGAGACCCTGGGTGGCGAGAATTGCCGGCAGATGCCCGTACTCCGCGATCAGACCGCAGCCCATCAATCCAATTTTTTTCATACCCTGAAAAGCCGCTACTTTCTATGGACCTGATACAGTTTAAGACTACAGTTTTAAGTGTACCCTAAAAGGGACACTGGAAATTAGCGGCCAAGACGTTTTCGGGTATAACAACCAGTCTCCGTCCCCTATTCCATCGCTGCCGCGCACTCGAAAGGAAATTATCCCTGTGCTTGAACACGAGCTTTTTACCCGAAGCGAATTTAACCCCATTATTAATCCCAGCGACCTACCCTACCCCTGTGACTGTGTCTGCAATCCCGCTGCCCATCTAGTCGGCGACGATGTGCTGCTGTTGCTGCGCGTCATTGACCAGGAAGGCAGCTCCCATATTACCGTCGCCCGCTCAAGTAACGGCCTGACCGATTGGCGTATTGAGTCAAAACCCCTGATGCATCCCACCGACCAGAATATGCCGTTCGAAACCTATGGCTGTGAGGACCCGCGCCTTGTCTACTTGGAGGAGCGCGGCGAATACGCCATTACCTATACCGGCTATTCCCCCATGGGTGCGGGAGTCTGCCTTGCTACCACGAAAGACTTCGAAAGTGTGGAGCGCTATGGCTTGGTGGTCGCCCCCAACAACAAAGACGCTGCCTTGTTCCCACGCAAAGTTGGTGGTCGCTACTGGATGGTGCATCGTCCGAGCCTGGGCTCCATCGAGCATATCTGGCTGGTCGAGAGCAACGATCTCATCCATTGGGGCTGCCCCTGGATGATCATCGAGGAGCGCGGCGGCCCCTGGTGGGACGGAGAAAAGGTCGGCTGCGGCCCACCGCCCATCGAGACCCCCGATGGCTGGCTCATTATCTATCACGGCGTCAAAGGCACCTCGCATGGCCCTATCTACCGTGTCGGCCTCGCCCTGCTTGACTTGGAGGACCCGCGCAAAGTGATCCGGCGCCTGCCCCGCTGGATCTTTGGTCCTAAAGAGTCCTACGAATCCACCGGTTTCATCCCCGGCGTCGTCTTCCCCACCGGCACCGTCGTCAAAGACGATCTCCTCTATATCTATTACGGAGCCGCCGACACACGGATCGGTGTCGCGACTACGAAGATTCAGACGCTGCTGGATGCACTGAGGGATGAGGGGAAGTAGAAAAATAAATTTTCTCTTTCGAGTCGAAACGGAGTTGTGGTGGGTCTTTGAACCCACCGCGCAGCAGGAACCCACCCCGCAGCAAGCTGCGACCCTCCCGAAACGGGAGGGCGAGCGGGAAGTGGGCAGTGTGTTTAGCGATCTTAGTGAGATCCTTTCTTGAAAGCCTTTTTTGAAAGCCTTTCTCTAGAAGACAAGACTCAACACATCTCTTCCCGCTCGCCCTCCCGTTTCGGGAGGGTCGCAGCTTGCTGCGGGGTGGGTTCCTGCTGCGGGGTGGGTTTCTGCTGCGCGGTGGGATCAAAGAGCCTGCCGTCACATCAATGACCTCTCGCGCAATGCAGGATTCCCCCCTCGAAACAGCGTCCTGCCTAATGAAAACTCTCGCGCAGCAAGCTGCGGGGTATCTACAGGATTGTCGGCC
>JANXMY010000057.1 GCA_025354405.1 Armatimonadota bacterium
CTACAGCCGCACCCACGCATGCGTGGCTGCCGGCAAAGTCGCCTTTAGATTTGTCCGGTCGCGGATACCCTGCGCCGTCAGCGTGTACAGCGTGCCCTTGCGAAGAGGGGATGTCGCCAGGTAGACCGTTTGCTTGTCGAACCCGTCCAGCGACGCTCGCAGCACCCGTACGCCGTTGTCCAGCACGTAGTTGGTGCAGCGAGAGGCCGAAAGAGACTCCACAGGCTTTGTATAATGCACGACCAAATGCCCTCGGCTTGCGGAGAGTTTATCAATTGTCGGCAGAGCGCCGTTCAGCAGGCCATACACCTGCAGCTGATTGGAAAAGGTGGAGGCGTAGACCTTTCCGTTCGCAATCGTCGGAGCGCAGAACTTGGCGAACATGCCGATATCGTCCCGGCCTGCATTCATCTTGCTGTTCCAGATCTCACGGGCCAAATTGGACGCATCGTAAGCCCGCAGGATGCCTGGCACCGTATCCCAATTGGCATTGGCATCGTAGGGTGTACAGGCCCACACGATTCCCGTGCCTGCCTTGCCGCCGCTTGCCGAGACCGAAAGGAATCCGCCTGGCATACCATCCGGCACCGGGAGAGGGGACTGCGAGTCGGGATTCTGTACAAGCTTATCACCGCCGAATTTAAAGGCTTTTAAATGGGTGAACTCCCCCCAGACATACGCCATTGGTCCGCTCGGACCGTGCCAGAACACGGGGGAACCGTGAATATTGTTTGGCGTGATCTGGAACGACTGAGAAATCTGGCTGTCTGAAGCGCTCTGGTAATGGCCCAGATTGTCCTGATGGGTCAGGTAGAGCCAGCCATTCTTTCCGCCGCCCAGCAGCAGGCTCGTTCCTGGTACCAGCAGCGGGCCGGACGCCCCCATATCCGTGTCGTTCGCACTCAGCGAAGCCTGATTATAGGGAGTAAAGTAGTCGACTGGAAGCAGCGTTTTACCGCTGGGCCGCAGCTTAAGGATTGTGTCGCCGTAATCAGAGCCGTGCGTGTCGGCATTGAAAGTCCCGTTGCCGGTCATGGCAAAAATGGCCCCGGTGCTGTCCGCCGCCATGCCCATGCCTGCCTGCCAGATTGCCCCATCGCTGCCGTTCGGGGTTGTATTGAAAACGCATCGCTGGGCCAGCGTTCGGGCGTCATACCCAAGGATCCAGCCATGAAAAACACCCTGGTCGGCATGGGAGCCGTAGGCCAGATACACCACGCCATTCGACAGCAGCAGGCCGGGCCGATTCAGCTGGGTGACTGGATCAAAGGCAACAACTCCGTTGACGTTGCCGTCACCCGTCCCTTTGACCGATGCTTTAATCAAGACCGGGCTGCCATGCCGCTCCTGCCCGGTCTCGATATTCAGGGCATGAAGCCGCTGCACGTAAGTGTTGTTCTCTTTGTTCTTCGTCTCAACATAGATCGTTTGGGCCGGAAGGTCAATCACTGGGGTGCTGGTGATCCCAATTTCGCCCCGCATATCCGTCCAGTGCGTCGTGTAAATCTCGGCCGCCGGAACCGCCGGCCCCAGAGTGACCTTCCAGAGCGGGGCATCGGCCTTCGGATCATCGGCATCATATGCATACACACTGTTATGTGAGGTCGCGGCAAAGATTACATTGTGCAGACCTTTGCCGGGGATTGGCAGGCTCTGAACGTAGAGTGGCTGGGCGTATAAATAGCCGTCCACCATGCGCGTAAATACTTTGCCGAACGTCGCGACGTTCACAGTTGTCGTGCTGAGCGTCGTTTCCCGCAGTGTCGCCCCGGTCCGTGCATTGTCGTTATGCTGAGTGAGAACGTGCTGCGCCCGCACCGCTCCGCCGTTTATCAGGGCAAAAGCAGCCGCACAAAAAAGAGAGATAAGTCTTGCCATACGTGTTCGATTCTAAACCTCTGCCAGGATCTCCCGGCGCCGAATATCGTGTTCGTCCTGCGTGATTAAAGCTTCATCGAGCAGCTCTTTCAGCTCCCCCAGCCGCACTCTGAGAGAACGCGGGGAGGCGGCTGCAGAGGGTGATGCCATCGGCGTCTCCGTAGGGGCGCTGCTTGCCGCGCCCTCTAAAGACCTCCCCGCGCCCTCTAAAGACCTCCCCGCGCCCTCCAAAGACCTCCCCGCGCCCTCTCTGCTGATTTCCTGGCTTCCGCCGTAGTTGATCTCTTCGAGATAGGCCGTCAGCACGGCGTAGTAAGAGTTGTAAAACGGCAAAGCCCAGCGCGACTTCTGCGCATTGGCATGAGAAACCATTAAGTCGCCCACGGCGCGGGCACCCAGATCACGCAAGCGCTCATCGATCGCCGCCGACACCTGCGCCTGCATCCGGCGGTCATCACACAGACGCTGCACGATGTCCCTCGCTTCCAGCGGCGGGCGAGATTCCGCTCCCCCCGTGTTTGGGGCAGGGGAGACCGACGCCTCTGAGATTTGATTAAACTCGCCCAGCGCATCGGTCTTTGGCATACCAAACTTGTCCACATAGCTTGCCGCAAACCGTATCTGTGTGCGCGTCCCGACCGACGTATACCGGGCTTCCTGCTCTTCGGTGATGACCCCCGAGGCCCAGCCGACGACAAATGTGCGCCAGGCCTGCTTTTGATCCTCGGCGGAGGGTGGGGCAATGCGTACCCATTCCTTCACATCCGTGCGGGTGTGAATCGGATTAGCCGCCGCGCCCTGTGCCTTGACCTGATCATACGCATAACGATAGGAGTCCATGCCCTGCAGCAGTCGCAGCGGGAAGGCAGCCCGCTCGTGCAGAAACAGCACCTGATCCGGTTCATTTGAGTTCGTGATCTGCTGCTCTTTGATACCCTGAACACTTTCGGTAATCATAGACGCAAACCGCTGCTCGCTATCCGTCCGGGGGGCCGCACCATGGAGGACACCGACTATGGTCTGCTCCTTGTTCATGTTGTGCGTGTAATTTGGTGCATTCTCCTGGAGGTGCAGAAACGGCTGCGACAGCGCCACTACGCGCCGCAAAGTCTGAACTGTTCGGTCAGTCTCGAAGCCGTATTTGGCATAGAACTTATCCAAAACGCTTTCGTCGGCCACGGGCTTGAAGACGCCCTGCGCATGGTCTAAAATCACCTGGCTCAGACGCACCAACTCTCCGTCACGTATCCCCCAGATATCGTTGTGCGTGCCCAGCGTGTCCAGAATATCGGCGACCAGGTTGTTGACCACCGCGTTCGCCGGGTCCGACGCATTGCCGACGTAAAAGCCGTACCGCTCATCAATATCGCCGCCAACGTACCGCTCGATTCCCGTATTCGGATCCGTCTCGCGTCGGCCCGGGTGAAAGAGCACTTCGCCATTGACATCCACCGGTTCCTGCACTGCATGGCGCTCGGCCTTCTCAAATCGGGCCTTCAGCGTCTCCATCCGCTCCACATACCGGTCCATCTCCGCCCGAAGCGCACTAACTGTGGTCATCATCTGCGTGTAGAAGACAATCGCGGCTCCGGCGGCTTTATAGTCCAGTGCCTCAGCATCAAAACGCCGAGCCGCCGCAAGATACGTATCTTTACCTTCATCGATCTCCCGCCGCTTGGCGGTCGCAATCAGGCCCAGTATAAAGTCGCCCGCATGCTGACTGATCGATTGCAGTGCATCATCGCGCTGCTTGGTCAGCGGGAAGGAGCCGCCCTTCAGGTCATCCTGCTGCTTTTCCATTTGGACGATATATCCGCGGAATCGTTCAATCATCGTATCGAGTGCCGCCGCCGCCACCGAATGCCGATGGTTAGGGTCGTTGACTCGCTGCGACACCCATTCGCGCAGTGCTTTGTCCTTCGCTCGGAGCACCGCACCTAAATTCTGCTGCACCTGATAGACCGACTCGCCTAGGTTTGTTCGCCGCTTCGCCAGCAGATCGGGGTTCGGGTCCGTATCGGCGATTTTGCCCTCGGACTCCTTCTGCCGGGCCATCAGGTACTCGACCACGCGTCCATGCCCCGGATAAGCCGTCATGTACTGCCGGTCGACAGCCTGCCAGTAGGCCATGGCACTGTCGCGCAAAGTCTCGCCGGTCTCGGAGTTGCCGAGCAATACCTGCCTCTGCACGGCGTCTGGTGTGAGGCCCAGCCGCCCTAGCTCCTGGTCGGTAAATGCCCCGACATTGACCGTCCGCTCCAGCGGTGTCGTCCACCGCCGCACGATGTCGCCTGCCAGCCGGTTCGCGCAGGCCGACATGACCTTATCCTTCGGGAACTGGATTGCCGCCAGCCCAAAGCCCAGATAGTTCTGCGGGCAGCCCAGTCCGTCAGTCGTGATCAAGAACTGGTCAAAATTGTTTCGATTGGATTTTTTCTGACGCTGAAACTCGGAAGTCAAATCTAAAAAGATCGAATGGCCGATCATCTCCACCAGATCCTGTACGCTGTCAAGCTGCGCGGCAGGGGACGAAGTATCCGCCAGATAGGTATAACGAAACGGCGGATCGGCATCCTCCATCGGAGGAATATCCGCCTGATACTGCGCTGAGAACGTAGTAGTCGAATCGGTAAAATGGTTCAGCTCTAAGAGCGCGGCATACGCATTGGGCCGGTTGTCCACGGCCACCGCTTCCGAATTCGGTGGGATGGAAAACATGCCCACGGTTTCCAGCATGCGCTGGTTTTTGAACTTGTTCCGCACGGTGTACGCCAGATCGAGGAACATCCCGGACCCCGTGCCGCCGAGCATAGAGCCGACGATGTAGACCGTGATGCCCTCGCCGACCTGCAAGCCGCTCCGTATCGCCGTCTCTTTGCTGGAGTCTTTGGTGATCTGCAGCATCTGCTCCTCGAGCCGCCGTGCGATTTGATTATAGTTCCAAAAATACGCCAGCCGCCCCCGCGCCCGTACGGCGCCTGCACCCTGGTCAATGTCGCCAGTGAGGACGCGCGGATCCAGCCAGGTCCGCAGATGCGGGTGCTCACGCAGGTTTTTTCGCAGCGAGTCCACGCCATGTACCGACGTATGTATCTTGTCGGCAACATCTAAGTTGACCGCATCATCGTAATCGGGGTTCTTGGCAAAGATTGCCTGATCGGTATCCAGCAGCAGAAACGAGACAATTGGCAGCTTATCCAGAGCCCCATACTTGTCCAGCAGCCGCTTGCGGATATCCAGCAAAATCTGATGCCCCGTCCCCCCGACCCCGATAATCAACGACCGCGAAATCCCCCGCAGCCGCCCATCCTCCGCCTGTGGCCCAGTGGTCGAGGCCGGGGCGGAACCGTTCGTGACTGCTCCGTTAGGTATTGTTTGAGTGTTGTCTGTCATAATTATTTTAATTTCGCAAGAGCGGGAATGTCGCTGCTGCCTTGCCCCGCTTCTAAAGCATAGGCTAATTCTTTTTTTGCCTCGGTCAGCGACCTAGCCTCGACGGCGACCTGTTCTATCTTCTCTGTCAGCACCGCGAAATTGTAATCGCGGCCACCATCGCCCAGCCTCGCCGCGCTGAGCATTGTTTTCAGTGCTCCGATATGCTCGCACCTCTCCTGCCGCAGTACCTAGCTGCGACGCGCCAGCGCAAAATTTCGCGTGATAACCTCCGCCCGTTGGTTCTGCGCCGCCGATTGCCTGAGCATACTGGCTGCCACGATGGGGTCGCTTTCTTGAGTTGCTTCCGCAGTGAGACGCGATGCTTCCTTCTGAAATATTCCTGCATCAAGAAGTAGTTCGTCCGCAGGGCGTCCCGGCAACTTTTCGATGCTAGAACCGAGGCCACGAACGGCGCTTCGAATGTTCTCCTCCACGGACTTATCTTGGAAGGAAGGCATCGCTATCAACTGGGTGATGAGGTCTAGGTACTCGGCCCGGAGTGAATCGGTTTCACCTTTACGAATCAGCCGGATATTGCGGGTGAAAAACAAATCCCCGAATATAATCCAATCCTAGGCCTATTATTATTCCAAATATGGCCCCAGTGAAGACATATTGACCACGCCTGATGAGAATTCGATCCAACACGCTACGTATTGAATGGAGACGCGGGCGGTAGGCAGGTTCAAAGTCTTCTGGATAAAAGTCCATTGTTTTATGACTTATCGAATGAACAAAATAGGGCAAAGCCCTAGCGGTACGACTGGGTCAAACTCGTGGTGGTCTGAAGTTGCCAATGTTCCACCCTCTCTTTGCGCCAAAGCCAGCGCGAAACAATCTGCGAGAGATATTTTGCCGGGACAAACTTTCAGTTCACCTACACTCTGCCAGAAGTCTGTATCCATATCCGTCCGCAGGTTTAGTCCGCCCGATAGCAGGGCCGCTAAATCCTGCCGCGCCGTTTCAATATCCGTTCGCCGCACTGTATCATAGTAAACTTCGCAAAGATTGACGGCATGAATCAGGCAGAGGTTGTTAACATTCGTCAGAAGCCGTGTGACAATAGACGCCCCCGCTTCCCCGGTCAAAAAAGCGATGACTGCGCACGCGTCTAAGATATACAGCATCATGCTTGACCTTGCCAATGCCGCTCTTCAAGGGCTTTTTCTTCCTCTTTAGACGCCGCAAACACTTCGCTGCCACCCGGCAGCCCGGCATATTTGCCTTGCAGGCGGCTTAGAATTTCCATTCGGCGCTCCCTAATTCCATCCGAATCGTCTTCCGACGAGCGTGGAAGAGACTTTTCCAGAAACGCTTGCAGATAGTTTTCGATTGCTATCCCTTGTGCCTTCGCTTCGGCTGTTGCCGCCGCTTCTACACCTGGTTTTAATTCGAGAGTTACGGTCATAAGTATGCCCTCACTGTCCGTCGAGAATACGCTGTTTCAATTCGCCACCCGCAGGGGCATTAGTTCGGTACGGTTCCACGATTAGCGTATCCACTTCCGCACGGGCCTCCGTAATAGCACTCGCTTCCTGGGCGACGCGCTGGATACTGGTAGTGAGGCCGGATAGCTCCGGGGCGGACTGCCGACCGCCGATGGTGAAGGCAGTCAGACTGGTCTGCAAAGCGTTGATCTGCTCGGCGGTTTCCTGGCGGAGTGCCTTGTTCCGGCGCACCAGCAGCCGCGTGTGGGCGGCCGTGTCGGCACGATGTAGCAGCGACTCCGAGCGGCGGTGCAGGCTGGCCAAAATCGCTGCATCAGTTTCTTTATTGGCTTCGAGCAGAAGCTCAGACGCTTTCGTCCTCAGTGCCGCCGGGTCATCCATCCCCGCACCAAGCTCACTGGCCGGCAGTGCATGGACCGTGTGGCCGAGAACTTGGAGAGCAGTTCGAAGCTCCCGATCTGCATCGGCGTCCGGCTCAAACTCTGTCGTCATGATGTCATGGACTAAGTCGAGATACTGTTTCAGAAGCGGTTCTGTTTCGGCCCAGCGTCGGTCTTCAATTTCGCCTAACGTCAGCGGGTCCTGATAGTCTGGCTCAATGGTCGCAGCCGAGCATCGGGCGTGTCTCTTGAATTCCACAGCCGGCATCGACCAAAATACCAAATCAGAAGGCCGATCGACACACTGGCCGTGATG
>JANXMY010000065.1 GCA_025354405.1 Armatimonadota bacterium
GGCGATTACAATCGTCTCGGCAAATGTTAGACCGAAGTTAGATCGGGCTGAACGTCGCTGCGAAGCCCTTCTGGCCCACGAAGCTAGTGCCGGCAGCATAGTAGAAGGGGCTGCCCTGGTCGTCGCCGGGATTAATGGCGGCATTGCCGGGAGAAACTGAGATCGAACGCAGATATTTCACGTGGCCATCGGCCAGCGTGTAGTTCGCCCCGCCCGTGTGCCGGCCGCCTGACATGGAGTTCTTTCCTTTGGTGTTGGGTGGGTTGCCCATAACTCCGGTGTCGTTGGACGCGCCATTTGACTGATCAATCCAGCCACCACCGCTATCGCCACCGTCGGTGCCCGGAGAGCTCGCGGTTGGTATATATTGGTATGGTACCCCATTTTCCGAACTCGAATTGGTGATGTCTGCCTGAGCGCCGATCGCCTCGGAGAGTTGAACTGTAACGGCAGGGGAGCTATCGCCAGAAAGGGCGCCACCCGGCTGGCCGCCGTCCAGGTTGCGATTAAACGCATAGGAGACCGGAACAAGAACGCCACTCACGGGGGTGGAATCATCTGGACACTTGAATACGCCCGTGCTTTTGACGAATGGATAAACTTTGCCGCCCCATCCTCGACCGGAGGACACTTGGTCGAAAGACGTAGGGTATTTCTCATCCGCGTCCTGGGTGTACTGGATGAAGGCAAGGCCAAGCTGCTTCATGTTGCTCTGGCAGGACGCTCGGCGGGCGTTCTCGCGGACTTTCTGGAAAACAGGGAATAAAATTGCGGCGAGGATCGCGATGATGGCGATGACGACGAGCAGTTCGATCAGTGTGAAGCCAGCTTTAGGCTTCGATCCAATTTGTTTCATGAGACCTCTTTTCATTGAGCTTATTGAAGATGATTACTTAGTAATTCTGCATAATCATACTACAGAACTTTCGCTTTGTCAATAGTATTAGAAAAAAATTATTGTTAGGACTTACGCAGTTGGCTCCAGGTAAATGGTTGGCTCCTGCAAATATAGCCGAATGCCTCGCGAAAGAGGTTGGCTTTGGCGGCGTAGCCGCTCATGCCGGTGCACAACCGATGTACCGACAGAATGAAAAGCTGCTGGAATATGTCCTGACGAAGCCTAAAGATCGGGTCAGCTATTCGATGCTGACGCCAGCGGACGAAGACCTGCAGAAGATCGAGGATATGGCGCTGCAAATGGGTATCATGAAGAAACCGGTCAAAATGTCCGACTTGATTGACCGTGAGTTTATCCCGAAAACTATAGAGCCCGCCGAGATCAAGGTCGCGGCGAAGTAGAAACCTGGTACAGGGCCGATTATGAATATCCAAAAAGCGACTACACAGTATGAGGCCTGGCTGGCCGAACGGACGACTCTTGTTCAGGCGGACCTTGATTTCAAGCACGAACAGATGAGTGCCGGGGTTTTTCCCTTTCTGCGGTCAACGTTCTACCGCTGGGCCCAGCTTTTCCCCGAGGTGTGCCCGGAGCTGTCTAAAACTCCCAGCGTGCTGGCGGTCGGCGACCTGCACATCGAAAACTTTGGGACCTGGCGCGATGCGGAAGGGCGCCTGATCTGGGGCGTCAATGATTTCGATGAAGCACACGAAATGCCCTACGCAATTGACCTCGTGCGCCTTGCCGTGAGTGTGTGCCTGGCGGAAAACCTGCGCTGCGATCCGAAGCCGGTCTGTGAAACCCTTCTGGAAGGTTACAAAGCCGGGCTTGAGGCGGGTGGCAAACCGTTTGTCCTGGCAGAAGAAAATGTGTGGCTGCGCGAGACCGCGGTTCGCAACCTGAGCAACCCGGTGCAATTCTGGAAAAAAATGGCGGCACTGCCCCGAGTTGAGGAAGGGATTCCGGCCAGCGCCCGCGAGGGGATCGAGCATCTTCTGCCGCGTCCCAACCCGGTCTACTCTGTGGCGCGGCGCCGGGCCGGCCTGGGAAGTCTTGGCCATATGCGCTTTGTCGGTCTCGCGGATTTTGCCGGTGGACAGATCGCCCGCGAGGCTAAAGCCCTGGTTCCTTCGGCGTGGCTGTGGGCAGGCAATCATACGGGTCCGCAGGAGATCCTCTATCAGGCTGTCCTGTCCCATGCCATTCGGTGCCGCGATCCCCTGGTCGAGCTGCGCGGTCAGTGGATTCTGCGCCGCCTGGCTCCCGACTGCATCCGGGTCCCGCTGGAATCACTTGGCGAGGAAAAAGACGAGCGCCGGCTCCTGCGGGCGATGGGCTGGGAGACGGCGAATATCCATCTTGGCAGTCCGGGCGCTATCAAAGCTGTGAAGCGCGATCTCGAAAAACGCCGCGCCGGGTGGCTGCGCACGGCGATGCAGACGATGATGGAAGCGACCCAGAACGACTGGAGCGAGTGGAAAAAATCCCCGCATCTGGTGGCGTATACCACATCCTAAAATAATAGTGATTGTGGGAACCATGATGCCGAATTCTGGGTATAATACAATATCTAAAAACGAAGGAGGTATCAAAATTGGATCATAGTTTACAGGGCGGTGGCGAAGGTTAAGCCCTTTTAACCTTCGGGTCGGCCTTTCCTTCGGGTGAGCAATCATCTGTCGGTCATGAATGGCGCACCTTTGCCATCTGCCCAACCCAAAACTGAGACAGCGAGGCGTTTCGCACCGCCGCCGAAAGGCGGAGGGCGTATAGCCTCGCTGTTTCTCCGTGTCAGCTAAGTGTCTCTCCTGATAGGCTATTCCAATTGCCTCTCTTAATCGCTTCTCCTAATAGCCGATCCTAGTAGCCTCTCTGAGAAGAGACGTAAGAGTCAACAAGAGAGGAGGCCTATCACGCAGGCAGGTCTCCTCTCTTGTAGCCTATCACATGGGCAGGTCTCTTCTCCTGTGGCCCTTCAAGATAGGCTCTGAGTCCCCATGTTTGACAAACCCCGACTCCCCGGCGTACAATAGCCTATGACGATCTCCAGCTTCCCCTGTCCCATGACGGAATTTCAGATTGACTATACCGTGATCTGCGGTCAGACCTTCCGCTGGCGGCGCGACCGTTCCGGCTGGTGGGCCTGCCTGCTGCCCGTGACCGACCCGCAGACTGGGCGGATGACGCACCATCTCGTACGGCTCTGGCAGGACCGGGATGCGGTCTTTTACGAGACGGGGCCTAAGCCGCGCGACCTGGCTCTGATCCATGACTACTTCCGCTTGGACGTTAATCTGCCCGCGCTGGCATTGCAGTTCGCCGCGCACGATCCGCATCTCTTCGCGGCTATGACCTCCTTTGCCGGTCTGCGCGTCCTCCGTCAGGACCCCGTCGAGTGCCTGTTTTCGTTTCTTTGCTCATCCGCCGCCCCCTTGTACCGGATCCGCCGCACCATCGCCTCCCTCTGCAAAGAATACGGTGATACCTGGCCTGGCGGCGAAGTGGGTGGCCTGGAGCATTTTGCTTTCCCACCCGTCAACCGCCTGGCCGACGCAAACATCCCCCATCTGGCCCGGCAGGGGCTGGGCTACCGTGCCCGCTACATCAAAGGAACTGCGGAGAAGGTCATGGAAAACGGCGGTCCCCTCTGGCTGCTCAGCCTGCGCTCGCTGCCCTATGCCGAAGCCAAAGCCGCCCTGATGACCCTCCCCGGCGTCGGCGAAAAGATTGCCGACTGTGTCTGCCTCTTCTCTCTCGACAAAGACGAAGCCATCCCCGTGGATACGCATATCCGCAAGATCGCCAATCACCATTATCTTGGGTCCAAGCACCTCCCGAATACGAAGTCGCTGACCCAGAAAGAGTACGGCTTTATCGGCAATGCACTGCGCGAAGAGTTCGGCCCGATGGCCGGCTGGGCGCAGCAGTACCTGTTTTTTCAGGACCTGTTCGAGAAGGGTGCGTGGGAGACTTACACGTCGCTGTATCAGCCTTTAGGGGAGGCGGTGCAGCCGCTGAAGAAGTGAGGAAGGGAGAAGGCCGGGGATATCTCCAAGTAAAGAGCCATTAAAGACGAAAATGCCCCAATCGTACTGGGGCATCAGGTACAATTGCACTATTCTGCAAGTGAGACGGGATACGTAGTGAATGGCATTTGATGTGTCTGCAAAATCAATTTCTCCCGACTCCCCACAGCCTGACTCCGCCTCAGATGCGGCGGATTTTGATGACGTTTCTGCATCGAGCGATAAGGTCGTCGACAAGTTTCATCTCCGCGTCGCCGACGTTCTCGAAAGTATTACCGACGCATTCCACGCATTGGACCGCGATTGGCGCTTTACCTATTTGAATGCGCAGGCCGAGCGGTTCATATTTCCTAAAGGCCAGGAGGTGCTGGGTAAAAATATCTGGGAGGAGTTCCCCGAGGCTGTCGGTACCAGGTTCGAGCATGAATATCGCCGTGCCATGGCGGAGCAGAGGACCGTAACATTCGAGGAGTACTACCCACCGCTCAAGGCGTGGATCGAAGTGCGGGCCTATCCGTACCCCGAGGGTCTCTCCATATTCTTCCACGAAGTCACGCAGCAAGTCGAGCGTAGGCAGCGGGAACAGTTTCTGTCAGACCTCGCGGAGCGGGCACGGTCTCTGACCTGCCCGGAGGAAGTGATTGCGGATGCCATCTTGTCCGTTGGACAGTTCCTCGGTGTTTCCCGTTGCGTCTTCGCCGATATCGATATCGAAGCCGACACCTGCACAATCCCTCCCGACTACCGCATCGATGATGGAATCGCGAGTATGGCGGGCGTCTTTCCCATTTCAGATTTCGGCCCGATCGTCGCCGCGGAGTACGCCGCAGGGCGGGCGGTCGTGGTCGACGATGTTCGGATTGATCGCGATCAGGTGCCTGCGGCGGCTACCGCAGCGTATGAGTCTGTCGGTATCCGCGCCCATGTTGGTGTCCCCGTGGTACATTCTGCGCGCCTCGTCTCCTGCATCGGTGTTCACAGCAGCACGCCGAGGCACTGGAAGGCTGAAGAGATCGAGCTGCTCCAAAATGTCGTGGACCGGACCTGGCTGACCGTTGAAGTCGCCCGCCAGGAGCACGCACTTTTGCGCGAAGCCGCGGGGCGGCGAAAGCTGCATGAGCGTACATCTCGAACCCTCGAGAGCATTACCGATGCGTTCTACTCACTCGACACCGATTGGCGGTTTACCTTTCTGAATGCACAGGCCGCACGGCTGCTCGCCTGTTCCAGCGCAGAAGTGCTGGGAAAAAACATCTGGGAAGTGTTTCCAGAGGCTGTTGACGGTACGTTTTACCATCTATACCACCGCGCTCGGTCTGAAGGAAAGGCCGCTACGTTTGAAGACTACTATGTCCCCCTGGATGCCTGGATGGATGTTCGGATCTATCCTTCTGTGGATGGCCTCTCAGTGTTCTTTAAGAACGTCAACGAGCGTAAGACGGCGGAGGCCGCTCTGCGCGAGAGCGAAGAGCGTTACCGCCTGCTGCTGGAATCCACAAACGAGGGGGTCTACGGGATCGATCGCGTGGGGAACTTCACCTTCGTCAACCATGCGGCCGCCCGGATGCTCGGTTTCACGCAGGAGCAGCTTGCCGGGCAGAATGGCCATGCATTAATCCATCATATGCGGTCGGACGGAACTTTTTATTCGCAGGATGAGTGCCCGATCTGTCACGCTATCCAGAGCGGAGAAAGTGCCCATGTCGAGGATGATGTGTTCTGGCGGGCCGACGGCACTTCGTTTCCTGTGTCTTACAGTGCTGCGCCGATCCTCGAACACGGCCTGGTCTGCGGAGCCGTGGTGACATTTGCCGACATCAGCGAGCGCAATGCACTGGAAAAGGAACGAGAGCGGATCACTGAGCGGGAGCGTAACATTGCGCAGCAGCTTCAGGCCGCTCTAACTCCCTCAATTCCCGACCATATCACCGGAATGGCCTTGGCGAAGTACTACAAAGCCGCCCTGGACGAGGCGGGTGTTGGCGGGGATTTTTACGATGTGGTCCCCATGGACAAAGGCTGTACGGCCCTGGTCGTTGGGGATCTTGCGGGCAAAGGACTGGCGGCGGCAACGCAGGTTGCGACGGTACGAAACATGCTGCGCTACGCTCTTTACAGCGCTTACACTATCGCAAAGGCACTGGGAAGCCTCAATTCACTTCTGGCCGAACAGGACCTTCTGACGGGCTTTGCCACGCTGTTTGTCTGCACTTATGACAGCGTTGGCAGAACTTTGACGTATGTGAATTGCGGGCAGGAACCCGCCCTGGTGCGGCGGGCGGTGAGCGGTCTGGTCGAGCATCTCGCACCGAATGGTCCCGTGCTGGGGGCTATCGAAGGCGCAGTCTTTGAGGAGCGGAGGATAACACTTGAGCCGGGCGACGCGCTGGCCGTGTTTACGGATGGTCTGACCGAGGTAGGCATCTCACGGCTCGCAATGCTGGGTATCGAGGGCGTGGCTGCACTTCTGGAACACGTTCTCCCCCCCGGGGACCCCGTGAGCCTCGAAGCCATGGCTGATCATCTGGCCCGCAGCCTGATTGCGGGCGTCGATGCGGCAGCGGAGGGGGGAGTCATGCGCGACGACGTCTGCCTGCTGGTGGGTGTCGTAGACTGAGCCGGACTTCCTCCTCCGACGGCGCCGAATCTTTCAGACCGGCCATTTCTCCGGCAGGGCATCGGGACGGACTCCCGCACTCTCCATTAAATAGTGCCTGCCCTGCTCTGAGGAGTCCAGGAATCCGTACATCGCGTCCAGAACGTGAAATGCCAGCTCGCCGCTGGCCCGCTGCGGGCGGTTTTCCTGAATCGCGTAGGCCATATCCGCGACCCCGATCCCCCGGCTGCTTTCTTCATAGCCATGGGTCAGAGGCACTTCTTCCCATTTGCCTTCGCGGTAGAGCTTGACCACTCCGCCGAAATAGTTCGGATCGGGCACCGAGAGCGAGCCTTCCGAGCCATGGATTTCGATGGGGGGCAGATTGTGCGCCCAAACATCGAACGACGTGATGATCGTCCCGACCGCGCCATTCACAAAGTCCAGCACTCCGGCGATATGGGTGGGCGTTTCCACGATGATGGTCTGCCCCGAGAGCGGCTGGCTGGTGATCACTCGCTCTGAGAACGACATCTGGGCCGAGCCGGTGACGCGGCGGATTGGTCCAAGCAGGGAGATTAATGCCGTCAGGTAATACGGCCCCATGTCCAGCATCGGACCGCCGCCGGGCTTGTAAAAGAACTCCGGGTTCGGGTGCCATTTCTCGACCCCCCCCGCCATCATGAAGGCGGTTGCGGCCACTGGCCGGCCGATCGCGCCGTCGTCGATCAGCTTTCGGCAGGTCTGCAGCGCCGCCCCGAGAAATGTATCGGGGGCACCCCCAACCCGCAGGTTCTTCTCTTTTGCAATTCGAAGGAGGTCGCGCCCCTGATCTCGGGTCAGCGACAGCGGCTTCTCGACATAGGTATGCTTTCCCGCGTCGAGCGCCGCCTTGCAGACATCATAATGCGCTTTGGGGATCGTCAGGTTGAGCACGATCTCTATCTCCGGGTCCGCCAGCAGCTCGACGACGGAAAGTGCCCGCGCGATCCCATGCTCCGCGGCTTTCGCTTTCGCACGCTCGAGATCCAGATCCGCCACGGCCACGATATCGAGGACATCGAATTTCTTGCCCGACTCCAGATAGACATTGCTGATATTGCCGCACCCAACCACACCGATTTTGACGGAAGACATACTAAACTCCTCTGTTTACACGACTCACGATTTTGTGCGAATAAGCGATGGTCTGCCGTTCGCCGCTGGGGGGCAAGAGTCCTGCCCGGGCACAGTATAAATGAGAACTAGAAGTGAATGTGCGAATAAATCGCTCTTGGCACAGTTTATGCACTAGGTAATTCTACGGCGTCCCGCTCCACCCTCCGCCGCAGGCACTTTCGCCTTCTCCCGTTACTTTTTCACTTGTTGTGCTCTGCCACGTTGAGGGCAGAGACGAAAGGGTTACAATGAACAATTTTTCGACCTATGCACTCGGTCCACGCCTGCTGGCGGGCTTCGGCACCCTGACACTGCTGACCGGTATCGGCCTGCTGTCTTCCCGCCCCGGCCACACGACAGGCGGGCCGGTCCCCGTCACGGTCACCAATTCCATCCAAAATCGGGACAGCTCTGCGCGGCAGCCGGTGGACACATTTATGACGATCAACGGATCAGGGCTCGGCTCGGCAAGTAATCTGGTCTACAAAGTGCCCGCCGGAAAGCAGCTTGTGGTCGAGAGTGTGACTTTTGCTTCCGAATTGCTCGATGATCCCAACACCTATACGTGTCAGATCATCAATAAAGACAGCACGGCTACCCTTCTTTCTCTCGCCGAACTCAGCATCGGCCCGGGCACCAACGTCATCCCCAGCGTGACGCAGCCTGTGACTCTGCATGTCAGACCGAATGGCAGCGTGCTGGCCACGGTGTATCAATCCGGCTCAGGATCGTTTACCGTTCAGGTCAGCCTCGTCGGGTATTTGGTAGACGTTCCCTAGGAGAAAGAAAACGGGTCAGAACTGGCTCAAAGCGTTAATTTCGAATGGCCTTAGAGCGTTTCACTGACTGCCGAGAGTCCATCCGCCCCAATTGTGGGTTTCAGGGAATAAGGGGGCGGGGGCAACTGCCGCCGCCACTATTCCACTGCTTACTGCGCTTTTTAAGGGGTGGGGGCGGGAACAAATCCCACTTTCGCATTCTGAAGCGCGACGATATGCTAGATACGAGTTTTGTCGAGAAGAAAGTTTGTCTTGTCCAAGCCATTTGAAAGTGTGGGCAAAAGAAGCTTGGGAGTAAGAAGCGTTGGAGTAATGAGAGTGGGCGAGAAGAGGCGGGAGCCGAAGAAGCGTGGGCGAGAGGAGCGTGGAAGTTGTGAGCGTAGGAATTCATTCCCACGCTCTTCTTTGGCTCCTGCCTCTTCGGCTCCCGCCCCCTTTAGCCCACGCTCCTTCGGCTCCCGCCTCTTCACCAGCACTGGCTCGAGAAACCCTGCGTAACATCAGTTACTAAATCCGTGAGCCTTATGGCAGGGTCTCGAATTATGCAGCAAAGCCGACGAACTCTGCCATTTGTTCATTTCCTGTTACTGCGGATTGTACTCTAAGTCGCTCTCATCACTTCCCCGAAATCAAATTCTCCCCCGTCAGCACTTTTGCCAAGTACCGGCCCGTGTGCGAGGCTTTTACTTTTGCCACCTGTTCCGGGGTGCCTTCTGCGACTACCGTCCCGCCGCCGTCGCCACCTTCCGGGCCCATGTCGATGACCCAGTCGGCGGTTTTGACGACGTCTAGATTGTGCTCGATCACCAGCACCGAGTTGCCCGTGTCGGCGAGGCGCTGCAAGACCTGCAGCAGCTTCTGGATGTCGGCGAAGTGCAGGCCGGTAGTGGGTTCATCGAGGATATAGAGCGTCTTGCCGGTCGCCCGCTTGGCAAGCTCGGTGGCGAGCTTGACCCGCTGGGCCTCGCCGCCCGAGAGCTGCGTGGCGGGCTGGCCCATCCGGATGTAGTCCAGACCGACATCGTGCAGGGTCCGCAGCTTGCGCGTGATGGCGGGCACGGCTTCGAAGAACGCTACGGCCTGGCCGACTGTCATCTCCAGAATGTCCGAGATGGATTTCTGCTTGTACTTGACTTCCAGCGTCTCGCGGTTGTAGCGCTTGCCGTGGCAGACTTCGCAGGGGACGTACACATCGGGAAGGAACTGCATCTCGATCTTGATGATGCCGTCGCCCTTGCAGGCCTCGCACCGACCGCCTTTGACGTTGAACGAAAACCGGCCCGCTTTGTAGCCGCGCATCCGGGCGTCGGCGGTCTTGGCAAAAAGGTCCCGGATCATGTCGAAGACGCCGGTGTATGTCGCCGGGTTGGAACGGGGGGTCCGGCCGATGGGCGACTGGTCAATATCTACGATCTTGTCCAGAAACTCAATGCCTTTGATCGCATCGTGGGCTTCCCAGACGTGGTGCGTCTTGTTGATGGCACTTTGCAGGCGTGGAAAGAGCGTCTCCTGAATGAGCGTGCTTTTGCCCGATCCGGAGACGCCGGTGACGCAGACAAAGCAGCCCAGAGGGATAGAAACGTTGACGTTCTGCAGGTTGTGTCCGCGGGCACCAATAATCTCCAGCGACTTGTCTCCGACGGGGCGGCGCTCTGCCGGGATGGCGATCTTATCGACACCGGAGAGATACCGGCCCGTGACGCTCTTTGGGTCCGCCATGATCTGGGCCGGTGTCCCCTGCGAGACGATATAGCCGCCATGCTCGCCCGCACCCGGCCCGATATCGATGATCCAGTCGGCGGCGGCCATGGTCTCTTCGTCGTGTTCGACCACGATGATCGTGTTGCCGAGGCCGCGCAGGTGAAAGAGCGTGTCGATCAGCTTGGTATTGTCGCGCTGATGCAGGCCGATGCTGGGCTCATCGAGAATATACAAAACTCCCGTCAGGCCCGAGCCGATCTGCGACGCCAGCCGGATCCGCTGCGCTTCGCCGCCCGCGAGAGTCCGTGCGCCCCGGTCAAGAGTCAGGTAGCCCAGGCCGACATTCAGCAGGAAGCCGAGGCGGGTCTGTATCTCGCGAACGATCTGAC
>JANXMY010000069.1 GCA_025354405.1 Armatimonadota bacterium
GTACAGCATATTTGGTCACTGACTGATGTTACGTAAGGCTTTCGGAACCCACCCCACAACAAGTTGTGACCCTCCCGAAACGGGAGGGCGAGGAGTAGGGAAGTCGTCAAGCAGCAGCATTTTGATGCAGCCTTAAATAAGCACAGAAAGCCCTCTGCCCACACCCTCTATACCCTCCCGTTTCGGGCAGGGTCGCAACTTATTGCGGGGTGGGTTCCGAAAGCCTACCGTCCCCTCCAAGACCTCATCGTGGGATATCTCATCGCTCCCATGCCTCCCGCTCCTCCCGAACAGAAGCATCGACTTCTTCCGCTGTTTGGAAGGCCAAATGCCCCGGTACTTCGGCGAGAATATCCGTCACCGAACGGCGGCTCGCCGCCTCACTCAGCAGTGCGGCCTCGTTAGTGTCTGACTCTTCGTCTGGCTTCGCGGCCACCAAGCTATTTGGCGGCAATTCTAATGTCAGCTATCGTTCCGTCTGATGTCGAAATAGTAGGGTGGGTTCCTGCTGTCGTTTGCCACTTTGACATGAAGCGGAATGATTTCGTTCTCTGCAAATGGATAATCTAGGTTCACTTCAAATCCGTATTTGTTCACTCGGTCAATTCCCCGTTCTTCTTGTTCATGACGACGACGAGTGGAAAGATTTGCGTAGATTTGCGCTAGTCTCCTCGGAGGTTCTTTATGTCCTGTCTCTTCACGCACGACCCGGTCATGAAAATCTTCTACCTCATCTTTTGGAAGATACAGGGGGATACTCAGCCGTATTGCTTCCATCTCTATTTCTTCTGCTGTAAACACTGCCGGTTCACCGAGTTCAGGAAACCGAATATGATCTACGTTCAGGCCGATGAAGCCGAGTACCGGTCGCAATTTATATCCAAGCCCAGCAAAGTTCACGTTTTCCATCTCGGCCAGTGTAAATTCCAGACTCGCGTTGTCCGAAGATGCTCCGCGAATGGAACCATAGAGAACGGCAATATCGAAGAAAAGAGAAACTTCGAGTAGCTTATCTTCGCTTAAAGCCTTGGCGACTGCGCTTAAAATACGAACGCTTTCACTGAACATCTTAATGGCCGAGTGTAAAACACCACCCAGAAATTTATTCCACTTGAAGAAATTGAGCACTCGCAAATGAAGGTCTGGGGGTGCCTCAACTGTAGGTAGGGTTCCCCTTGTGGTCAAAATCAGGATAGTTATTTTGCCAGCCCCAACACGAATGCACCTTAAAATAAAGCCTCTGTTCAACAGAGTGTAGAACTACTTCCTCCTGTGCTCTCAATTTTGTTCGCCTTAATAAATAGCACTTGACTTGTGTATGTCGCACATTACGACGTTGATTATTGACGCGGGTATTTCTTATCAATCTTATTAATAGCTTTTTTTGCTTCTTTCCTTATCCATGCCTCGGTATGATTTAATAGCGGTTCAAGGTAGTCACGGGACTTGGGCGCACCAACTTTCGCTAAACCTGCGACAGCCCCAGGTAATACTTCACGATCATCTAATAAATTGATAAGCACATCCACTGCCCTTGGATTTTTCATATTGCCCAAAGCCATCACAAACATTTGACGGTCTGCGCCGTACTGCTTGTCTTCGGCAATCGAACGAACATCATCAAAAACGCTGTCATCCGCCGCGCATTCAAGTGCATTACCGACCGACCAACGTAACTCTTGGGCAGACTCAGGATCAAGCTGGTTCAAGAATTGAATGAGAGGTTTCGCCGCTGCGGGTTTAGACCAGCTTACTGCTAAAGCTCCTAGAATGGCACTTTTTACGTCATTCGTCTCCGCTTGAAACAACCATTTTAGCAAGACAGGAATAGCAGATTTATAATTTACTTTGCTATTGGATAACGTCCCCAGAGAAGGAAAACCTATACTGTCTAATTCAGCATCTATGGATGCGGCACTCTCAGCAAATATAGCAGCCATCTTCAGTCGGACCACTTCCCGCTCCTGAAAGGTCGAAGCTTCTCCGAACTGCCTTCTCAATTCCTGTCGGTAAGCCTCTTTATTTAGTATGGTTGGAGGCAACAACTTGTCATAGTTCCTCATGGCAAGTTCAAATACTGAAGAACGATTTTACCTTCGTCAACCGCTTCCTGTATTTTAGGAGCCAATCGTATACCAGGGCGAACATAGAGCCTGAATATGTAGCCGTATTTTTCAGCGAACATCAAGTCGTTTTTGATTTGGCTTCTAAAATCTAACTGCTTGACGTTCTTTACTTCGCCTATAATTTTATTCACTCGGTCCAGTTGGTCGGGTATCCGATAAGCTCTCTTCCCAGTGAGGTCTGCTATGTGTTCTGTGTTTTTAACGAAACCAGCTATTTGCTCCTCAGCGGCAGATTCACCTTCACTGCCTATGTCCACTATGTCACTTAAATCGGCAGTTGCATCTGCTGCTCCTCTTTCTGCAATGGCCTGCGGTGCTTCGGCATCTACTGCTTCGCCAATCGCATCTTTCGCAAAGGCTTTAACTCCTTGAATGGCTCCCGTGTTGATGCTATCCAGAGTAGCAGATCCCGCTTCGCTGATGGACAACGATCCGAGGTCCTCGCGTCCGCTGGGATCAAAGCGATTGACAGGATCATTGCTTGCATAAAGGTAACGATGCAATGATTGAGGATCTGCGATAGCTCCCTCATAGGGGTCTTGACTAAGAAATCGGCCGATAGTGGGGTCGTAATATCGGGCGCGGAGGTAATAGTCATTGCTGGCGGCGTCATACTGCTGGCCTTGAAACAAAAAGGGATTTACCGTACCAGTGCCGGCACTAGCAGGAGAGGCATAGGCGATCTTGCGGGGCGTGACTTTGTAATCTGCAAAATTGACATCATGCTGCGTTTTGCCACTCTGCGACAAAGCGAAAATTTTGGCTTTTGCCGCAGAAAGCGGTCCAACCCTTACATCGCAGAGGATGAAGCCACCCGGCCTGCGCGATAAAAACATTGCCTTGACTTTGCAGACTGGCCCGGCACGTGTGACAATGCTATTACCGACGGAAAGCCGACCAGCAGGAACCGCTTTACCACTACTAAGCTTAACGATTTGGTCAAGGGGACAGGAAAGGGTTTCTACGGGCTTACCGGTTCGTGCGTCCGCGAGATGCACAGTTAGCAAGGAAGAAACAACGCGCTTACTCGCATATATGACTTGTTTCCATTCCACCTTGCCTGTAGCATTGCTACGGGCGCGAATGATGTCACCAACCTTGAGCTGGTCAACAGACTTTTCTACCTGCGCGGGTAAGTTGTGAGAGTTGAGCCTCTTTACGGATTGTGCGGAAGGGTGAGCAAAGACCGCGAAAGACGGCATAAGTAGGAGTAGAGTGAGAAAGGAACTGAGGACACCTGTAGCCCTCCGATGATGAGCAAAGAAAGTACGGACAGTCATTACACAATCCTCCTCTTCCTGACAAATGAAATGAGTATCAAGTCAGCGGGCCGAAAAGCCGATAAGTCGCTTTTTATGGCACTCTGCCATTATACAGTATTTTTTGCTCAAATGCAAAGTGTGTTCATACGCCAGACCCAAAAAAAGAGACCCCCCATCCAGGAGGTCTCCCTTAAATCATCCCGCTCCGTCAACTATCCCCTAATGTGCCTGCCCCGGATCGTAGAGATAATAGGTGCTGTTCTGCAGCGCCTGCACTTTGAGATTACCTGCGTTCGCCAGGGCCGTCAGGGGGGCCGTGGGGTCCGTGCCGGAGAAGTCCGGGGAGAATGTCTGGGTCGGAACTGTGTCGGCTTCGACGACGACCGTGACGCCGTAGTGGGAGGCGACGGACTGGGCGGCTTCCAGGAACCCGGCATTGATTGGGGCCGTCGACGAGGGGCTTGCGGCCCCGAAGGGCGTGAAGATCGCTTCCGAACCGGCGGGCTGCGTGGTATCGTCGGGAGTCCAGTTGACCAGCACGTCCAGGGTGCTCCCGGCCGGACGGGCCTGCAAGGGTGCGATGGGAATCTGGACGCCCTGGCGGTTAGTCAGGTGCAGATCTTTCATGGCATGGGTCGCATCAGCGAGATGGGACGGATCCGTGATCTGGTCGATCGAGGTCACGACATAAGCATTGACAGTCGCAGCGGGCACCGTCTCAGGCAGGTGCAGGTGGAACAGATGGGAGGCGGTAGCCTGTCCCAGCGGCGTGTCGATACTTTGCAGCATTTCAGGGCTAACGGTCTGAGCGATGGAGATATTAGGCCCCAAGCCGCTAGTATCTGTACGCGGCCTTAGGGGCGAGTGCGGGAAGAGCATGACGCCCAGGACGGCGACGGCGGCAATTGCGGCGAAGGTCCCACCCAGGGTGCGGCGGTGGCTGGCGGTCTGAAACCAGCGGCCGCCAGGGACGGGGGGGCGAGAATTGAAAGTCGTCTCACGGCGTCCCTGCTCGGCAGCGGCCCGCTCCAATATCTTGGCCCGGAAGCCCAGCGGGACTTCCACATCCTCCCCACCTGGGGTTTCCAGCAGGGCGAAGATGCGGGCAAAGGCATCATAGTCGGCGCGAGCGGCCGGGTCGGCTGCGAAATGCTGCTCCAGCGCCAGTCGCAGCGCGGGTGTCAGCGTCCCTTCCGCATATTCCGAATAGATTTCCTGTGCCCGTTCGAGTTTCATGGTCTTCAGTCCTTGCCTTAGCGGCGAAATGATGAGCGGCGAAAGCAAAGCGGGACGAGTATTTGAAGACTACTCGCCAGGTGAGGCGTCCTGCGGACGGTCGGACTCCGACACCCGGAAGGTGCCTCACCTAGCGCGTGGTTTTCAGCCACTCGAACCGTTACGAACCATCTCACTCACTTCTAAACTATCACAGGCCCTGCCTGCTCGCATTTCTGACGACGCTACGAGTTGAAAAGTTCCCGGAGGCCGGAAAGTTTTTCTTTCAGGGCAAGGCGAGCGCGATTCAGACGGCTTTTGACGGTACCGATGGGAAGATCCATGATCTCAGCGATCTCTTCGTAGGATTTCTGCTGGCTGTGGTAGAGGGTGACCATTGCCCGCTGGTACTCTGGCAGATCGCTGATAGCTTTCGACAAAATCTGGGCACGCTCAGATTCTTCAAGCACAACTTCGGGCGTGGGAGAAGGATCTTCGATCTGGCGGGTGACACTGGACTCGCCCAGCTCCAAATATTCATCGAGCGAGGCTTGTGGGTGGGCTTTCGCCCGTTTGCGCTCATCCAAAAAGACATTGGTCGTGATGCGAAAGAGCCAGGTGGAGAACGACGCATCGCCCCGGAAGCTGCCGATGGCGTTGAAGACACGCAGGAAAGAATCCTGCGCGACATCGTTGGCATCGTCATAGTTACCGGTCAGTCGGTACGCGAAGTTGTAGACTTGCTTCTCGTACTTACGGACCAGGTCATTAAAAGCAGCCAGATCGCCGCGCTTGCAGCGCTCAATCAGTGCCTTTTCTTCAGCGGAAACCGCGGTTCGTCCGCGCACCTGTCGTGCGCCTGCGGCTTCATCCATACTTCGACCTCAGCATTTGTTTTCGCACAGGGGTAGTTCTCTCCTGCCAGTATGACTTTATTGAGCATTTGTTGTCAAGCAGGGGGACGACGGGGTGAGGAATCCCTGCCTGACGCCCGACAACTAGAAGACACGCCGCCTATGATAGCGATTTATGAATATTACCTCATCTCAATCTATAAACACCTTCCTGCCCCGCGCAACCCATGCCGGAGGTGACAAAGAAGCGGCGGCCACGTTTCTGCTGGACGAAAAGGGCCTGGTGTCGGCATTCGACGCCGAAGCGGAGCGGCTCTTCCACTGCCGGGCAGCGGATGTTCTGGGGCAGTCGGTGACGATCCTCTTCCGCGACTTCCCGGCGGCAATTCTGAAATCGGGGGACTCTGGGCCGGTGAGCCGGACACTGCGCCTCTCCGCTCGTCCGAAAGACGGCTCCCTGCTGCCGGTAGAGCTGACACTGACGCAGATCTGCGCCGGGTCTGCGCGGCTATGGGTTGGGGCATTGTCTGATTCGGGCCGGCGGCGACAGGTGGAAGACGGTCTCCGGCGCGGGGAATCCGAGCAGCGGGGAATGCTGGATCAATCGCCCATTGGCCTGTTTCAAATGACCACGGATGGACGGTATACCCGGGCAAATGTCGAAACCGCCCGGATTTATGGCTTTGACTCCCCGGAGAACTTCATCACACAGGATGTCTCCCTTCTGGCCGAGCGGCGCGAGGAGCTGTGGGCTTGCCTGCGAACGAATGGCGGCGCCACGGAATTCGAATCGCAGGTCATTCGCTACGACGGCACGCGGCTCTGGGTTTCTGAGAATATCCACCCCGTTCTGAACCCGGATGGCAGCATACGGCACTATGTCGGCACGATCCAGGACATCAGCGAACGGCACAGCCTCCAAATCCTCCAGAACGAGCGCATGCATGAGATGCGGACTATCTTCGATACGGTCGGTATCGGCATCGTTCGCGTGGACCTGACCGGGCGATTGACGGAGAGCAATGCGGCGTTCCAGCAGATGCTGGGCTATACCGCCGCCGAACTGGATGATATGGCGTTTGCGCGCCTGACCCACCCCGACGATTCGCCGGAGAATGTCCAGAAAGAATGGGACCTGCAGGAAGGGGTCAGCGACGAATACCGAATCGAAAAGCGCCTCTGCTGTCAGGATGGTGACACGGTGTGGACGGACCTCTCCATGTCGCTGGTCCGCGACGGGACCGGGACTCCGCAGTTCGCAATTGCCGTCGTTGAAGATATCACGCAGAAGCATCAATCACAGCAGACGATTCTGAAATTGAATGAACATTTAGAGTGGCGGCTGCAGCGAATCAATGCCCTGCGCCGAATCGACATGGAGATTATCGGCAGCGCCAGCTTAAACTCGACGATGGAGATCATACTGGAAGAGGTACGGACACATCTTAAAGTCGATGCCGCCGCGATTCTGCTTTGCTGCCCAAAATCTCAGACCCTGGAATATGCGGCAGAAGTCGGTCTGCGGCATTCCCTGACCGACTGCCCCCCGCAGACCTATGGCTTCGGCTTTGCCGCCCAGGCCGTCCGCGAAAAAGAGACGGTGCAGATCAAGAATCTTGGATGGATGCCAGATATCTTTGCCCATGACCCCGGCATGAAAACTGAAGGGTTTCTCACCTATTGGGCCGTACCGCTGATCGCTAAAGGAAAAGTTAAAGGAGTACTGGAAGTCTTCCATCGCCATCTGCTGGACCCGGATGCCGAGTGGCACGAGTTCCTGGCAGTCCTGGCCGGGCAGGCTGCAATCGCCATCGACAGCGCGACGATGTTCCAAGACCTGGAGTGCTCCAACCGCGAGCTGCGCGAAGCCTATGAGGCCACGATTGAAGGCTGGGGCCATGCCCTGGACCTCCGCGATCAGGAGACCGAGGGCCACAGCCGCCGGGTTACCGACCTCGTCGATCGCCTGGCGGAGAAAATGGAGGTCAGTCCGGCCCAGCGGGTGCATATCCGGCGCGGCGCCCTGCTGCACGATATCGGCAAAATGGGTGTGCCTGACCGTATCCTGCTGAAAACGGATAACCTGACCCCCACTGAATGGCGCCTGATGCGTCGTCATCCCCAGGATGCATACAACATGCTTTCCTCGATCACTTTCCTGCGTCCGGCTCTGGACATTCCCCTTTGCCACCACGAGAAATGGGATGGCACCGGGTACCCGCAAGGCTTGAAGGGAAAAGATATCCCCCTCGCCGCGCGACTATTCTCCGTGGTAGATATCTGGGACGCCCTGCGTTCGGACCGTCCCTACCGGGGAAGCTGGCCAGAAGATCAGGTGCTGACCTACCTGCAAGGCCTGGCCGGATCCCATCTCGAGCCGGAGATAGTCGCTGCGTTCCTCGACATGATGTCCTCAAAAAGCCGCCTGATCGGCACCCCGCTGCCCGATGCCGATCTGCTGCTGGTTCCACTGGCGGCCTAGTGCTGCGCAGTCATTCTCTCGTCTAACTCTGATCTTCTTCTTCCAAGAACCGCTCTGCGTCCATTGCCGCCTGGCAGCCAGTGCCAGCCGCCGTCACCGCCTGCTTGTACATGGTATCCTGGACGTCGCCGGCGGCGAAGACGCCGGGGATATTGGTCAGCGGTCGGCCCGGAGTCGTCACGATATAGCCCTGCGGGTCCATTGCCAGATGCCCCTCGAAGAGCTTGGTGTTTGGTGTGTGCCCAATGGCGATGAAGATGCCGTCGGTTGGGAAAAAGCTGTCTTCCTCTGTTTTGAGATTATGCAAAGTCAGCCCCGTCACTTTCCCAGCAGCCGGGTCGTGAATCTGCGTGATTGCGCTGTCCCAGACAAACTCGATCTTGGGGTTGTCAAATGCCCGCTGCTGCATGATATGCGATGCCCGCAGCGTATCCCGGCGATGCACGATGGTCACTTTAGAGGCCATACGCGCAAGATAGTTTGCCTCTTCCAAAGCCGTGTCTCCGCCGCCGACCACCACCACCTCCCGGCCGCGGAAGAAGAATCCGTCGCAGGTCGCACACGCCGACACGCCCTTGCCGTAGAGTAATGTTTCCGACGGCAGCCCCAGCCACTTCGCCGATGCTCCGGTGGTCACGATCGCCGTCTTCGCCCAGAACTCTTTGTTGTCATCGGTTTTGATGTGAAACGGCCGCTGCGAGAAGTCCACGCTGACGACGTTCTCCGTCAAAAACTCTGCTCCGACCCGCGCCGCCTGCTGGCGCATCTGGTCCATCAGCTCCGGCCCCATGATGCCATGGGCAAACCCAGGAAAGTTCTCCACATCCGATGTGATCATCAGCTGCCCGCCCGGCAGGTTCGGTGCTCCGCCTTCGATGACAAGCGGAAACAGATTAGCCCGCGCGGCATAGATTGCTGCAGTCAGGCCGGCAGGGCCAGAACCGATAATTACGACGCTGCGCGGCTCGCTGGCACTCAGCTCAGTGGTGTTAGAAGTTGTCACGGAAAGTCCTCTTTAAATTGGGTGAATCAGCTCGGGCTATTTTAGCATATGACTGCTATGATAACAAAAAGAGGCGGGTCAGGGTTCCCTAAATCGAGAAGTAATCCGGTGGCGCAGAGCAAGAAAGCTTGGGATTTAGAAGCCAGCAGCTCGGGTCTGGTGTCTGAAGTGAACCCCACTGTCCATACCACTTCGCAGGAGTTGATGCCCTTCGCAAGCCGCGCGATGACATCCACGATTTTCTCAAACTCCCTGCGCTTCCTCGCTCAGATCCTTGAACTTATCCCACTCGGCAAGGCGCTTGGCGTATTCCGCGTGTATCATCTCATTTGCACCTTTACCGAATAAGATGCGCAGCGGCGGCTCCTCCATGTCCACCAGCTTCAGAACGACGGGGCCGGTCGCGTCCGGATCGCCCGGCTTGCTCAAAGCCCGGCGTGCTGCCATCGCTTCTCGCGTCCCTTCGTATGCTGGCAGCGGCTCCGCGAACTTGGCAGAAGGCCCGCTCCAGTCAGTCGTGTAACCAATCGGCTCGATCAGTGTCACCTTGATCCCCAGAGGCTGCACTTCCTGGCTGAGCGACTGGCTAAAACCCTCTAGTCCCCACTTGCTGGCGTGATACATGCCGATGTACGGAAAAGCGTTCACCCCACCGACGGACGAGACCTGGATGATGTGCCCGCTCTTTTGCTCGCGCAGGTACGGCAAAGCGGCCTGGGTCACCCACAGGGCGCCAAACAGGTTCGTCTCCATCTGGCTGCGGGCTTCATGCTCGCTGATCTCTTCCATAGCCCCGAACTGGCCGTAGCCGGCGTTATTAACGACCACATCAAGCCGGCCAAAAGTCTCGACTGCCTGCTTCATGACCGAGAACACAGCCGCCTTGTCCGTGACATCGAGCGCGATGGTCAGCACAGCGTCACCGTATTTCTCTTTCAGGTCGCCAAGCGTCTCGACTTTGCGGGCCGTCGCCGTGACCCTGTCACCGCGCTCCAAGGCGGCCTCTGCCCAGATGCGGCCGAAGCCCTTGGACGTTCCCGTAATAAACCATGTCTTATTCATAGATAATCCTCTTCATCCCATCGAAGTTTGCCCAGGAGAAAAATTGCCGAGAAGAAAATTGCCGATGAGCGCCGCACACTCGGCGGGCTTCTCCAGCGTCGGCAGATGGCCACAGCCCGGGAGAACGTGAAAGTGCACGTGCGGCACCCGCCGCCGACCCTGCACGTTCCGCCATCGCCTTGAAGGCTGCCGCTGCCTCGGACGCTTCCGGGTGCACGACCAGGTCGGCAGCACTCTCCTCTAGACGCCCCTTTGGCGAGAGCAGGACGTGCGCCTCAATCATCTCGCCGAGAGTCTCGATCACATTCCGGTACATGGCTTCGTCGCACAGCAGGGCGGGGATGAAGACGACGGAGATTGGGCGCAGGTCGTTGGTGTTCATGGTTTCTTGCTGCTCGCTTCGCCCACAGACGTTCATTGTCGTCTCGAGCAGCTATGCTGCTCGAGGACGACGGTCAGAGCAGGGCGGCAGTAAAAATACGCACTTTTGTCCCCTGGGTTCCTCTTGCTGTAGGCTCTACTTGTTGAAGGCAGACTTCAATCCTTCGGCGGCGAAGGTGTTAGCCTCCCGGGCGGCATCCAGCACGGCGGGCATGCTGAAAAACTCGTGCGTGACACCGTTGTAGTTACGGAAGCGCACCGGAATGCCTGCTGCCTTCAGGCGAGCCGCATACCGCATGCCTTCGCTTTGCAGCGGGTCGATCTGGTCGGTGATGACGGTCGCAGGCGGCAGGCCATGGACATTAGCCCGGTCAATCGCAATCAGCGGGTTCTGGAGGTCGCGCGGCGTACGCACCTCGTAGCGGAAGAACCAGGCCATGAACGGCTTGGACAGGGGGATCGCCTTGGCATTTGCAAGATACGACGGCGTATTCAGGTCGGTGCCGGCGATGGGGTAGACGTTGAGCTGGTAGATGGGCATCCGGCCCTTGCGGTCCCGTGCCATCAAGCAGACGGCGGCGGCCAGGTTGCCGCCGGCCGACTCACCGCCGACGGCCACGCGCTTAGGGTCGCCGCCGAACTGAGCCGTGTGAGCCATGACATACTGGGACGCCGCATAGCTATCTTCGTGAGAGGCTGGAAACTTATGCTCCGGGGCCTGTCGGTAGCCGACGGAGACGACGACGCAGCCGGCTTTGTTGGCCAGCGCGCGGCAGGAGGCGTCATAGGTCTGGATGTTGGCGATCACCCAGCCACCGCCGTGGAAGTAGACCAGGACGGGGAATGGCGCGGTGCCTGTGGGGGTGTAGACGCGGACGGGAATCGGTCCGGTGGGTCCGGGGACGGTTGTGTTTCGGACATTTGCGACCGGCTCAGGAGCAGTAGACTTGCCCTGCATCTTGAGGACGGCATTGACGGCGTCGGGCGGGCCGGGGCCTTTGCGGACCTGGGCAGGGGTGAGCATATAGGGCGGGACGGGAGTGAGACGGGCCAGCTCGGTCAGGACGGCCTTCATCTGGGGGTTGGCTTTCTGGTCGGGAGGGGGCAGCGGCTTCGCTTGGGCCGCGCCCGGAGAGAAAGTGGCCAGCCCCAAAAGGGTGGCAGCGATCAGGCCCGACGGCGTTGATAGGATCGATTTCATGGGTTTCTTTCTTTTCTCTTGTGCCGTGCCCACAATGGGGTCACGAGCGAAATTGGGGCATTTGTTTTGGCTTAGTATCTGATGAATACCGTGATTGCTATATTTCCCTGCATCGATTGATTGCAAACGCCTCCCGCTGAGCCAGAGGAAGCAGCGGCCAGTTCACGCCGGGTAATTCGCTAACGCTTCCGTTTGTTTGCAGGACAAACTCCCCTTCTTCATCTCAATTTCTTCTGCTCCCTTCTTGACACCCCCCACCCCCGTATGCTATCGTCTCTCGTGACCTCTTTACTTGCCCGCCGACGACTTGCTGTCGTCATTCTCCTGACCCTTCTGCCCTGGCCCGCCGTCTGGCTGGGGATGTACCACTTCGACAGCCTCCTCTGGACATTCGCCCTGTACCATGGGGTGTGCCTGCTGCCCGCGATTATCTGGGGCTATCCGCTCTGGAGAAAGGCTCTGCGCCCGCCGTCTCCCAGCCAGTGGGCCTGGCTGCTCGGCGGCTTCGTCGTCATTGTGCCCCTCGCACTGCTGGTCTATCAGGATATAGGGAAGTCTCTGCTGGACGCCCCAGGCGTACTGTCGGTCGTTACCCGGCGCGGATTCCGAGCCGCCTGGCTGCTGCCGCTGATCCTCTACTTCGTCCCGGTCAACGCCGTCCTCGAAGAGCTCTTCTGGCGCGGCACCGTGCTGAACGAGCTGCGCGGCACCGGCGAGACCCTCGGGACCGTGGGCACGGTCTGGACGGCGCTGACATTTGCGGGCTGGCATTATCTGGTCGTCCGCCTTCTGGTCCGGCCGGGCTGGGCGGAGCTGACGGTGCTGGGAATTGTGGGGGCGGGCATCTTCTTCGACTGGCTCTACCGGCGGACACGCTCGATCATCGTGCCGATTTTATGGCACGGGCTGGTCTTCGATCTCAGCCTGCTGCTGATCTTTCGCGCCGTACTGCAGGGGTGATACAACGCACGATGTGGATCGGTATTTTCTCTGGACTGTTTTCACTCCCTGCTCTGCTCGGCCTATGGGTTGGGCTGCGCGAGATGATGCGTGCATTCTGCGGAGTACGGCCCAGACGCTGGGAGCGAGTTGGTCTGGCGGCTTTGATTTTGACCGGTCGCTGGTGGATGCCGCTTCTGCGCCGGGTGGACCCCGATGAGCCGAAGCCGCTGGAGCCTCGGCGGCGCGGGACCGCAGCCGGGAAAGGCGGCGTCAGGCTGGAATGGGAGCAGTTCGGACCGGACCATGTCCCGGTCGTGCTGCTGTCCCACGGCTGGTCCCTGACACACGACACCTGGTATTACCAGAAGGCAGCGCTGGCCGGAGAGTTCCGGGTGATTGTCTGGAACATGCGCGGCACCGGTCTGTCCTCCGCCCCGGGAAATGAAGATTACTCCCTGGAAGCCTCGGCCGACGATCTGGCCGCCGTCTTCGAGGCCGTAGAGGCAGGGCGAAACCCGCGAGGCTGCGTTCTGGCCGGACATTCGGTCGGCGCGATGATCCTGCCGCTCTTCGGAGAGCGCCACCCGGACCTGATGCGCTCTGTACGCGGTCTGGCGCTGATCGGCGGGACGGATACCCCTCTGCTGGAAACCATGTGGGGGCGAGAGTGGCTCATGCCCCTGCGCCCCTGGTTCTGGGAGCCGCTGGCACGCGCGATGGGACGATTCCCTTTGCCCTTTGAGGCCTTTGTCCGCCTGATCTGGCAGATGGGGTGCGTCCACGCCGCGCTGATGTTCGGGACCCATGTCGGCCGCGAAAGTCGGGGGCAGGACGATCTAGTGGCGGATCGCTGCGCCCATTTCTCGATGCGGGCGGCGGGCCGGGGTGCGCTCGCCTGCTTCGATTACGATACACGCGCCTTGCTGCCGACTTTTACCCTGCCGGTCTTGCTGCTGTCAGGAGACTGTGACCGGAACATGCCTCCCGAGATACAGCGCGGCATGGCATCACGCCTCCCGCAGGCCGAGCTGACTTTGATCAAAAACTGCGGCCATTTGAGCCTGCTCGAATGTCACGAAGAAGTCAGCACAGCACTGAGGGACTTTGCGCGGCGATGCCTGGGAGCGGTGCCTTCTAGGCAGGATCCGGAGTAAGGCCCTCCCCCAGAATTCGCCGAGAGGTCTTTACGGCTTCATTCCCTCCCGGAATTGCTGCGGAGAGACCCAGCGCGTTTGATAGGTCTGCCAGTCCTTGCGATGGGCCAAGTAAACCGGG